>JBMOMH010000328.1:0-2678 GCA_049323135.1 Actinomycetota bacterium
CCGCGCCGGAGGTCCGCGCGGCCCACACCGTGGCGGCGTACGTGGGCATCGGCACCGAGCCGGGCACCCTCCCCCTGCTGGACCGGCTGCGCAGCGCCGGGGTGCGGGTCCTGCTGCCGGTGCTGTGCCCGGACCGGGACCTGGACTGGGCCGGGTACGCCGGGGCGGGCGCCCTGGCGGTCGCCGCCCGCGGGCTGCGCGAGCCCGAGGGACCGCGGCTGGGCCGGGAGGCGGTCCGCGAGGCCGACGTCGTGGTCGTCCCGGCGCTAGCCGTCGACCACCGGGGGGTCCGGCTGGGGCGGGGCGGCGGCTCGTACGACCGGGTGCTAGCCCGGGTCCCGCCGGGGCGGCCCGTGGTCGCCCTGCTCTATGCGGGGGAGGTGCTGGCCCGGCTGCCCGCCGACCCGCACGACCGACCGGTCAACGCGGCCGCCACGCCGGAGGGTTGGCTGCGGTTGCCGCTCCCGGGGCCCACCGGTGTGGCACAGTGCCCTGCGTGAAGGGCCTGCTCGTCCGCCTCCTGGCCAACGCCGCCGCCCTCGCGGTGGCCATCGCCGTGGTCGGCGGCATCACCCTGACCAGCCCCTCCATCCCCCGCGGCCTGCTCACCCTGCTCGCCGTGGCGGCGGTCTTCGGCCTGGTGAACGCCCTGGTCAAGCCGGTGGTCCGGCTGCTGACCCTGCCGTTGTACGTGCTCACCCTGGGCCTGTTCACCTTCGTGGTCAACGCGCTCATGCTGCTGCTGACGTCGTGGCTGGCCGGTCTGCTGGGGCTGCCCTTCCACGTCACCGGGTTCGGTGCGGCGCTGCTGGGTGCCCTGGTGGTCACCCTGGTCAGCTTCCTGGTGAACATGCTCCTGCCGGACTGACTGCCGGACTGGCCGCCGTACGCCGGCCGCTCCGGACGGGCTCCGGCCCGCAGACGGCGCGGCGGGTAACACGGCACGAACGTCGCCGTCGATCGGGTAACGGCCCGGACACCTGGCCAGGGGAGGCTGGGGCCGACCGCGTCCGGTCCGGCGTACCGAAGGAGCCCGAGTGATGGCCGCACCCACCGTTCCCCCCCGGCACATCGCCCTGGTCGCCCACGACAACAAGAAGCCCGAGCTCGTGCGCTGGGCGGGGTACAACCGGGACACTTTGCGCAGCCACGTCCTCTATGCCACGGGCACCACCGGCACGATCCTGGAGTACGAGCTGGGGCTGTCGGTGACCCGGTTCCTGTCCGGCCCGGTGGGCGGCGACCAGCAGATCGGCGCGCGGATCGCCGAGGGGCTGATCGACGTGCTGATCTTCTTCTGGGACCCGCTGGAGCCGCAGCCGCACGACCCGGACGTCAAGGCGCTGCTGCGGATCGCCACGGTGTGGAACGTCGTCGTCGCGTCGAACCTGGCCACCGCCGACCTGGTGATCTCCTCGCCGCTGCTGGGCGGGGACTACCAGCCCGTCCGGCCGGACTTCGGGTCGCCCAGGTGATCTTCCTGGGGCCTACCCAGGTGGACGGGACGGGCCCGCATGACGCACCATTAGCAGTCGAGGGACCGGAGTGCCAACCGGGCCGGGTTGGCCTCGCGGGAGCGCAGGAGGACACGTTGCCGACCTACCAGTACGCCTGCACCGCCTGCGGGGAGCAGCTCGAGGTGGTGCAGAGGTTCACCGACGAGCCGTTGACCGAGTGCCCGGCCTGCGCCGGGCGGCTGCGCAAGGTGTTCTCCCCGGTCGGCGTGGTGTTCAAGGGCTCCGGCTTCTACCGGACCGACAGCCGGGCCGCCAGCAACGGGAAGGCCAAGGCCGGCTCCGCCACGGAGCCGGCCGGTGCCAGCGACGCGGGGGGTGGCGCGGCCAAGGGCGGCGACGGCCCGGCCACGGGGACCGCCTCGAACGGCTCGACCGGTTCGACCGGCGCCGCGGCTACCCAAGGCTCGGGGAGCAGCACCAGCCCAAGCACGGCCAGCAAGGAACCGGCGGCCTGACCGGCCGGTCCGGCCACCTGGCCGGCGCCCCCCCCGAGGACCCAGGGCCCGCGCCGGCCTGTGGACGAGCGCCGGAGAGCGTCGGCGTACCTGGCTAGCGTCCTGGGGCATGACTGGTGTCCGCGCCGACTGGGCCCGCACCCTGCGTCGCCTCCGCCGGGCCGTGCTGGCCCGACGCAGGTCCCTGGCCGCCGGCTGCGTCGCGGCCGCGGTGGCCGCCGGGCTGGCCGCCGTCCGGCCACCCCCACCCCCCACGACGCAGGTCCTCGTCGCCGCCCGGACCCTGCCGGGGGGCCTTACCGTCGGCGCGGAGCACGTCCGGACCGCCGCGCGGCCCCGCGCGCTCGTCCCCGACGGCGCGCTGACCAGGACCGGTCAGGCGGTCGGCCGGACCCTGGCCGGGCCGGTACGCGCCGGGGAGGTGCTCACCGACGTCCGGCTGCTGGGACCGGCCCTCCTCGCCACCGCCACCGGCTCCGCCGGCACCACGGGGAGTGGCGGCGGCGCCGGGGACCTGGTCGCGGTCCCGCTGCGGATCGCCGACCCGGGCGTGGTCGGCCTGCTCCGGCCCGGGGACCGGGTGGACGTGATCGCGGCCCCGGTCGACCCGGGGGGCGGCGCGGCCCGGGTCCTCGCCTGGGGGCTGACCGTCCTGGCGATCCCGGAGGGCACCCGGCCCGGCGGGGCCTGGGGGTGGTCCGGGGCG
>JBMOMH010000329.1:0-2653 GCA_049323135.1 Actinomycetota bacterium
AGATCGAGTGTGACGTTGTTGACGCAACACGCCGCACGACACGTCAACAACGTCACAGCCGATCATCGTCGGCGTGGCCAGGGCCGCGCTGGAACGGGTCAGGCCACCGGGTAGAGGCGCTCCAGCACCTGGGCCACCCCGTCCTCGTCGTTGCTGGCGGTACGCCGGGGCACCGCGGCCAGCACGTCGGGGTGGGCGTTGGCCACGGCGTACGGCGTACCCGCCCAGGCCAGCATGGGCAGGTCGTTGGGCATGTCCCCGAAGGCCAGCACGTCCGGCGCGCCCAGGCCGCGCTCCGCGCACACCCGGGCCAGCGTGCTGGCCTTGCTCACCCCGCTGGCGCTGATCTCCACCAGCCCGTCCCGGCTGGAGTGGGTGCACTCGACCAGGTCCCCGACCACCTCCCGCGCCGCGGCGAGCAGCTCGTCGGCGTCCAAGCCCCCGTGCCGGGCCAGCAGCTTCACCGCCGGCGCGTCCAGCAGCTCCTCCACCGGGGCGACCCGCGCCTGCGGCGGCGGCCAGCGCGGCACGTAGCCCGCCTCGTGGCCGAAGCCGGCCTCGGTCTCCACGGCGAAGCCCACCTCGGGCAGGGCGGCGCGCAGCGCCCGCACCACGGCCAGCCCCACCTCCTCGGCCAGCGGGAAGGTCTCCAGCACCCGCTCGGTGTGCAGGTCGTAGAGCACCGCGCCGTTCGCGCACACGGCCAGCCCGGTGTGCCCGGTGGCCTCGACCACCTCGGCCAGCCAACGCGGCGGTCGACCGGTCACGAACACCACGGCGGCTCCGGCGCGCTCCACGGCCCGCAGGGCCCGGACCGTCCGCGCCGACACGGTCCCGTCGCTGCGGACCAGGGTGCCGTCCAGGTCCGTGGCGACCAGCTGGGGGACGGGCACGGACCCCATTCTCCCCCGGGGCGCTACGCAGCGCCCACCGGCTCCAGGGTCTCCCGCCCGCCCAGCCACGGCCGCAGCGCCGCGGGCACGTACACCGAGCCGTCGGCGCGCTGGTGGTTCTCCAGCAGCGCCACGATGGTGCGCGGGATCGCGCACAGGGTGCCGTTCAGGGTGGCCACCGGGCCCACCCCGTCCGGGAACCGGGCACGCACCCCGAGCCGGCGGGCCTGGAACTCGGTGCAGTTCGACGTGGAGGTGAGCTCCCGGTAGCGGCCCTGGCTGGGGATCCACGCCTCGCAGTCGTACTTGCGCGCCGCGCTGGCCCCCAGGTCGCCGGCGGCCACGTCGATCACCCGGAACGGCAGCTCCAGCCGGCCGAGGAACTCCTTCTCCCAGCCCAGCAGCCGCTCGTGCTCGGCCGCCGCCTCCGCCGGCGTACAGAAAGAGAACATCTCCACCTTGTCGAACTGGTGCACCCGGAAGATGCCCCGGGTGTCCCGCCCGTACGAGCCGGCCTCCCGGCGGAAGCAGGGGGAGACCCCGGCGTACCGGCGGGGCAGCGTCGCCGGGTCGAGGATCTCGTCGCTGTGGTACGCCGCCAGCGGGACCTCCGAGGTGCCCACCAGGTAGAGGTCGTCCCGCTCCAGGTGGAACACGTTCTCCGCCGCCTGGCCGAGGAACCCGGTGCCCTCCATCGCCCGGGGTAGGACCAGCACCGGCGGGATCACCGGGACGAACCCGGCGTCCAGCGCCTGGGCCACCGCCAGGTTGACCAGGGCCAGCTCGAGCAGCGCCCCGACCCCGGTGAGGTAGTAGAAGCGGGCCCCGGACACCTTCGCGGCCCGCTCGGTGTCGATCGCGCCGAGCCGCTCGCCCAGCTCCAGGTGGTCCCGCGGCGGGAAGCCCTCGGCCGCGAAGTCCCGGGGCGTGCCCACGTGCTCGAGCACCACGTAGTCGTCCTCGCCGCCAGCGGGCACCCCGTCGGCCACCAGGTTGGACAGCCCCAGGGCGTGGCGGGACAGCTCGGCCTCCGCGGCGGACTGCGCCGACTCGGCGTCCTTCACCTCGGCGGCCAGCGCCCGGCCCCGCTCCAACAGCCGGTCCCGTTCGGCGCCCTGCGCCTGGCTCACCGCCCGGCCCAGCGCCTTCTGCTCGCCGCGCAGCGCCTCGAACCGGGTGATGGCGGCGCGGCGCGCCGCGTCGGCGGCCAGCACCGCGTCGACCAGGGACGGGTCCTCCCCGCGGCGCCGCTGCGAGTCTCGGACCAGGTCGGGGTGCTCGCGCAGCAGACGCAGGTCGATCACGGCGTACGAGACTAGCGGCCCGGCCCCCGGCCACCCGGCCCCCGGCCACCCGGCCCCCGGCCACCCGGCCCCCGGCCGCCCCGACCCCCGGTCGCCCGGCCCCGCGGTTCCCGCCGGCACCGGGGAGGGAAGGATGCCGGCCATGCGCAGCGGGGGCCCAGCCGGCGGACCAGCCAGCGGCACCCTCGGCGCGCTACTGGCCGGGTTCCTCGTCCTCGCCGTCCTCGTCGCCGCCTCCTGGGCGCCCCTGGTGCGGCTCGACGAACAGGTGGCGGTGGGCCTGCACCGGTGGGTCCTCGCCGACCCCGCGCTGGTCACCGCGCTGGCCTGGATCAGCACGGTGCTCGCGCCATGGCCCTGGCGGGGCGCCGTGCTCGTCCTGGCCGGTTGGCTGGCCCTGCGCGGGCAGCGCCGGCTGGGCGGCTGGCTGCTGGCCACGATGCTCGGCGCCGGCCT
>JBMOMH010000330.1:0-2641 GCA_049323135.1 Actinomycetota bacterium
CGCGGCCCCGGCCGCGGTCCAGGTGCCGGCGGCGGCACCACCGGACGGCTTGCGTCCGCTCGCGCTCCCGGCCGCGGCCCAGGCGCCGGTGGCCTGGCCGCGCCGGCCGGTAGCCCCGGCGGCGGCGCCAGTGGCGGTCCAGGTGCCGGCGGCGGCGCCGGTCGGAGGCGGGTCCACGCCGGGCACCTGAGCCAGCACGGTCCAGTAGGTGTACGGGACGTTCGAGGTGGCCACCAGCGCAACACCCTCGCCGGTGGTGGTCCAGGCCTGCTTGGACACCGAGACGTCGTCCACGACCCCGGTGAAGCCGCTGTCGATCACCTTGGTCCGGGTGGACCAGGCGTTCAAGTCGCTCAGCGGGGCGTGGGACATCCACAGGTCGCCGCCGCCGATCCTGGTCCAGAACACCAGCACCCGCTCGTTGGTGGCGTCCACCACGCACTGCGGGCGGGTGTAGGAGAACCCGGACCCGGCGATGACGTGCTCGCTCCACACCCCGGCGGTGGAGCGGTGCACCAGGGCGATGGAGTCGTCCAGGCGCTTCATCGCCACGAACAGGCGTCCGCCGTACTCCTTGATGTTGACGTGGTCGTCGGCGCCGCCGGCCGGCATCGCCGCGGTCTCCAGCGTCCAGGCAGTGTCCGGGTCGGTGTCGGTGTGCCAGGCGAATTCCTCGTTGGTGCTCACCTGGTTGGACCACACGATCCCGATCCGCCCGGAGAACGCGACGATCGCGCAGATGTCGTCGGCGTTCAGGGTCGGGCTGCCGGGCACCACGGCCGGCGCGGTCCAGGTGGCGTGGTCGGTGGTGGAGTGGGCGAACTCGACGGCGGCCGCCGCGGTGGTGCGGGCCAGCCACAGCCGGCCCAGGGAGTCCAACGCCAGGGTGGCGGTCTCGGACCCGGTGGTGCCGATCTGTAGCCCGGAGATCACCGAGGTGTACGCGGCCCCGTCCCAGGTCCACTTCCACAGTTTCATCGTGGTGGTGGTGACCGAGAGCACGTACAGGGTCTGGCTGGCCTGGTCCCACAGCGCGTCGGCGTGCGCGGCCGGGTCGTCGTCGTAGGTGGCGCCGGTGGCCACCCAGGAGGTGCCGTCGAAGCGGCGGATCTCGAAGTACGGGCTGGCGGTGGCGTGCAGGATGCCGTGCCAGGCGGCGCCGACCCGCCACACCTTGGACTGTGCCTTGTCCTCGTTGGCGAACTGGACGGTGGCCGGGCCCTGGTGCCGGGTGGTGGTGTAGAACTCCACCGGGGTCTCGACGTCCCCGCCGGCGAAGTCGTCGAACCGTTGGGACGTCGATGCGGTGCCGGTGTACAGCCCGACACCCTTCTGGCCGCCGGTGACGGTCTGGGCGGCGGCCGGGACGTAGGAGACCAGCAGCCCGCCGTTGACGTAGCCGCGCAGCATCACCACGTCGCCGGCCTCGTTCAGGTCGGCCTCCAGGCGCATCCGGTCCCCGGGCTGCCAGGCGTAGGCGGTGGAGGGGGTGCCGGTGCCGCCGGTCATGCTGGTGACATTGCCGCCCGCCGGCTTGTAGCGGATCGAGATGGTGTTCGGGGGAGAGCCGGTGGCCCACAGCACATAGGCGGCACCGGTGGTGGAGGCGGCCGAGCCCAAGGTGGCCGGCAGCGCGACCGCCACCCCGGTGAACGTGCCAGAGACCAGGGCCGAGTAGGTGGCCTCGGCGTAGACGGTCCGGGTGGTCGGGCTGACCGGCGCCTTCGCGCAGCGGGTGCCGGTGCCGGCCGGGGCGGCCTGGTTGGCGACGATGCTGTAGGTGGTGGTGAAGCCGGTCCAGCCGTTGCCGAGGTTGTTGGTGGAGTCGGCCCGGTTGAAGTCGTCGGTGAAGGTGACCACCGGGCCGCCCTCCTACCCCGGGGTCGTCAGGAGGACGACCCGTTGAGCGCCAGTGAGGTGATCGTGTACTCGCCGGCGGCGTTGAACGCCTGGTCGCCGGTGAGGGCGTACGAGCCGTAGAACCGGCCGACCTCGCCGGTGCCGGTGGCGGTGATGTCCACCGCGGCGCCGCCGCGGGTCGTCGACACCGTCAGTGTGGTGGCCGACGGCACGGAGGCCACGTAGTACAGCGTCGTGGTGGACAGCCCGGCGGGCACGGACCCGCGGAACACGACCGGGTCGCCGACCGCGAAGCCGTGCGCGGCCGAGGTGGTGATGACGTTGCTGGGCGCGTCGGCGGAGGAGATCGCCACCCGGGCGGCCTCCCCCCACAGGCCTACGTACGTGCATGGCCCGGACGCGGCGCCGCCGGTGAACGCCTTGTTGCTCACCGAGATGTCGCCGGCGCTGGCCGCCGGCCACCCGGCGATCACCCGGGCCGCGGTGCTCTCGTTGCCGCCGCCGGCGCCGGGGTCGGCGGTGTGCAGCGCCAGGTGGGTGATCTTCCCGGCCATCGCGTCCGCGCCCGCGTTGAGCGCGCCGTCGTTGAGTGGCATGGCCTACTCCTCCTTGGTGGTGCGGCGGCGGCGGGCCGGCGCCTCAGGTGCCGGGCTGGCCGGGTCGCCCTGGTCGCTCGGGTCCGCCGGCTCGCGCTCGGCCGCCGGCTCCTCGTAGACGGGCCCGAGGTAGCCGGCGGCCTCCAGCAGCGCGGCGTTCTTCCAGCCGGCGACGTCGACGACCT
>JBMOMH010000331.1:0-2597 GCA_049323135.1 Actinomycetota bacterium
CTGCCGGGCGGCGCCACAACACGGGTGCGACCCACGGCCCCAGCCGGGTGACCCACACCCCGCTGCCCTACAAGCAGAACTCGCCCCCTCATCCCCGGTGCTCACCCACACTCATGCCGGAAGACCCGGTCATCGCCCCGGGGCGGACGGCGGCACTCGCCGCCGGTGCCCACGGGGGCGCCGCGGTCGCCGTACCGGGGAACAGCGCCGGCCCGGCCAGCACCACGAGGACGGCCAGCAGGGCCCGCAGGGCGGCGGCGCGAAGGGCAGGCCGGGGTGGGGCAGGCGGCACGGGTCCTCCCGGGGTGGGCTCCCCCGGTCCAACGAGGCCCCCGGGCCGCGGTTACGCGCCGGCCGAGGCGTCGCCCGCCCAGTGCCGAGTACGTCGGCTAGTACATCGGCTAGTACGTCGGCTTATGCGGCTCGATCTGGTTCACCCAGGCGACGACCCCGCCGCCAACGTGCACGGCGTCGGCGAACCCGGCGTCCTTGAGCACCGCCAGCGCCTCCGCGGACCGGGCACCGCTCTTGCAGTGCAGCACGATGCGGCGGTCCTGGGGCAGCCGGGACAGGGCCGCGCCCGAGACGATCTCGCCCTTGGGGATCAGCACCGCCCCCGGGATGTTGACGATCTCGTACTCGTTCGGCTCGCGGACGTCGACCAGCAGGAAGTCCTCCCCGCGGTCCATCATCGCCTTGAGGTCCCGCACCGAGATCGTCGCGTCGCGGGCCGCCTCGGCCGCGGCGTCGCTCACCGTGCCGCAGAACGCCTCGTAGTCGATGAGCTCGGTAATGGTGGGGTTCTTGCCGCACACCGGGCACTCCGGGTCCTTGCGGACGCGCACCGTGCGGTAGCTCATCTCCAGGGCGTCGTACACCATGAGCCGGCCCACCAGGGGCTCGCCAATGCCGTTGAGCACCTTGATCGCCTCGGTCACCTGGATGGACCCGATCGACGCGCAGAGCACCCCTAGCACGCCGCCCTCCGCGCAGGAGGGGACCATGCCCGGCGGCGGCGGCTCGGGGTACAGGCAGCGGTAGCAGGGCCCGTGCTCGGCCCAGAACACGCTCGCCTGCCCGTCGAAGCGGTAGATGGAGCCCCACACGTAGGGCTTGCCGAGCAGCACGCAGGCGTCGTTGACCAGGTAGCGGGTGGCGAAGTTGTCGGTGCCGTCCACGATCAGGTCGTAGGGCTCGAAGATGCGCAGCGCGTTGCCCGAGTCAAGCCGCTCCTCGTGCAGCACCACCTCGACGTGCGGGTTGATCTCCAGCACCCGGTCCCGGGCCGACTGGGCCTTCGGCCGGCCCACGTCGCCCTGGCCGTGGATGACCTGCCGCTGCAGGTTGGACTCGTCGACCACGTCGTAGTCGACGATGCCGAGGGTGCCAACCCCGGCCGCGGCCAGGTACATCAGGGCCGGGGCGCCGAGCCCGCCGGCACCGACGACGAGCACCTTGGCGTTGGTCAGCCGCTGCTGGCCCACCATTCCCACGTCGGGGATGATCAGATGCCGGGAGTAGCGGCGGACCTCCTCGACGGTCAGGGGGCGGCCGGGCTCGACGAGCGGGGGCAGGGACACGGTTCCTCCGTTGCTGACCGGTGACGCGCCGGCGCCGCAGGGGGCGGGCCGGACGGTACTGAATCTCAACGGTGCCATCCGTGCCGTCATTCCGGGCCGGCGGGGGCCCCGTCGGCCGCCCGGCGCCCCCGGGCGGCCGTGGCGTCGAGCAGGTCCCGTACGGCGGCCGCCACCTCCGGGGCGTGCTCGATCTGTGCGACGTGCCCGCTGTCGGGCAGCACGAGCAGCCGCGCGTCGGGGAAGGTCCGCTGCGCCCGGGGGCCCATCCGGGCGTCGACGAGCCGGTCCTTCCCGCCGTACACGAGCAGGGTGGGGGCGGCTACGGAGGCGGCCAGGCGCCACACCGCCCGCCCGGCCGGGCCCCGCACGTAGTCCAGGAGCAGGCCGCGCAGCGAGGCCAGCATGGCGTCCTGGCTGTGCGGCAGCTCGGCCCGGCGGGCCACCTCCGCGGCCGCCTCGGCCAGCCGCTCCGGCGGGACCGCCGAGGGGTCGCCGAAGCAGAGGCGGACCACCGACGCGGCCCGCCGGTAAGGGTCCTGCCGGGCCAGCGCCGCGGCCAGCCGCTCGCCGAGCAGCGGCGCGGCGAGCAGCGGCAGGCCCAGGCTGCCCCGCCGGGGCCGCAGGTCGGGCAGGGCCGGGCTGACCAGGGTCAGGGTGGTGACCAGGTCGGGCCGGGTCGCGGCCAGCCGGACGGCGACCGCCCCGCCGAGGGAGTTGCCGAACAGGTGCACCGGGCCCCGGCCCCTGGCCTCGAGCAGTGCGACCAGGGCCGCGGCGTGCCCCCGGGGGGTGTAGTCGCCGTCCGCCGGGGGCGGGGAGTACCCGAACCCGGGCAGGTCCACGGCCTCCCCGTCGAGCCGGTCCCGCAGCAGCGCCATGAGGTCGGTCCAGTTCGTCGACGCCCCGCCCAGGCCGTGGACGAACAGGGCCGGCGCGGCCCCGGCCCGCAGCGGGGGGGCGGCGCGTACGGCGAGCACGCCCCGCCCGGTCGCCACCTCCCGCAGCGGCCAGGGCGGG
>JBMOMH010000332.1:0-2579 GCA_049323135.1 Actinomycetota bacterium
CACCTGCGCGCCCGCGGCGCGCAGCACCTCGACGGCGGTGAGCGCCGACCCGCCCGTGGTGGAGGTGTCCTCGACGACGAGGACCCGCCGGCCCGCCACGTCGGGGCCCTCGATTCGCCGCTGCAGCCCGTGCGCCTTCTCCGCCTTGCGGACCACGAAGGCGTCCAGGCGGCGGCCCTGGGCGGCGGCCGCGTGCAGCATCGCCGTGGCCACCGGGTCCGCGCCCAGCGTCAGGCCGCCCACCGCCTCGTAGGACAGGTCGGCGGTCAGGTCCAGCAGCACCCGGCCCACCAGCGGGGCGGCCACCCCGTCGAGGGTGACCCGGCGCAGGTCGACGTACCAGTCGGCCTCCCTCCCGGAGGAGAGCACCACCCGGCCGTGCACCACGGCCTTGGCGCGGATCTGGTCGAGCAGCAGGTCACGGTCGCTGGGCACGGCGGAAGCCTGCCAGACGGCCGGGTACCGTCGCCGGCATGGTCGACCCGCTGGTCCCCCGGCTGCGCAGCCTGGGTACGACGATCTTCGCCGAGATGTCCGCCCTGGCCACCCGGACCGGGGCGGTGAACCTCGGCCAGGGCTTCCCGGACACCGACGGGCCCGCCGAGGTGCTGGAGGCGGCGGTCACCGCGCTGCGCAGCGGGGCCAACCAGTACCCGCCGGGCCCTGGCATCCCCGAGCTGCGGGCGGCCATCGCCGAGCACCAGCAGCGCTGCTACGGGCTGGCCTACGACCCGGACGAGGAGGTGCTGGTCACCGCGGGCGCCACCGAGGCCATCGCCGCGGCGCTGCTGGCGCTGGTCGACGACGGCGACGAGGTGATCGCCCTGGAGCCGTACTACGACTCCTACGCGGCGGGTATCGCCATGGCCCGCGGGGTGCGAGTGCCGGTGCAGCTGCGCCCCCCGGACTTCGCGCTGGACCCGGCGGCGCTGCGCGCGGCGGTCACCCCCCGCACCCGGCTGATCCTGCTCAACAGCCCGCACAACCCGACCGGGGCGGTGCTGTCCCCCGCCGAGCTGGCCGCGGTCGCCGCGGTGGCCCGGGAGCACGACCTGCTCGTGGTCACCGACGAGGTCTACGAGCACCTGGTGTACGACGGGCAGCACGTGCCGCTGGCCACCCTGCCGGGCATGCGGGAGCGCACCGTCACGGTGTCCTCGGCGGGCAAGACGTTCTCGGTCACCGGGTGGAAGGTCGGCTGGGTGACCGCGCCACCGGAGCTGGTGGCCGCGGTGCGGACGACCAAGCAGTTCCTTACCTACGTGTCGGCCGCCCCGCTGCAGCCGGCGGTGGCGGCCGCCCTGCGCCTAGGCGAGGACTACTACGCCGGGCTGCGGGCCGGGCTGCGGGCCCGCCGCGACCTGCTCGTCGACGGGCTGCGCGGCCTGGGCCTGGACGTGTTCGTGCCCCGGGGCACCTACTTCGTGACCGCCGACGTCCGCCCGCTCGGCTGGGACGACGGGGTGGCGTTCTGCCGGATGCTGCCGCACCGGGCCGGGGTGGTGGCGATCCCCAGCCAGGTGTTCTACGACGACGTGGCGGCCGGCCGGCCGTACGTGCGCTTCGCCTTCTGCAAGCGCCCGGAGGTGCTCGCCGAGGCGCTGCGCCGCCTGGCCGCCCAGCCCCTCACCCCGGCGGCTGGCACCCCCACGGCCTCAACCGCATGAAGGCGTCCTTCACTACGCAAGACAGTCCAGAAGGACGCCTTCATGCGGGGGGCGAGGGGTCGTTTCGTCCGGCGGCGCGGGGGCAGGCGGCGGGAGGCAGCAACCAACCAGTACGCGGAGCCCGTACAGAGGAGCCCGTACAGAGAGGAGGTGGACGGCATGGCCAGCACGGTCGCGGAGGTCATGACCCACGAGCTCGTGACGATCGAGGCGGACGCCCCGGTGGTCGAGGCGGCCCGCCGGATGCGCCAGTCCAACGTCGGCGACGTCATCGTCCTGGACAACGGGAAGATGTGCGGCATCGTCACGGACCGGGACCTCGTGGTCCGGGCCCTCGCCTTGGAGAAGGACCCGGCCACCCCGGTCCGCGAGGTGTGCAGCGGCGAGGTGGCCAAGGTCACCCCGGACACGAAGATCGACCAGGCGGTGCAGCTGATGCGGTCGAAGGCCATCCGGCGGCTGCCCGTCGTCGAGGGGGACCGCCCGGTCGGCGTGCTCAGCCTGGGCGACCTGGCCATGGAGCGGGACGAGCGGTCCGCCCTGGCCGACATCAGCGCCGCCCCCGCGAACACCTGACCCCGAACACCTGACCCCGTCCCCCGGCCGAGCCGAGCCAGCCGGGCCGGGGTGCCCCGGCCCGTAGGCTGGCCGGGTGGTCACCCGAGCCGGCCCCAGACTGCGGGCCGGGCTCGGCCTGGCCGCGGGGGGCCTGCTCGCGCTGAGCATGCCGCCCCGCGGCTGGTGGCCGCTGGCCGTCCTCGGGGTCACCGTGCTCACCGTGGCCGTGGCCGGCGCCGGCTGGCGCAGCCGGCTGCTGGTCGGGGGGCTGGCCGGGGCGGCGTTCCTCTACCCGACCCTCACCTGGGTGCGCGCGTTCAGCGGTCCCGGCTATGTGCTGCTCGCCGCGCTGGA
>JBMOMH010000333.1:0-2578 GCA_049323135.1 Actinomycetota bacterium
CCGTCGGTGCTCGTTCAGTGCTTTCCGTGCTGTGGGCCGTGCTGTGTGCGTGCTGGCCGCGGTGCTGATGCCGTGCTGCTCGGCGCGGTTGCCCTGCGGTCCGGCTGGGGACCCGGCGGACCTACTCGCCGGGGAGGATGTTCACCACGCGGCGGCCCCGCCGGGTGGTGAACTGGACGGCGCCGGCGACCAGCGCGAACAGCGTGTCGTCCCCGCCGCGTCCGACGTTGCTCCCGGGGTGGAAGTGGGTGCCGCGCTGGCGGACCAGGATCTCCCCGGCGGCCACGTCCTGGCCGCCGTACCGCTTGACGCCCAGCCGCTTGGCCGTGGAGTCCCGGCCGTTGCGGGTCGAGGACGCGCCCTTCTTGTGCGCCATGTGGCCTGCCCTACCTCGTCGTCTGGATGCCGGTGACCTTCACGCGGGTCAGGGCCTGGCGGTGGCCCTGCCGCTTGCGGTAGCCGGTCTTGTTCTTGTACTTAAGAATGTGGATCTTGGGTCCCTTGGTGGGTTCCACCACCTCGGCGGTGACCGTCACCCCGGCGAGGTCGGCCGGCGCGCTGGTGACCTGCTCCCCGTCGACGAGCAGCAGCACGGGCAGCTGCACCGTGCCGCCGGTCTGCGTAGGGATGCGGTCGATGGTGAGCACGTCACCGACCGCCACCTTCTCCTGACGGCCGCCGGCCCGGACGATCGCGTACACCGCGGGTTCTCCTACCTGGTTCGTCGCCTTGCTCGTGACGGCCCCGTGCGGGTGGCCGCCGGACCTTCGGGTGCTGGCCGCCCGTCGCCGGGCGCGCGGCACCGGGCGAGCCGAGCCGGCCAACCTGCACAGGGTACAGGACGCACCGGCGGGGCCACCCGCGGCCGGCGGCCGACGGCTCAGTCCGCGGCCACCGCCGCCCCGCTGCGCCGCCCGGCGCGCCGCCGCCGGGGGGCCGCCTCGCTGGCCGGCTCGGCGTCAGGCTCGGCCGCCGCGCCAACCACCTCCAGGTCGGCGTCCGCGGCCACCTCTGCGGCCACCTCTGCGGCTACCCCAGCAGCCGGCCCAGCAGCCGGCCCGGTGGCCGCCGGCGCGGCCGTGGCGGCCCGGCCCCGGTCCCGCCGATCCCCGCCGGGTCGCTCGTCGACCGGCTCGGTGTGCACGATCAGCCCCCGGCCGTTGCACCGCTCGCAGGGCTCGGAGAACACGTCCAGCAGGCTCTGCCCGACCCGCTTGCGGGTCATCTGCACCAGGCCCAGCGAGGTGACCTCGGCGACCTGGTGCTTGGTGCGGTCCCGGCTCAGGCACTCCAGCAGCCGCCGCAGCACCAGGTCACGGTTGCTCTCCAGCACCATGTCGATGAAGTCGACGACGATGATCCCGCCCACGTCGCGCAGCCGCAGCTGGCGGACGATCTCCTCGGCGGCCTCCAGGTTGTTGCGGGTGACCGTCTCCTCGAGGTTGCCGCCCTTGCCGGTGAACTTGCCGGTGTTCACGTCGATGACCGTCATGGCCTCGGTGCGGTCGATGACCAGCGACCCCCCCGAGGGCAGCCACACCTTGCGGTCCAGCGCCTTGAGCAGCTGCTCGTCGATGCGGTAGGCGGCGAACACGTCCTGCGGCCCGGTCCAGCGCTCCAGGCGCGGGGCGAGGTCGGGGGCCACCCACCCCACGTACTGCTCGATGGTGTCCCACACGTCCGCGCCGGACACCACCATCCGGGTGAAGTCCTCGTTGAAGATGTCCCGCACCACGCGGATGGCCAGGTCCGGCTCGGCGTACAGCAGCGCGGGGGCGCTGGCGGTGGCCGCCTTGCGTCCGATGTCCTCCCACTGCGCCCGCAGCCGGGACACGTCGCGGGCCAGCTCGTCCTCGCTGGCCCCCTCCGCGGCGGTTCGCACGATGACCCCGGCGTCCTCCGGGAGCACCCCGCGCAGAACCGACTTGAGCCGGTTGCGCTCCACGTCGGACAGCTTGCGGCTGATGCCGGTGAGCGAGCTGTCCGGCACGTAGACGAGGTAGCGGCCGGGCAGGCTGACCTGGCTGGTCAGCCGGGCCCCCTTGTGCCCGACCGGGTCCTTGGTGACCTGGACGAGGACGGACTGCCCCGACTTCAGGGCGAGCTCGATGCGGCGCGGCTGGCCCTCCATGCCGACCGCGTCCCAGTTGACCTCGCCCGCGTAGAGGACGGCGTTGCGGCCGCGGCCGATGTCGACGAAGGCCGCCTCCATCGACGGCAGCACGTTCTGCACCCGGCCGAGGTAGACGTTCCCCACCATGCTGTCGCTGCCGGTGGTGCGGGCAACGAAGTGCTCGACGAGCACCCCGTCCTCGAGCACGGCGATCTGGATCCGGGTGTCGGCCTGGCGGACCACCATGACCCGGTCGACCGACTCGCGGCGGGCGAGGAACTCCGACTCGCTGAGGATCGCCGGGCGGCGGCGGCCGGCCTCCCGGCCCTCCCGGCGGCGCTGCTTCTTCGCGGCGAGCCGGGTGGATCCCGACAGGGAGGTCACCTCGTCCTCGCCGCCGCGCTGCCGGGGCTCGCGGACCCGGACGACGGTGTTCGGCGGGTCCCCGGGGGCGGTCTCCTCCGG
>JBMOMH010000334.1:0-2560 GCA_049323135.1 Actinomycetota bacterium
GGTCACCGCGGGCGCCGGGGTCGGGCGGGCGCCCGGCGCCCGTCCCGGGGCGGGGACGGTGGCGCAGTAGGCGTCGATGCCGCCGGGGCCGCCGGCGGCCGCGGCGAGGGACCGGTACGCCGTGGAGCTCGGTGCCAGCCCGCCGCTGCGGTAGGCGGTGCACAGGCCGAAGACCGCCGGCCCGGTCGCGTCCGGCCCCTGCCCGGCCCCGGTGGGCGACGGTGTGGGGCTGGGGCTCGCACTGGGGGTGGGCTGGGCGGTGCCGGTGGGGGACGGGGTGGCCGGGACCACGGTCACGGCGCCCGCGGCCGGGGCGCGGACCGTGCGGTGGGCCAGCTCCTGCAGGGGGGCGGGCAGGGCCCCGGCGTACGCGGCGGCAGCGGTGGCGCCGAGGGTGACCGCGGCGGCGCCGGCGGCCAGCTTGCCGGCGAGGAGGGACAGCACGACGGGCCTCCCGGATCGGAACCGGCGGCGCGGGTGCGCCCCGGGCGAGCGGCCCGATCCCCTGGCGGCGACGAACGCTGCCCGCACCTCCGCCTCGGCGCGCAGCTCCTCCGGCGTGGCCGGCGCGGTCAGCGCGGCGAGCAGCTCCCCGAGCGCCCCCTGGGCGGGGGGCCGGTCGGCGTGCGGCGCGTGGTTCTCAGGCATCTCGGTGCCTGAACGCCACCACGCCCGCGGGCGTTACTGCCCCCCCGGCCAGCGGTCGCCCCGCCTCCCCGGCCAGCGGTCGCCCCGCCTCCCCGGCCACCGGTGGCCCCGCCTCCCCGGCCAGCACCGCGGCGAGCCGGCGCAGCCCCCGGTGCACCGCCACCCGCACCGTGCCCGGCCGGCGGCCGACGAGGGCGGCGACCTGGGCGACGTCCAGCCCCACGACGACCCGCAGGGTGACCATCTCGGCCTGCTCGGGGGGAAGCGTGGCCACCAGGCGCAGCGCCGCCTCGGTGGACAGCCGGTCCAGCACCACCTCCGCCGGGTCCGGTGCGGCCGGACCCGCGTCGAGCAGCAGCTGGTCGCCGGTCGGCGCCTCCGGGCGGCGGGCCGCCCGCCGGACCGCGTCGACGTGCAGGTGCCGGGCGATGGTGACCAGCCAGGCCCGGAACCCCTGCTCGTCGCCCCGGAACGTGTGCAGCCGCTCGACGACCTTCAGCCAGGTCTCGGCGGCCAGGTCCTCCGCCCGCCCCCCGGCGCGGACCCGCAGGTAGCGCAGCAGGGTCGGGTGGGTGGCCCGCCACAGCCGGGCGAAGGCGTCCGCGTCGCCGGCCACGGCACGCGCGAGCACCTGCGGGAACTCCTCGCCCAACATCTCGGCTAGAGCATCGGCAACCGGGCCACGCAACTAGAGCCGCCCGGTGGCGGCACGCGGCGGTTGGACCGCCTTCGGCTGGCGCGGCGGCGCGGATCACATCTCTGGGAGGGGCGCGACCCAGCGCTCGCTACCGGCGAGTCCGTCGGGGTGCGCATGAAGGACTACGGCGATGGCGTCGGCCAGTGCCGGGACGGCGCTGCGGGTACGGACGCGGGTGGAGGGCAGCAAGACCAAGCCGGCGTGGGTCCGGCCCTGGGTGAGCCACTCAGGCGCGAGCGGGCGGAAGTCCTTGATGTTGTTGGTGATTAGGGCGCGACCCTCTCGGCAGGCGGCTTCGAAGATGCTCCGGTCGCTTCGGCCGGCCAGATCGTCGCGTTCGGCAACGGCGAGGACGTCGTAGCCGGCTCGTCGCAGCAGTGCCGCAACCTGCGGGGACAGCTGCTCGTCCAGCAGCGCCTTCACCCGCGTAGTGCCTGCTCGCCAGCTGCCGCCGCGGCGCGCCCGCGCTCGTACTCGGCCTCGTTGAGTGCGATCTCCGCGTCGATCTCGTCGCGGTACTCGCCGTAGTAGGCCACCGCCGCCTGGACCAGCCCGGCCGGAACGTGCAGGTACGCGGCCGCGTCGTCGATCGAGCCACCGTTGTCGCGAACGGTGGCGATGACCTCCCAGACATCAAGCCCACGGCCGACCAGGCTCGCGCGGCGTCCGCTGGGGCCGTCGAGGAACTGGATGAGCGGGTGCGCGTCGTGGCGCAGGCCTTCTTCCAGGTAGCGCTGCGCGAGCGCCCGCTCCGGGATGTGTGCACGTCCCGCCCACTCCCGCAGGCGCTGCCGCATCCCCGGGGCCAGCCGCAGCGTGTAGTGCTCGGCCATGTCGGCGACTGTAGCACTGTGTGGCACTGGGTGACACACCACGGGTGGTGACGTGGGTGCGCGGATTGGCCACCGGCGTTTCGCCGCCTCGTGGACCTCGGATCAGCCGGCCCCCGAAGGCCCCACCAGGGCCGCGTGCCAGCTGGTCGCGGACACGTCGGTGAGGGAGGCCACCTGGTCGATGACGACCCGGCGCCGGGCCGCGTCGTCGGCGGCCGCGGCCCAGTCGTCCTGGAAGGCCGGCTCCAGGGCCCGCGGGGCCTGCGCGAGCAGCGCGTCGACCAGCTCGTGGACGAGCTCCCGCTGCCGGGCGTGCAGCGCCGCCCGCTCCTCGGTGCGCCTCACGTACCGGGCGGCGATCCCCTTGAGGACGGCGACCTCC
>JBMOMH010000335.1:0-2498 GCA_049323135.1 Actinomycetota bacterium
AGTAGTGAAGGACGCCTTCATTCATCGATGGAGGACGCCGAGGCGGCCGAGCTTGTCGACGATGAGCTCGGGGGTGAACGGCTTGACGACGTACTCCTCGGCGCCGGCGGCGAGCGCCCGGGCCACCTGACCCTGCTCCATCTCCGTGGTCACCATCATCAGCCGTACGCCGGCCAGCGGCGGGCGGGCCCGGACCTGACCGACGAACTCCAGCCCGTCCATGACCGGCATGTGCCAGTCGACGAGGGCCACCCGGGGCCGCGCCGCCGGCTCCAGGGCCTCCAGGGTCTCCAGCGCCGCCTGACCGTGCTCGGCCTCCAGCACCTCGAAGCCCAGCGCCCGCAGCAGCCGGCCGAGGATCTTCCGCATGGCGCTGGAGTCGTCGACGACCAGGGCGCGCATCACCTCTTCCCTCCCGCCGCCCCGGCCGGCGCCCCGCCGTCCCCCGCCCGCAGGGTGGCCGGGTGCACCAGCAGGGCCGGGTCCACCAGGAGGGCCGGGACGCCGTCGGCGCACACGGTAGCCCCGGTGTAGCCCGGCCAGCCGAGCAGCGGGGTGACGGCCACCCGCTCCGGGGCCAGCACCCGGTCCACCGGCGGCTGGCCCGGTACGCCGGGGGCGCCGGGCCACCGCCGGCCGGCCACGGCCGCCTCTACGGCGGCCAGCGGGACGGCGTACCGGACACCTGCGCACTCCACCGGCAGCACCGGCACCGCGGCGGCGTTGACCGGCAGCACCAGCCGCCAGGTCGTCCCCTCCCCGGGCGCCGAGTGCACCTCGACCTGCCCGCCGACCCGGTCCAGGTTGGTCTGCACCACGTCCAGCCCGACGCCCCGACCGGAGACCTCGGTGACCCGGCCAGCGGTGGAGAAGCCGGGCTGGCAGAGCAGGGCGAGCAGCTCCTCGGGTCCGGCGGCGGCGGCCGCCTCGGGGGACCGCAGCCCGCGGGCGACCGCCACCCGGGCCACGGCGGCCGGGTCGATGCCAGCCCCGTCGTCGCCCACCTCGACCACCACCCGGCCGGCGGCGCCCCCGGCGTCACCCAGGACGGCCCGCACGGTGAGCCGGCCCTCGGCGGGCTTGCCGGCGGCCCGGCGTACGTCGGGCGGCTCGATGCCGTGGTCCACGGCGTTGCGCACCAGATGGGTGAGCGGGTCCCGCAGGGTGTCGACGAGCACCTGGTCGACCTCGGTGTCGCCCCCCTCCAGGAGGAGGACGACCCGCTTGCCGCACTGCGCCGCGACGTCCCGGACCAGCCGGGGCACCCGGGCCCAGGCCGTCTCCACCCGGGTCAGCCGGGCCTGGACGAGGGCCCGGTGCAGGTCCGCGGCGACCCGGTTCAGCCGGGCGGCGGCGGGGCCTGCGGGGCCGGGCCCGGGTCCGGGGAGGTCCCGGCGGACCAGCAGCAGCTCGCCAACGAGCTGGCCGAGCCGGTCCAGCACGTCGGTGCCGACCCGGACCGTGGGCCCGGCCGGCTGCTCCTGGCGGGCCAGGGCCTCGGCGACCGCGGCCGGGTCGACATGCCCGAGGTCGACCAGCAGCTCGCCGAGCCGGCGCCGGTCGCCGGCCCGCTGCCGGCGTACCGCGTCGGCCACGTCGGCGGCCCGGGCGGCCCCGGCGGCGATCAGCAGCGCACCCAGCATCGGCACCGGTGCCGGGTCGGCGGCGCCCGTCCCGCCTGGGTCTGCCCCAGGGCCGGCCGCGCCCAGCGCGGCGACCAGGTCGGCCACCGGCACCTCGCCCTCGTGCCCGGTGCGCTCGACGTTGGTCAGCAGCGCCCGCAGCCGGTCCACCAGGGCCAGCAGCAGGTCCGTCGTCGGACCGCTCCACGGCCGTGCCCCGTCCCGGAGCCCGGCGAGCAGCCCCTCCCCGGCGTGGGCGAGCTCGGTGAGCCCAGCCAGGCCCAGGAACGCGCTGGTGCCCTTGATGGTGTGTACGACGCGGAAGACGCCGGCGAGCAGCTCGGGGGCGTGCGGGTCCCGCTCAAGGGCGACCAGGTCGCGGTCGAGGCGGTCCAGGCGGCTCGCGGCTTTCGGCGACGAACTCGGCGACCACCTCGGCCAGCCCCTCGTCGAGCTCCTCGTCGAGCCCCTGGTCGCGCACGTCACCCTCCGCGAGCCGCCGCGCGGCCACGGGCCCCGTGCACCTGGTCCCACCGACGACGCCGGACCCATCGGCATCGCGCGGGCGAACCTGAGCGGCGTTGGTCGGTGAGCTAGTCCAGGTCACCCCGCTGCTGGGGGATCCCGGCGAGCAGGGCGCGGACCTCCTGCTCCCGGTAGCGGCGGTGCCCGCCCAAGGTCCGGATCGAGGTGAGCTTGCCGGCCTTGGCCCACCGGGTGACCGTCTTGGGGTCCACCCGGAACATGGTGGCGACCTCGGCCGGTGTGAGCAGCGGCTCGGTCTCAGGGGTACGGGTCATCCGCGCAACACTCCTGCGTCGGGAACCGAGCCTCTCGGTTCCGGGGGGATCGTGTCGCCAATGATGGCGTCTCGCC
>JBMOMH010000336.1:0-2493 GCA_049323135.1 Actinomycetota bacterium
GACCGGGCGGGGGCGGCGTACCTGGCCGTCCCGGCCGCCGCCGGGGCCGGGGCCCCGCCGGGCACCCGGTGGGCTGGCCTGCGCGAGGTGGGCCCCGCCCTCGGCGACCGCGACGCGGGCCTGGCCGTGCATGCCCTCGCCCTGGCCAACTGGCACGCCACCCATCCCCGCTGTCCCCGCTGCGGGGGGCCCACGGTGCCCGCCGCGGCCGGGCACGAGCGGCACTGCCCGGCCGACGGGAGCGTGCACCACCCGCGCACCGACCCCGCCGTGATCATGGCGGTGACGGACCCGGCGGGCCGGCTGCTGCTCGGCCGGCAGCGCGCGTGGGCGCCCGGGCGGTTCTCCACCCTGGCCGGGTTCGTCGAGCCGGGGGAGTCCTGTGAGCAGGCGGTCCGGCGCGAGGTCCGCGAGGAGGCGGGGGTGCCGGTGGTCGCGGTCCGGTACGCCGGCAGCCAGCCGTGGCCGTTCCCGTCCAGCCTCATGCTGGGCTTCCGGGCCGAGGCCCTGGCGGTCGACCCGGTGGTCGACGACGTCGAGCTGGCCGAGGCCGCCTGGTTCGACCGGGAGCGTCTCGCCGGCCTGGTCGCCACCGGGGAGCTGCGGTTACCCCCCGCCGTGTCGATCGCCCGCCGGCTGGTGGAGGATTGGTTCGGCACCCCCCTTGCCGACCCTCCCGGCTGACCGCCTGGCAGGGTCCCGGCCTCCCCTTCATGATCGACTGTGACGTTTGCGACGCGACACGCGGCGTGTCCTGCGAACAACGTCGCAGTCGATCATCAGGGGGGTTCAGCCGGCGAGGGCGACCCGCTCCCGGACCTGGGCCAGGCTGGGGTTGGTCAGCGCCGAGCCGTCGGGGAACACCACGGTGGGCACGGTCTGGTTGCCGCCGTTGACCCGCATGACGTACGCCGCGGCCTCGGCGTCCTGCTCGATGTCGACCTCCTGGTAGGGGATGCCGGCCCGGTCCAGCTGACCCTTCAGCCGCCGGCAGTACCCGCACCACGACGTCGAGTACATCGTCACAACCTCGCCCATGCCCACTCCTTGTCCGGGGCCTCCTCGGGTCCCCAGCGGATCAAGGCCGGCGGGGCCCGGGATGTTCCCGCCGGCTGGCAGGATGGCTGGGTGCCGGCCGCCGACGACGTCCTCGCCGCCCTGGACCCCGAGCAGCAGCAGGTGGTCCGGGCGGTCCGGGGGCCGGTGTGCGTGCTGGCCGGCGCCGGCACCGGCAAGACCCGGGCGATCACCCATCGCATCGCGTACGCCGTCCACACCGGCGCGGTGGCCCCCGGCCACGTGCTGGCGGTGACCTTCACCGCGCGGGCCGCGGGGGAGCTGCGCGCCCGGCTGCACACGCTGGGGGTGGGCGGCGTACAGGCGCTCACCTTCCACGCCGCCGCCCGCCGGCAGCTGGCCCACTTCTGGCCCCGGGTGGCCGGCGCGCCGCTGCCGCGCATCGCGGACACCAAGGCGCCGCTGCTGGCCGAGGCGGCGGCCCGCTGCCGGGTCGACGCGGACCGGGTGGAGCTGCGCGACCTGGCCGGGGAGGTGGAGTGGGCGAAGGTGACCGAGACCGCGCCGGACCGGTACGCCGCGGCGGCCGGCGCGGCGGGGCGGACCCCGCCGCGGGACCCGGCGACGGTGGCCCGGGTGTACGCCGCCTACGAGGAGGTCAAGGCCCAGCGGGGCCTGGTGGACTTCGAGGACGTGCTGCTGCTCGCGGTGGGCCTGCTCGCCGACCGCACCGACGTCGTCGCGGAGGTGCGGGACCGGTACCGCTGGTTCACCGTCGACGAGTACCAGGACGTGAACCCGCTGCAGCAGCGGCTGCTGGACCTGTGGCGGGGGGACCGGGAGGACGTCTGCGTGGTCGGCGACCCCGGGCAGACGATCTACACCTTCACCGGGGCGACGCCGGACTTCCTGCTGGACTTCCCGCGCCGCCATCCGGGGGCGGTGGTGGTCCGGCTGGTCCGCGACTACCGGTCCACCCCCCAGGTGGTGGACCTGGCCAACCGGGTGCTCGCCGGCGGCGGCCCGCCCGCCCCAGGGCGCCCGGCTCCCCTCGAGCTGCTGGCGCAGCGGCCCCCCGGCCCCGCGCCGGTGCTGCAGGAGTATCCCGACGAGCCGGCCGAGGCCGCGGGGGTGGCGGCGCGGGTGCGCGGCCTGCTGGCCGCCGGCACCCCGGCCAGCGAGGTGGCCGTGCTGTTCCGCACCAACGGCCAGTCCCAGCTGGTCGAGCAGGCCCTCGGCGAGGCCGGCGTGCCCTACCTGGTGCGCGGTGGGGAGCGGTTCTTCGACCGCCCCGAGGTCCGCCAGGCGCTGCTGCTGCTGCGCGGCGGGGTGCGCACCCCGGCGGACGGCGTGCCGCTGCCCGAGCAGGTGGCCGCGGCCCTGTCCGGGGCGGGCTGGCGCCCCGCGCCACCGGCCGGGTCGGGCGCGGTGCGGGAGCGGTGGGAGTCGCTGGCCGCGCGGGTGCGGCTGGCCGAG
>JBMOMH010000337.1:0-35140 GCA_049323135.1 Actinomycetota bacterium
CCCCCCACCGGGGTCCCGACGCCACCTGCTCGGCGCTCAGAGCGTCGAGGACCAGCGCCCAGGTGGTGTCGGACGGCTCGCGGGTGCCGGCCATCGCGGCCAGCGCGGCGCGCTGCTCGGCGCTCAGGGCGGCGAGGAAGTCCGGGGTCAGGTGGTGGGTGCGGGCGAAGGCGACCAGCCGGCGGACCTTGCGGGCCCGGGCGATGTCGGCCCAGGGCACCTCGCGGGCCGGGACGTCGGCGCGGGCCCGCACCTCGGCGGCGTACACCTCGGCGCTGACCTGGTCGACCAGCCCGTCGCGGGCGTCCCGGACCCGGGTGACGACCCGGGAGGGCCGGAAGCGGTAGACGCCGGCGTCGGTGTGGGCCTCGACGTAGCCGTGGCCGGTCACCACCCCGGCCACCCGGCCGGAGTAGGGGGCCACGCCCTTGGGGGAGACCAGGTAGTCCCCGGCGCGCAGGTCGCGGGCGGTGGTGACGGTGAGGTTCTGGCTGCGGCGCATCTGGCTCGCCTCCTGGGGTTTGGGGTTCCCTTCCTGACACCCCAAGTCTAACCTAACCCAGGTTGGAAGTCAAGCACTTCGGTCAGGAAGTGTCAGCAGCCACCGTCGCCGTAGGTCCGGCCGGGGCGCACCGCAACCCAGCCGGCGAAGTTCAGACACCGCCAGTAGCACTCGACGTGCGCGAAGCCGGCCCGGCGCAGCAGGTGCTCGTTCCACTCGGCGGTGATCGGCACCAGCACCCCCTCCAGCGACTCGCGCTTGGCGGCGATCTGCTCGGCGGTGTAGCCGTGCTCGCCCTTCATCGTGTAGTAGCGCTCGACCAGCAGGGCGTCCATCTCGGCGTCGGAGCCGAGCACCTTCTCCACCAGCAGCAGCGCCCCGCCGGGGACCAGCGCGTCGAAGGCGCGCTGGACGATCGCCTGCCGATACTCGATCGGGGTGAACTGCAAGGTGAGCACGGACAGCACCACCGAGGCGTTGCGGACCGGGAGGGCCTTGCGCAGGTCGACGTCCTCGATCCGGCAGTAGGCCGGCCCGAGGTGGGCGAACCGGGCCGCGGCGGCCTCGCGCATCGGCGCGGAGACCTCGAAGCCGCGGTAGCGGCAGGAGGTGCCCAGGGCGTCCACGATCGGGGCCAGCGCCCCGCCCCGGGAGCAGCCGAGGTCGACGATGTAGGTGTCGCGCACGGCGTAGCGCAGCGCTAGGTCGGTGGTCAGCGCACGCATCTGGGCGTAGTCCGGGATGGAGCGCGCCAGCATGTCCTCGAACACGGCCGTCACCTCCTCGTCGAACTCCCACTTGCCCGTGGGCATCACCCGGTCGGGGTTCGGCGAGGAGGTGACGGTCATGGTCGGCTCCTGGACTAGACGGGCAGCGCGACCCAGCGGTTGTGCCGGTCGCAGTCCACGGCGCGGATGCCGTGACGGGCGTACATCTCCCGGGTGCGGAAGTTGGACTCGATCGCCAGGTAGGCGCCGGCGTCGATCTCGGGGTGCTCGGGCAGGATGCGGTCCAGCAGCAGCCGCTCCTTGACCCGGTGAGCCTCGGCCCCGCTGATCCCGGTGTCGTTGAACACCGCCTCCTGCGGGCTCCAGCCGGTGGTCTTGTAGATCCGCTTGAGCGTCGGGCGGGTCCACCGGGCGTCCCGAGCGGTCACGATGATCACGTACTCGTCCCGCAGCAGGTCGACCACGTGCTGGCGGAAGGACTCCACCTGGGTGATGAAGTAGACGAAGTTGTGCCGGCGCATCTGGTCGAAGTTGCTGGACAGCGCGACGTTGAGGTCCATCAGGATCACGCGCTCGCCGGGCGCCGGCCCGAACAGCGGCTCCATCAGGCCTCCCGGTGGTGCGACGGTGCGGTGGGGTTCCACGTGCTCCTCCTCGGGGCGGACTCTCTCCACTCCAAGTCTAACCTAACCGGAGGTGAAAGTCCACCGGCTACAGGCCCATCCCGGTCCGGGCGGCGAACGCGTCCAGCGCCTCGCGGACCAGGCCGAGTCGGGAGCCGTCGGGCATCGGCAGGTCGAACTCCAGCGCGAGCGCGGCCCGCAGGTCGGCCGGCTCGACCGGGCGCGGGGAGCGGGCCACGCAGGCCACCAGCCCGCCACCGGCGGCCATGTACGGCTCGACCCGGGCGAACCGCTCGGACCACAGGTCGCGCCACTCCGGCAGGGTGTGGAACTTCTGCGCCTTGGGCTTGTCGGCCAACTCCGCGACCATCACGTGCGGCTCGTAGTCCAGCGCGATCGCGCTGCGGGAGTGGTCGGTGGTGCGCAGGTTGGCCCGCTGGTGGTCGCTCCACCGGGACGAGTCGGTGGACACCGCCACCGCGTGCACCGCGGTGGCGCAGTCGCTCAGCGCCGCGACGATCGTGATGATCTTGCGTCGGTCGTCGACGAACGGCACCGAGTTCAGCACGCTGGACAGGAAGATCGAGGTGAAGGCGGTGCCGGCGGCGACCTCGGCGAGGAACTCCCGGGCCCGGGCCCGGGAGGCCTCGGTGGACACCTCGTCGGTGCCGGGCGGGGAGTAGAACGGTTCGAAACCGACCGCCTTGACCCCGCGCTCGTTCAGGATCTTCACCTGGTCGAAGTGCCCGCAGCCGAAGTCGAGCACGCAGGTGCCGTAGTGCTTGCGCCAGGCGGCCATGTGCGCGGGGTTGTCCTGGTCGAACCGGCGGGCCGAGCCGTTCTGCACCTTCTTGCCGCGGCGCAGCAGGTCCGCGACGTGGCAGTAGACCAGGAACTCCTGCTTGTTCATCGCCCGGCGGTAGGAGTTGTAGCGCAGGATGTCGGCGTAGCGCTCCTCCAGCGAGAAGTCCATCGACAGCCGGTTGAGCAGCAGCCGGGCCGGCTCGGCTGCCTCCTCTGGCACCCACACCACCGGCACGTCCGGCTCGCCCTTCATCGCCGCCACGGTCAGGCGGGCCAGCCCGTTGACCACCTTGAGGCTGCCCAGGGTGGCGATCACCGGCATGTGCGGCAGCCCGGAGGCGCGGGTCTGGCGGGCCATGCTCAGCCCGTGCTGGTCCCGCCAGGGCTCGTTGACCGCGACCAGGTCGGCGGTCGGCACCCGCTCCATCGCCGCGCACGGGAACCAGGCCGGACAGTCCACCGGGATGTCCGGCAGCGCCTCGGCGGCGGCGATGGTGTCGGCCCGGGACAGCAGGTCCGCCTTGAGGTCGGTCGACACGTCGTGCTTGGCCAGGTCGTTGGTGGCCCGGTTGAACAAGATGTTCACCGCCATCCGCCGGTTCTTGTCCATCGGCTGGGTGCGCACCACCGGCACCTGGGTGGCGCCGAGCATCGTGGTGGCCACGTGGTGGCGCTGGTGGCCGGACAGAATCTCCCCGGCGTCGTCGGCGTAGATCGGCAGCAGCCAGCCGAACTTGCGCAGCGACAGCGCGACCAGGTCCAGGCGCTCGGCGTCGGCCTTGCGCGGGTTGTAGGCGCTGGGCCGCACCTGGTCGGCGTCGACGATCTGCACAGCGGTGGCCCGCTCCCGGCCGGAGGCCTTGGCCGGGCTCACCGGGTCACGCTCCAGCAGTCCGCCGGCAGCCCGAGCCGGGTGACGATCCCGCCGGCCACCTCCTCTTGGGTCCAGCCGAACTCGGCGCGGATCGCGTCCTCCCAGGCCGCGTAGGCGTCCAGCAGCACCTTCTCCCGCCACTTCTCCACCACGACGGTGGCGTAGTCGTGCAACCGGCCGGCGGAGATCTGCCCGCTGACCCCGCGGATCAAGTCGTCCAGGTCGTCGCCGTCGAAGCCGGTGCCCTCCAGTCCGTCCAGGCCGGTGAGCAAGTTGATCAGGGCGTCCTCGTCATAGGTGCCGATCTCGGCGGTCCGGTTGTCGGCCAGCACGATCCGGGCGGCGGCGATGTCGTCGACGTCGACCCAGGTGACCGCCACGGTCGGCCAGCCGAGCGCCTTGGCGGCGGCCCAGGTGTGGTTGCCGACCAGGATCGTGTTGTCCCGCCGGTTGACCACCAGCGGCCGGTACTGGCCGTTGACGCGCAGCGACTCGCTGATCGCGCCGATGTCGCCCTCGCGGGCGTTGCGGGCGTAGGGCTGCAGGTCGGCCACCGGCACTACCTCGGTGTCCTGCAGGGAGAACGTCGGCTCGCTGCCGGGCACCACCTTGCGCCGGGTCCGCCCGACCCGCTTGGGCGGCTGCCAGGTGGCGGCGAAGCCGATCAGCCGGGCGGCCTCGGCGGCCTGCCTCTTGCGGTCCTCCCCGACCCGGGCGACCAGGGCGGCCTTCCACGGCCCGAAGGCGTCCGGGTCGACCCCGAGCCGGTAGCGGCCGACCTCGATCACCACCCGGCCGTCCACCGTGGTGCCCTGCGAGCCGGGCTCGGTGTCGGAGGGGAACAGCCCCTCGGTGCCGGTGATCGACTCCATCTGGGCGACGTCGTAGGCGGTGAAGCCGGTGCCCTCGACGTCCGGTAGCCAGGTGAGCAGGTCCAGCAGCCCCTGGTGGTTGTAGGAGCCGAGGTCGTGGGTCCGGTTGTCGGCCAGCACGATCCGGGCGGCGGTCTCGGGGTCGGCGTCGACGAAGGTGACGGCGATCTTGCGCCACCCCAGCGACTTGGCCGCCCGCCAGGTGTGGTTGCCGGCCAGGATCTCCCGGCTGGCCCGGTTGACGACGATCGGCCGGTACTGGCCGTTGACGCTCAGCGACTCGGCGATCGCGTCCACGTCGCCGCGGCGCGGGTTGTGCGGGTACGGGACCAGGGAGTCGATGTCGACCACCGCGGTGTCGACCTGGATGCGCCGCGTCACGGCGGTTACTCTACCGGGGTTAGGCGACGGCCTCGGTGGACGCGGTGATCGCCAGCATCCCGGCGTCGGCCAGCGCCCGCCAGAACTGCGCCGCCGGCAGGGTGGGGTCGACCCGGGCGTCGGACCAGACCATCGCCCGGCTGGCCAGTTCCCGGCGCACCTCGGTGACGTCCATCCGGGTCCACTGGTCGGCGGCGACGACCGTCAGCAGGGCCTCGGCGTCCCGGGCCCGGTCGACGTGGCCGTCCGGCCAGGTGATCTCCCACATCGTCCCCCAAGTCTAGGCGCGAGACGCGACGGCCCCCCGCGTGATGCGGGGGGCCGGTCGCGGGTCAGGGAGAACTCAGGCCTGCTTGGCCCGCCTCACCTCCTTCCCGCCCTCGGCGCGCAGGGACGCGCTGTAGTCGACGATCCGCCCGTGGTCGACCCGCAGGTAGGACCACTCGGGCAGTTCGATCACGAACTCCACGCCCACCTTGGCCTCCTTGAGCGCCTGCTCCAGCAGGATCGCGGTGGAGGCGAAGATCAGCGAGCCGGCCGCGGTCATCGCCACCGCCAGCGGGGAGCCCTCCAGTCGGGCCAGGTGCAGGTCGGTGCCGGTGCGCCGGTCCACCCAGGCCAGCGCGGCCCGGCCCTGGACGGCCTCCAGGATGTCGGTGGGGTGCTCGGTCCACCAGTTCAGCAGCGCGAAGGCGGCCTCGGAGTCCACCTCGCCGCGGCGCTCGACCTTGATCTCGGCGAAGATCTCCCGGTCGTTGTCGAGCACCCCGTTGTGCACCCCGACCACGTCGCCGGCCACGATCGGGTGGTTGTTGACGTTCCGCTTGGTCGAGCCCTGGGTGGCCAGCCGGGTGTGCAGCAGCACGGTCCGGGCCGCCGGGTCGACGTCGAACTTGTCCGAGCCGATGAACGCCCGGGCCGAGACCGGGGCCTTGTTGATCCGCAGCGCGCCGGAGACCCGGTCCCGGCGATGGGCCGCACGGGTGTCGACGAAGGCCACGCCGGTGGCGTCCCGACCGCGCACCTCGATCTTGCGCAGCAGGGCGCTGGACAGCGTCCGGGCGTTGAGGTCGCCGGGCTTGGCGGAGATTCCTGCGATGCCGCACATCGGGCACCACCTGCTTCCTGGGGTTAGTCTGCGGGTTCGGGTTGGGCCCCTGACCGGGCCGGCGGGGGGACGCCGGCCCGGTCAGGGGGGTCAGCGGGCGTAGCCCGGGATCAGCCGGGCGTAGGTGCCGCAGCGTTCGCAGCACTCCGGGGTGGAGTACTGCGCGGCCCAGGCGCGCGCGGTCACGCCGGGGCTGACCTCGGCGTCCCAGGGCACGCAGTCCGGGCAGGTGCAGTTCTCGTCGTCCTCGTCGTTGGGGTTGCCGCCGTCGCAGCCGTCGCAGCCGCAGTCGCCGCCGTGCGGGCCGCCGTAGTGGTCGGCCCTGGCGTCCTCGGCGTCGGCGGCGGCGGGCTCGACCACCTCGCCGATCGCGGCGTCGTCGGCGCCCAGCGCCCGGGCCCGGCGCAGCAGGTACGCCCGCACCGACTCGGCCAGGTGGTGGCCGCAGACCAGCACGTCCAGCAGGGTGGCCAGGTTTGTCTGCGGGACGGCGTCCACCGCGACGGCGGCGATCAGCGCCTGGGTGAACCTGATCCAGGCGACCGCCTTGTCCCCGGACAGCGTGCCCTGGTGCTGGCGGACCTCGACGGTGCCGTAACGCGGGTAGGACTGGAAGTTGAGGTTCCGGTAGCGGGTGACGTACCCGACCTGCCGTTGGCGCAGGTAGGCCAGCAGGTCGGGTAACTCGTTGTCCTGGAACGGGCCGATGTACTCCTGCTGGCCGCGCCGGGAGCGGGCGACGAGCAGGTCGATGGCGGCCTGGTTGGTGTGCCAGGCGGTGGCCAGCGCGGCGATCTGGTCGCCGGTCAGGTCGACGATCTCGTGGTGCACGTGCAGCCCGCAGGAGCGGTTGACGGTGGCGCCGGCCTCGCGCAGCGCCGTCATCACCGTGCGCACGTCCTCCAGCCCGGCGGGCCCGCTCAGCGGCGGGGAGACGATCTCCAGGCCGCTGCCGGATACCGAGCCGTCGTGGACGATCTTCCAGTGGCCGACCGTGCGGTGGTTGTAGTCCTCGACCTCGACGCTGACGTCGGCGGCGTGGATCGCGGCGTGCGCCTCGTACTTGGAGATGCCGAAGCACTCGATCTCGACGCCGAACCGGCGGGTCAGCACGACCTCCTCGACGCCGCCGACGGTGGCGGTGACCAGGCCGGCGTCGATGCGGGCCTGGTACTGCTTGACCGCGTACCGGGCGGCCGAGGCGAGCGGTTGGCCGTCGGCGCCGACGTAGCCCAGTTCGCGGGCGATCTCGGTGTAGGTGCGGCCCCGCTGGCGCAGCGCGAAGGCCTGCGCGTGCCGGGCGCGGACGGCGGTGCGGCTGCGGGACAGCCGGGCGGTTCGGGGCATCTGGGGCTCCTCGGTGGAGTTCTTCCTGACACCCCAAGTCTAACCCAACCGAGGTTAGAAGTCAACCCCGGTTATGACTTCCGAGTCGTCGTCGCCAGTCGCCGCCCGGGACCGGGCGGCCGGGGGTGCCGGAGTAGACGAAGCACAGCGCCTTCACCGGCCGGTCCCCGGTGAGCACCGGCAGCACCTCGGCGGTGTAGCCGGAGCCGGTCTCCATGGCGACCACCCGGCGCAGGTGCCAGCCGTCGCGGACCACCAGCAGGTCACCGCGGGTGGTGGCGCCGGGCGCCGGCACCATCACCGGGTAGACCCCGAAGGAGCGCTCGAAGTGCAGCGCGTGGTCGGCCACCGCGACGTCCGGCAGCCAGCCCTCGACGTCGGCGGCCAGCAGGTGGTGCAGCCGCTCGCCCGGGCGCAGCGTGCCGTAGACAAAGACGGGCACCAGGTGGCTCACTCGTCCTCCCCGTACCCGGTGCGGTCGAACACCGGCCGGCCGGCCATCGGCGGGCGCAGCGGCCGGTGGTCGCGCCGGTGCGGGGACGCCCACGGCTGGCACTCCGGGCACGGGGCGTCCACCTCGTACTGCGGGTCGCCGCGCCAGTGCGGGTTCCATGGGATCACCCCGTCGCCGTGGCAGGTGCTGCACTCCCGCGGCATCAGGCGGCCTCTCCGTGCAGGCCCCGCTCGGCGAGGCGGATCACCAGGTCGGCCAGGACGTTCCCGGCCCCGCCGGCGCCGTCCTTACCCGAGAGCCGGCCGTCCAGCACCGCGCCGACCTCCATTCGCTTGGCGGCGATCAGCGCGGCGATGTCCTCGTCGATGGTGCCCTCGGTGACGGCGACCCAGCCGGTGACCGAGTCGCGCTGGCCGATCCGGTGTGCCCGGTCCACCGCCTGCTCCATGTCCCCGGGGGTCCAGCCCTGCTCGACGAACAGCACGTCGGAGGCCGCGGTCAGCGTGATCCCCACCCCGGCGGCCTTGATCTGGCAGGCGATCACCTGCTGGTCCGGTTCGTGCTGGAAGCGGTCGACCGCGCCCTGGCGGGCCTCGGAGGGCATCCCGCCCTGGATGCGGCAGCCGGCGGCGAAGGTCTCGGCGACCTCGTCGACCACGCTGGTGTGCCAGCCGAAAACGATCACCTTGGCGCCGGTGTCGGTGAAGTTGGCCAGCCACTCGCGGACCGCGGGCATCTTGGCCCGGGCGGACAACTTCTTGAGCACGGTGACCGCGACCAGGTGCTCGGCCGCCGAGGCGCGCATCGCGGCCTGCCAGGCGGCCCGGCGGGCCTCCTCGTCGCTGGCGCCGGACTCGGTCGCGAGCCGGCGGGCCTTGTCGGCCAGGTAGGCCAGCAGGTTCGCCTCGGCGCGACGGTACTCGGCCATCGCCCGGGCCTCCCCGGGCAGCACCAGGTCGGCCCAGCGCTTGGGCGGCAGTTCGGTGAGCACGTCGGCCTTGAGCCGGCGCACGAAGCAGGTGGCTCGCAGCCGGGCGTTGAAGGCGACCAGGGCCTCAGGGCGCCCGGAGCGCAGCGCCTTGAGCCCGCCGACGTCCTCGACCCGGCCCATCGCCCGGATCTGGGTGGCCAGTTGCTGGGCCCGCCCGGTGGCGGCGGTGCCGGTCAGGTTGATCACGTGCCCGCCGGACCGCTTGATCAGCCGCTGCACCGCGGCCCAGCGGCGGATGCGCGGGTTGGCGTAGTAGTGCGACTCGTCGAACACGATCGCCTTGGCCGCCGGCAGGGTGTCGGCCCAGGCGTGCAGCACGTCGTAGTTGACGATGGTGATGTCCGGCCAGGCGACCCGGGGGCGGGCGGTGAGCCCGCCGACCACCTCGACGCTGCGGTGCGGCAGCGCCTTGGCAGCCTCCCGGGCCCAGTTCACCTTGACCAGGGCCGGGCAGACCACGACGGCCGGGTAGGCGCCGAGGGCCTCCAGGGTGGCCAACCCCTGGTAGGTCTTGCCCAGGCCCTGCTCGTCGGCGATCATCACGCCCCTGCCGTCGGCGAGCGCGCGCACCGCGTAGGCGACGCCGGCGCGCTGGAACGGCAGCAGGTCCACGGCCAGCCCGGGGACGGTGAAGTCGGCGTCGGCGGCACGGGAGGCCTGGACCCGCTCGGCCGCCTCGCGGGCCGCCGCGGCGTGCCCGGCAGCGGAGTCATCGACCCGGGCGCCGGTGGCCTCGGCGAACGCGAACACCTCCAGGGAAGCGGCGGCCGGGGCCCGCCAGCAGCGGGACGTCGGGTCCCAGGTGGCCCCGGGGATCTCCCGGACGCGGGCGATCAGGTCCCGGTCGTAGCCGAACCGGAGGGTGAACGCGCCGTCGAAGCCGACGCTCGGCCCGGTCCACACCTCGACGTCGGGTAGCGCGGCCACCTCGGGGTCGACGGCCCAGCCGAACCGGGCGGCGATCGCGCGTACCGGGGTAACCATCGCGGTGGAGGTGAACCAGGCCTGGCGCACCGAGTCCCACTGCCGGTCCGGCAGCGCGCGCACCGCGTCGACGGCCTCGGCGTCGTAGTCGAAGGTGAGCGCGAGCCGGTCCCCGGCCAGCCTCACCCGGCCGGCGGGCGCCGGCGGTGGGGTGTCCTCGGGGACGTCCCAGGTGTTCTCCTCGGCGCCGAAGCCGTGGTCGGCGGCGAACGCCCGGACGGACTCGGCGGCGGCCAGCGGCACCCGCCAGGCCTTGCCCGCGGGGTCCCAGCGGGCGCCGCGCAGGCGCCGGACCGCGGCGACCAGGGCCGGGTCGTAGGAGAAGCGCAGCACGAACGCGCCGGCCTCCTGGGCCACCCAGCGGACCTCTCGGGTGTCCTCCTGGCCGGCCGGCTCGGTGATCGCGTCGTAGTCGATGCCGCGGTCGGCCAGTTGGCCGCGGTACTTGCGCAGCAGCCGCCAGGCGGCCCGGGCGTTGCCGGGGGTCCAGGCCTGCGCCGGGGCGGCGGCCAGCGCCCGGCCGAACGCGGTGTCCTGGCCGTTGAAGCCGACGCCGTCCTCGGAGTGCGCGCCGTCGCAGGCGGCGGCGACCGCGCGCAGGGCATGAACGAGCAGCGGGTCGGGGCTGAACGTCGCGGTGGTCATGGGGTCCTCCTCGGTGCCCTTCCTGACCTACCAAGTCTAACCTAACCCAGGTTGGGAAGTCAAGCATGACGAAGGCCCCCGCGCCGAGCGGCGCGGGGGCCTTCGGTGTCTCCCCGGGGGGCTACAGGTCGCCGCGGACCACCTTGTAGACCGCCTGCTCGGTGGTCTCCATCGCCTCGGCGATCTTGCGGTAGGTGACGCCCTCGCCGCGCAGTTTGAGGATCTTCTTGCGGCGGCGCTTGCCGAGTTCGACGATCTGCTGCTGGTGCTCGCGCATCATCCGGGTGATCAGCCGGACCTCGTCCAGGCCCGCCTGCTGCTTAGGGTTGGGGGGCGGGGCGATGGGCATGATGTCCTTCTGTCTCTAGGGGGGTTGCTCTACTGAGGTTGGGATGACGTTAGCGCATCCGGGTGACGTCGCGCCGCATCTCCTCGATCAGGTCGCTCTGGCCCTGCGTCGGCGGCGCTGGCGCCGGCACCTCCCGCCAGCCGGGCGCCCGCCAGCCGCAGCAGCGCGGGCAGGCCTCGCGGTGGCCGGCGTCCTTGCGCGGCTTGCAGGTCACCGGGCAGACCCAGATCACCGCGGCCACCGCGCGCTCCAGACCAGTGGGGCCGCCAGGGCCGTCCCGAAGCCGGCCACCGTCAGGGCTGGCGCGCCGGTGGCCAGCCCGGCGGCGCCGGCGACGACCGCGGCCAGCACCACCGCCAGCAGGCCGAGGGCGACGTTCACGACGCCTCCCGCAGCGAGGTCTTGCGGGCCTTGCGGGCCTCGGAGCGCGACCGGCGCCGGACCTGCTCGCGGGCGGCCAGCGCCCGGGCGGTGACCTCGGCCTGCATCTGGCGCCGCCAGGCCCGCCGGCCGGCCCGGTTGGTGGCCCCGGCCGGGGTCTGCACCACCACGGTGGGGGTCAGGGTGTCCAGCGCCTGGAGCCAGGCCGGGCGCCGGTCGCCGCGGGCGGCGCGAGCCTCGGCGGCGGCCAGCGTGCGCGGGTGGTCCGGGATGGTCTTGGGGTTGTCGGGGTGGAACCTCACCGGGGCTCTCCTTCGATGAGCAGCAGCAGGCCGTTCTCGCCACGCTGCGGGGGCAGTAGGGCCAGGTAGTGCACGTGCCGGGGCGAGTCGTCCTCCAGCAGGCCGGCGTCGACCAGGCCATCAATGGCCGCCTTGACCGCGGGGTAGTGGTTCCCGGTGTCGGCGAGCACGCCGCGGCGTTGGTAGGGCTGGGCGGTGATCCGGGCGTGCAGCAGGGCGGGGATCTTCGCCTCCTCGGCGGCGGCCCGGGCCAGGGCGCGCATCGTGTCGGTGCGCCGCCGGTGGTCCCACCTGCCCTTGGCTCGCTCGTGGTTGACCGTCCACAGGGCCCCGCGGATGTTCACGGCATAGGTCACCGGACGACCGCCAGCGGGTCGGTCCGGTGCTCCTCGTAGCGGCCGTCCCAGGTCAGCAGCACCCAGCGCCGCCGTCCCCAGGTGTCCTTGACGTAGACCGGGACCGCCGCCGGGCGCTCGATCCCGCGCCGGACCATCCAGCCGTACTCGTAGGCCTTGCGCGGGTTCTCGGTGATGTACCGGTGGCACGTCGAGCACAGCGCCAGGCAGTTGGTGACCGCCGCGACGAAGTCCTCCTTCGAGCCGCCCATCTGCCGGGACAGCCGGTGGTGGAACTCGGTGACCGGGTTGGTGCCGCAGGCCTCGCAGCGGTAGCCGGCGCGCATCAGCGCGGAGGCCTTGACCTCCGCGCTGAACGCACCACTCGTCATGTACCCAGGTTACTACACCCGGGTTTAGGTTCACATGGGCACGACCCCGGCGACCTTGCCGGCCAGGTCCTGCACGGTCCCCTCGTTGGGCAGTACGCAGTCGAACGCCCAGTCGTCCAGGGCGGTCTCGCTGGGGTGGTCGTTGCGCGGGCCGACACCGGGCCGCTCGACCCGCCACATCTGCCCGCCGGCGGCCTTGACCGCGGCGGCCTCGTTGGGGAACCGGCAGTCGGTGACCACGTACCGGCCGCCGTCCGGCAGCGGGTCCAGGGCGGCGTTGACCCAGACGTCCTCGCCGAGCATCTGCCGGCCGACCTCGGTGCCCAGGCGCTGTAGCAGGGCGACGTACTCGGCGCCGAACAGGGTGTGCGTCTTGGTGCCCTCCACGCCGTGGGCGGCCACCGCGTCGGCGACCCGCACGGTGCGCGGGCGCCGGACCCGCGCGTCGACCGGCTCGCCCCAGTCCTCGTGCAACTTGGGGTTGAGCCGGGCCAGCGCCTCGCGCAGGACGTCGGCGAACGCGACCCGGCGGTAGCCGTGACCGGCCAGCAGGTGCCCGATGGTGTCCTTGCCGGCCCGGGCGTACCCGGAGACCCCGATCAGCCGCAGCCGCGGCACCAGCCGGTGCTGGCCGCCCTCGCGGACCAGGCAGTACAGCGGGATGCCCAGCGCCTTGGCCACATGGGTCTCCAGTCGGGCGCCCTGGGAGCGCTGCCAGCCGGGCAGCACGCACAGCCCGTCGGCGGCCATCACCTGCGGCAGGTCCTTGGCCATGTAGTGCGCCCAGGGCTTGGTCGGACTGTCCTGGGAGCCGGCCGCCGCGATCGCCTCGGGCAGGGTGTCGGCGTCGTTGCGGGCCGGGTTGAGCGTGGCGTGCCCGAGGGAGCGCAGCACCTCCTCGGCGGCGAAGAACGCCGGGTAGTTCCAGTCCGGGTAGCCCCGCATCGGGCCAGCGATGTACAGCAGCATCAGGACGCCTCCAGGGGCAGGGCCGCTGCGGCGGCGGCGAACACGTCGTCGAGGCAGACCTGGCAGGGCAGGCCGTGCTCGGGCTGGCCGTCCCAGCCGCAGACCGGCACCCCGGCGTAGGTGTCGGTGCGCCCGACGAACAGGTGCCGGCCGCCGGGGGTGTTGAGCCAGGTGAGCATGAGGGGTTACTCCTTGTCGGATTCGGCCTGGGGAGCCGGGGTGGGGTTCGACCTGGCGGCCAGGGCGGCCGGCAGGGGCTTGCGGATCAGCACCTCGGGGGTGCGGGCCACGCCGCAGGTGTGGTCGGCGTGTGCGGCGGCCTGGACGGCGGTGGCGCCGCGGTTGGCGGCGGCCAGGTAGGCGCGCTGCCAGGCCAGGTAGGCGGTCACGTCGTCGGGGTCCACCGGCGGGGTCGGCACGGTCGGCGCGGTGCCGGCCGGCGCGGCGCTCTCGGCGCGGGCCAGCACCCGGCGGCGGATGTCCGCCGGCATCACCACGGTGGTGGCGTGGGTGTAGTGCTCGGTGAGCGCGTAGCAGGCCGGGGTGTACGGCACGTCGGCCAGGGTGAGCCGCCAGGCGTCGACCGCGACGTCGGTGATCCGCACCCGGGGGTCCAGGGCGTTGGCGGCGTCCAGCAGCCGCCGGGCCTCCTCACGGTTCATCGCCCGACCGCCCGGCGCTGCCCGACCCCGAACGGGTCGCCCTCGACCGGATCGATCCGCCCGGAGGCGGCCACCGTCGCCCACACATCCATCGCACTGGCCCGTTGCCGCTCGGCGTCCCGGTCCCGGGCCGAGACCGCCGGCGCCCAGCCCTCCAGCGCGACCCGCAGGGAGTCCACGGTGACCGGGCGGCCCTCGGCGGCCAGTCGGGTCAGCGCCTCGGCGATCTCGTCGTCGCGGTAGCGGCCGGCGGCGATGGCCTTGCGGGCGATCCCGGCGATCGCCGGGAACCGGCTCAGCGGCACCTGGTCGCAGTAGATCCTGGCCAGGGCGTTGGCGCGCTGGTTGACGGTCGGGGTGACCGGGAGGGGCTCCAGCCCGGGCAGGGTGCCGGCGTCCTCGCCGGCGGTTCCCTGACGGTTCAGGTTCTTGGTTCCTGACGGTTCTTCCTTATAGGCGACCACAGAGTTGGGGGTTTCGCCGACAGAGTTGGGGGTTTCGGGCCGACAGAGTTGGGGGTTTCGGCCGACAGAGTTGGGGGTTTCCGTCTCCGGGCTCCCGGCAGAGTTGGGGGTTTGACGGACCGGCGCCAGGAGCCGGTAGACGGTGCGCTTGCTGCGCCCACCGCCGGGCTCGACGACCTCGATGAAGCCGTCGGCCTCCAGCGCCTGCAGGCCCTGACGGACCCACTCCTGCGAGCAGGCGGCCTTGGCAGCAAGGTGCGCGATGCCCGGGTAGGCGATGCCCTCGTCGTTGGCGTGGTCGGCCAGCCCCAGGTGCAGCAGCCGCTTGGCCCCGGTGTACGGGGAGTGGTCCCACACCCAGGTCATCCAGCGCACGCTCACAGCACGGCCCCCTCGCGGGCCGCGGCCTCCAGCCAGGTCTGCAGCGCCTCGCGCGGGATACGGAAGGTGCGCCCGACCCGGACCGCGGGCAGTTGTCGGCTGTGGCACAGGCCGTAGACCCGGTCCCGGCCGATGCCGAGGATCTCGGCGGCCTCGCCCACCGAGACGGTCAGGCTCACCGGGTCACCCCGGCGGGCTCCTCGGCGCGCTGGACCGGCAGCACGACCTCGACCAGGTCGGTGACCTGCACGCCGAGCGCGGCGGCGATGGCGCGCATCGTGGACGGTCGGGGCACCGCCTTGCCGTTCTCGATGCGGTTGTAGGAGGCGACGGCCAGGCCGGCGGCCCGGGCCACCTCGGCCTGCGTCAGGACGGCTTGGAGCCGGAACTTCTTGAGGTCGGCACGTTTGACCTGGATTCGCATCGGGTAGACCTCTTGCGTTCTGAGGGGTTGATCTACGTAATCCGTAGGTGAGAGCCGGATTGCGAGGACCCTACACCAGATGACGGTGCGGTGACATGTACACGGAGAGAAAGCACGGCATTACGTGACGCCGATGACACGCTGACGTGTCTTTGTCATGCCGTCAGCACGCGAAGATCGGGTACAGTACGTGCTGTGGCCCGGGGACAAGCAGAAGGAGACAACGAGATGACCGTCCCTGTCCCACTGCGAGCGGGAGGGCCTGTGCTTGACGCCACGACCTTCGGCCGACTGGCCCGGGCGGCCCGGATCATGGCCGGCTACGACCGGCAACAGGAGGCCGCCGAGGCCTTCAACGGCCTGCGGGACTTCACCATCTCGGTGCGCACCCTCGGCGCGGTCGAGCGCGGCGAGGTGGTGCCGACGGTGGAGTTCCTGATGGCCGCGACCGCGGTGTACAACCCGCCTGGCGGGCTGGCCTACTGGGTCGCCGCGGTCCGGGACGACATGCGGCAACTCGTGCTCGGGCCGTGACCAGGCGCTCGCTCGGCCAGATCACCCAGGTTGGCCCACGACTGTGGCGGGTGCGGGTGTCCGGCGGCTACGACCCGGTCTCCGGGCGGCGGCGCCGGCCGGGCCGCACCGTGGAGGGCACCCGGGCCGACGCCGAGCGGGCGCTGGCCGAACTGACCGTCGAGGTCGGCGCCGGCCCACTGACCTCGACCTCGACCACGCTGGGGGAGTACCTGACCCTGCGCTGGCTGCCGCACGCGCAGGCCACCGTGCGGGCGCGCACCTACGACGGCTACGCCCGGGCGGTGCGCAAGCACCTGGGGACGCTGGCCGACGTGCGAATGGACCACCTGGACCCGTGGGCGGTCGACCGCTGGCAGGCGCACCTGACCCGCCAGGGGGTGCCGGCCGGGGCCCGGCGCTATGCCTTCACGGTGCTGCGGATCGCGCTGCGCCAGGCGGTGCGCTGGCGGCTGATCGACGCCGACCCGACCGAGGCGGCCACCCGGCCGCGGCCGACCCGCGGCTACGAGCCGGTGGTGCTTACCGCGGCGCAGGCCCAGGAGGTGCTGGCCGCCTTCACCGGGCACGCCCTGGAGCCGCTGGTCGTGCTGGCCCTGGGGGCCGGCCTGCGCCGCTCGGAGGCCCTCGGGCTGCGCTGGGGGGACGTCGACCTGGACGCCGGGCTGGTCGCGGTCCAACGCGGCTTCCACGGCGCCTACGGCTACGAGCAGCCCAAGTCGCTGCGCTCCGCCCGGGTGATCGCGCTGCCGTCCTGGGCGGTGGGGCGGCTGCGGGGTCACCGCGGAGCGCCGCTGGCCCCGGTGGTGGCCTCCTCGGCCGGCACGCCGCTGGACCCTTCGGCCGCCTCCCGCCGGTTCCGGGCCCGGCTGCGTGAGGTCGCCGGCCCGGACGTCCCGCTCAAGGACCTGCGGCACTCCCACGGCACCCTGGCGCTGGCCTCCGGCACCGACGTCGTGGTGGTGTCCCGCCGGCTCGGGCACGCCGACGTGGCCACCACCAGCCGGTTCTACCTGCGCCCTCACCGCAGTGAGGACGCCGCCGCCGCGGCTCGGCTGGACGACCTGCTCGGCGACTAGAACAGCCCGGCGAGCAACGCCGCGATCGCCCCACAGAGCGCGGTGGCCGGCTCGGCGAGCACCTCGTGCCAGCGGGGGCTGGCCACCGGGCGCCACAGGCCGGCCAGGTAGCAGCAGGCCAACACCTCAGCGCTGGCGGCCAGCGGATCGCAGGCCACCCCGGCGGCGCGGCACTGGACGGCCAGAGTGGCCCGCACGTCGACCCCGTGGACGTCACCCCAGCGCAGCAGGCCGATCTCGGCGAACACGTCCTCTCCGTCGAAGCGGGTCACCAGCCCGTCGCTCCACAGCCGGGTCACCGCCGGGGCGGCGGGCCGGCGCCAGGGCCGGGCCGCGGTGGACTTCGACGCTGAGAGGGCCTCCATGGCGAGTACTGACCCCTTTCCCCCGACTTGACCCGTCGGTTGCTCTGAGGTGACGTCCCGTTGCTGTGAGCATACGTTCTCGCTCGAACAGACGTAGGACCTTTGGTGCGTTCCGGACTGACGAGATTGCGTCATAGACCTCCCGTGACCGGCTGCGCTCGGACCACCCGCGACGACCCCGGATACCCCCTAGGGGTAGACGTCCAGCGTGGTCCAGCGTTGTCCACAGTGGCCCAAAGTGGGCCCACGCGGCAGGACACGACAGGACATCATCGCAGGTCAGAGGCCGTGTACCGGGGTTGAAGGCGCGTCCTGACGCAACTTGTAATCGGGCGGTTCGGGGTTCGAGTCCCCGTGCCGGCTCTCGGTATCGTCCCAGGTCAGAGCGTGAATCGGGCCCCCTACCAGGGTGAGGTAGGGGGCCCGATCGTTGTCCAGGATTGTCCAACGTCACACGACGGGACCGGCCAGGGCAGCGCGCAGGTCGACCCACTTCATCGACGTCCGCATCCCGTACGGGGTGCGGAACAGGGTGCGCCGGGGGCCGAGCGGCACGGGCCGCCCGCAGTTCCAGCACGCGCCACCGGCCCCGAGCGGGACGGCGCCGGTCACCTGGCAGGGCGCGCACTCGTAGAACTGGACCGCGACCGCGTCGTTCACGCCGACCGCTCCTGCTGGCCGGCGCCGCGGGCCTCGGCGGCGGCCAGCACCGCCTCCACGGCGCCCATCTGGGACTCGCGCAGGAACTCCGGGCGGGGCAGGCCCTCGCGCTGCCACTCCTCGCGGGCCCAGGCGCGCTGGTGCTCGCTGAGGGCGGCCAGCCGGGCCTTGAGGGCGTCGACGGCCTGGCCGGCCAGCGGCGGCTCCCCGGAGGCCAGCCAGGCCTGGTAGGCCACCGCCAGGTCCTTCTCGTGCCCGGCGGTGTACTGCTGGCCGACCGGGACCGCGACGGTGCGGGACTTGGAGACGATCATGCGGTGGTCCAGGTCCAGTTCGACCGCGAGGTTGAGTTCGTACTCCAGGGTGTTGTCCTGCTGGGGGGCCATCCCTAACTTGCGGACCACTTGCCGGCCGGTGGCCGGGTCGGTCTCCTGGACGTGCTCCATCTTCGAGCGGGCGCAGATGATCACATGGGACTTGGCCTGCAGGATCGCGTCGACCAGGTCGGCCTGGGCCGGGCGGGCCGCCTTCCAGCCGGTGAAGCGGCCCTCGGCGATGTCCAAGGTGCCGCCGGAGCCGGTCCAGAAGTGGCTGGCCGAGTCGACGATCACGCAGTCGTAGGTCTCGCCGGCCTCCATCACGGTGGCGGCCAGTTCGCGCGGGTCGAACGGCGGGTGCCAGGGCAGGTGGTCGAAGGTGAAGTTGTCCGCGTAGGTCAGCGCGGACTCCTTCTCGGTGTCGATCACCAGGATGCGGCCGTGCTCGGTGAGCACCTCGGCGATGCTCAGCGCGGTCCAGGTCTTGCCGCCGCCGGCCGGCCCCGAGATCATCAGGCGGGCCTTGAGCGCCGGCCGGACGGCCGGGGTGGCGCGGGACAGTCTGCTCACGGGGGGTTGCTCCTCAGTCGCGGTCGAGGGTGACGGTGGCGGTGATGCCCTTGGGGCCGACCGCGAGCCCGGGGACGACCTCTCCGGAGTCGGGGTCGACGACGACGTCGCCGGCGGCCTGCAGCGCCCGCTTGGCCGCGGTCAGCGGGACGTTCTTGCGCACCTCGACCAGGTCGGGGTGGCGGGCCTCGGCCCAGGCGACCAGGGCGGCCATGTCCACCGCGGTCCAGCCGCCGCCGGACTCCCGGGTGGCCACCCGGCCGCCGGGCAGGGCCAGGGACTTGACCTTGGGGTTCTCCTCCCGGCAGCGCAGCGCGTAGTCGACCAGCAGGCCCTCGAAGTAGGCCCGGTCCTTGGCGTGCCCGGAGATCGCGGCCTCGGCCCAGGCCTGCACCCGCTCGATCTCGGCGTCGGCGACGGCCTTGACCTCGTCGATGCGGGCCTGGGCCTGGCGCAGTTTGCGCATTGCCCAGGCGGCCTGGGCCAGGTCGGCGATGCGGAAGTGCTCCCGGCCGGCCTCGGCGGGCGGGTCCGGGTCGTAGTCGTGCAGCGGCACGGGGTTCTCTGCCATGTCCCAAGTCTAACCCTGCTGGGGTTGGTGACACAAGGTGGCGTGTCCATGTGGCTCCGGGACTAACCCCGGGTTAGGATACGTACGGTCCCGCCGGGGGTTGTCCCGCACCAGCACCCAGCGGTCGACGCAGAAGGCCCGCGCCGTTTCTGGGGTTCCGGCGCGGGCCTTCGTGCGTCACATGCTGGTCCGCACCACCAGGGACAGTACCGCGGCCAGCAGCACCAGCCCGACCGCGCGTATCCCCCAGGTCTCCCAGGACTCGAAGCGCGCGATCCGCTTGTCGTGCTCGTCCAGGCGCTGACTCAGCCGCTGCTCGGTGGTCTCCAGCGCCAGGTGCCATGCGGTGGCGACGGCCTTGAGGTCGTCGTGGTTGACCACCTCGCGGCGCATCTCGCGCAGGTCGACGTGCATGGCGTCCAGGCGCCGGGCCACTTCCCCGAGGGTGACGTCCTCCGCCACGGTGATCAGCCCCCGGCCGCGTGGCGGCCGTAGCGGGTCTCCCCGGCGCGCAGCCAGTTGACGAGCGTGAGCACCGCGGCCGAGGCGGTGGCCCAGCCGAAGGTCTGCACGTCGTCCCAGGTCCAGGTGGACAGGTCGGTCTTGCCCTGGGCCAGGTAGGCGGCGACCGCGGCGGCGCTGAGCACCCGGGCGAAGGAGGCGGCGGCGGCCTTGAGGTGCTTGTTCATCACTTCTCCAGGGGGACGTTGAGGATCAGCCCGACGTGCGCCAGGTCCCCCGGCGTGACGTCCCCGGGCGCGCGCCCGTCGTCGAACAGGTGCACCCCGGCCAGCCGGTAGGCCTCGTCGACGAGTTGGGAGCAGATCATCCGGCCGCTGTCGGCCACGTGCCGGCGCAGCCAGGCCGGCTTGAGCCCGAGCCCGAGCAGGGCCAGGGAGACGTAGTTGGCGAAGGAGTAGCCGCGCCCGACGAAGGACAGCGCCGCGGAGCAGATCGCCTGGCGCTGCTTGGGGGTCAGGTCGTGATGGGAGTAGGCCAGCGGCCAGTCCTCGGCCCGCAGCGCCAGCGGCGCGACCCGCGCGCCGGACGGCATCGCCTCTACGATGAGGTCGCCGGGCAGGACGACGAAGGCGTGGGTGTAGCGGGAGGCATCGCCGGTCAGGGCCTGGCCGAGGCGGATCAGCCAGCCGAGGACGCCGGGGATTCGGGTCAGGCCGTAGTCGCCCGGGCGCGGCTGGTACATCGTGCTCACCTCGAATCCCCTAACCCCAGTACGGTACGCGAGTGGGCCTGGGATCTCACAGGACCCCGTCGGGCAGGTGGTACTCGATCGCGGACAGGTCCAGCCAGCCGTTGGCGGCGGTGGGGGAGTCGGCGAAGGTAGCGACGTAGCAGTTCCCGTTGCTGTCGACGTTGACCCGGGCCACCCCGGTGCTGTTGTTGTTCGGGCACATGAAGATCCGGTTCTCGGCCGGCCGCAGGTCGGCGCCGAGGACGGCGAACGGGGTGGCCGACCCGATGGTGCCGTTCTTGATCAGCCCGTAGAACTTCACCGTGCCCAGCCGGGAGCGCAGGATCAGCGGCTGGGCGAAGCCGGTGCCGGCGGCGTCGTAGGGCACCCAGCCGTTGCCGAGCGAGATCGCCACGGTGAACTCCCGGCCGAGCAGCACGGTCCAGCCGCCGTTCTTGTACAGCCAGAACGTGTCCCGGTCGGTCTCGTAGATGACCCGGCCGTCGACGCCGGGCGGTCGGGTGGTGGAGGTGCACTGGATCACCCGCTGCCCCATCAGCACCTCGTTGACCTTGGCGGCGCGCAGCGTCTCGGCGTCGGCGAACGTCTGGTAGACCATCAGGTGCTCCTAGGGGCGGAACCGGATCGAGCCGAGGTCGTACCAGTTGGCCGCCCCGGAGGAGGAGTTGACGTTGCCGTTGACGTCGACGTCGACGCGGGCGCAGCCGGAGGTGGCGCCGTGCGGCACCCGGAAGATGAGTTGCCCACGGGTGGGCCGGTAGCCGACCGGCAGGGTGAAGATGATGCCGGTGCCGGAGCGGACCAGGCCCTTGAGCCAGACCTCCCCGGTGCGGTCGATCCGGTAGCCGGCGGCGGCGTAGCCGTTGGCGTAGTTGGTCCAGCCGTTGAGCAGCGACGGGGTCTGCCAGCCGGGGTCGTCGAGCAGGTTGACCCGCCAGCCGGTGGTCTCGTGCCAGACCCGGAAGTAGTCGGTGTCGGTCTCGTAGATCACCGTGCCCTCGGTCAGGTCGGCGTCCCCGGGCTGGACCGGGTAGTTCGCCGGCCGGGTGGCCGAGGTGCAGACGATGATCCCTTGGTGCAGCAGGTAGGTGTTGACGTCCGCGGCGGTCAGCACCTCCTGGGGGGCCCACTCCTTGTACGGCATCGGGTGCTCCTCAGTACCGGATCGCGGACAGGTCGAGCCAGTTGACCGGCAGTGGGTTGCCGTTGCCGATGATCCGCAGTTCGCCGGCCGGGGTGACGTCGACCCGGGCCACCGGGTTGGACGAGACGTTCCCGGTCATGCACATGAAGATCAGGCTCTCGGACGGGGCGTACATGGTCGGGAAGGTGGCGATCACCGTGTTGTGCGCGACCGTGCCGGCGGCCAGCAGCCCGCCGAAGTCGACCCGCCCGTCCCGGCCGGCCCGGTAGGCGCCGCTGGCGTACCCGGCTCCGTAGTTGGTCCAGCCGTTGGCGAAGGTGACCGGCTGCCAGCCCGGGTCGTCCCACAAGATCACCTGCCAGCCGGTGGCCTCGTGCCAGACCTGGAACCAGTCGGTGTCGGTCCGGTAGATCACCGTGCCCTCGGTCAGGTCGGCGTCCCCGGGCTGCGGGGGGTAGTTCGCCGGCAGTGTCGTGGCCGTGCAGGAGATCACCGACTGCTTCATCAGCAGCGCGTTGACGTCGGCGGCGGTGAGTTTCTCGTTGGCCTGCCACTCCTTGTAGCCCATCGCCTCACCCCAGCGCGTTGACGTCGAGGCGGCCCAGCACCGGGTCGCCGAGCCGGAACAGGAACTCGCTGATGCGCTTGGCGTCCGAGACCGCGAACACCGCCCGGGACTTGGCCCCGGGCACCAGGTCCCAGTCCACGCCCTGCACGTGCACCGAGCGCAGCACGTCGCGGTCCGGGCCCGGGGGGCGGACCCGGACCAGCCAGCGGTCGCCGGTCTGCGCCGCGAGCAGGTCGGCCCAGTAGTCCCCGCCGCCGGCCCGCGGGTGCATCTCGATCTGGTCGACCTGCAGGTCCGGGTAGGCCCAGCGGGCGACGATCTTCTCGGCCCAGGTGACGGCCTGCGCGTCGGTGTCCATGATCAGGTCGTGCCGGGTCAGGGTGCGCCGCCGGTAGCGCTCCACCGAGGCGACCGCCTCGATCCGGCTGGCGGTGCCGCCGGCCCGGGCCGCCGAGCAGGAGTTGACCATCCGGTCGGCGGCGTAGACCACCCGGGCGGAGGTGTAGGGCCGCTCGGTGATCGCCAGGGTGGCGGTGGAGTCGGCCAGCAGCGGACCCTGCCGGGAGGTGGAGGCGTGCGGGACGCCGTCCCACAGGCAGCGCACGGTGTCGCCATCGAAGTAGGACCCGTCGGTGGCGCCGGCCTCGATGATGATGCCGTCGAACCAGACCGGGTTGTTGTCCCAGTCGGTCTGGGAGTCGATGCCGTACAGGTAGATCCGGCTCAGGGTGCGCCCGACCGGGACCGTGGTGGTGACCACGTAGCGGTTCCAGGCGTTCAGTGAGGTGACCGGCACGTCCAGCGCGGTGGCGAAGGTGACCCCGGCGGCGTCGTCGCGCAGCCGGACCTGGATGCGGTCGCCGTTGGCGTTGATCCGAGCGTCGAAGGCGATGGTGACCTGCTGGCCGGCGGCGAAGGAGAAGCCGCCCATGCTCATCCCCAGTTCGGAGAAGTTGTTGGCCGGCGCCCCGTAGCACTTGAACGCGGTCGAGCCGCGGACCCCGTTCAGGGGGTCCTGCTCCAGGTAGGTGGCCAGCGAGGTGTTGTCCTCGATCCGCCAGCCGGCGGTGTCCCGCTCGGCGGAGGGGTTGGGGCACAGGTTGACCCGCGGGGTGTAGGTGTCCCACGTGCCCCAGGGTTGGAAGCCGTCGACGTACAGCCGGGCCGCGGTGCCGGCCTCGAACTGCGCCGCGTCGACCTCGACGCTGACGGTCGCGGTGCCGGAGGCGCGGCCCTGCACGTAGCAGCGCACGCCGGCCTTGACCGCGCCGGTCGGGGCGGTGCCGGTGACCGCGATCCGGCGGAACGGGCGGGAGGTCTGGGCGAGCGTGGAGGTGCCGTTCCAGACGGCTCGTGGCTGGCTGCCGACGACGGCGGCCGAGGCGTTGTACCAGACCACCTCGACCACTAGCGACACGTCGGTCTCGGCGGTGCCCAGCCGCATGTAGGCGCTGGCGGTGTAGGCCTGCCCGGCGCTCACCGCGGGCCGCTTGGCGGCGGCGGTCTCCACCCCAGCCTTGTTGGTGCTGGCCCGGTTGAAGCCGGTGAAGTCGATCCGCAGGCAGTCGCTGGAGTCGATGGAGTCGGTGATCCGCAGGTTCTCCGGCTCGGGGTGGGAGTAGGTCCGGGAGGTCGGCGCGGTGCCGGCGGTGTAGGCGGTCCACTCGGCGTCCAGGGCGAACTCGTCGACCGGCTGCTCGAAGGAGGAGTTGATCAGCAGGTTGGTGTGCGGGGCGGTGATCAGCGAGGCGCCGTCGCCGAGGGCCATCTGGGTGGTGGCCGAGCGGGTGTCCCGGTCCAGCCAGCCGCGCCGCCGGTAGCGCAGCACGCCGCCGGCGTCGAGCCACAGCGCGCCCTGCTCGGTGTCGGTGGTCAGCAGCAGTTCGGTCCAGGCGCTGTTGGCCAGCGTGGTGGGGTTGCAGGTGACCTCCCCGCTTTGGATGTCCCGGTCGCCGGCCGGCCAGCCGACGTCGTCGAGGATGCGGGTGATCCGGGCCCCGGTGTCCTCCCCGGCGCCGGCCGGGTTGCGCTCGGAACGGTCGACGTTGAGCACCTTGGCGCCGTCGGAGGCGGTGCAGGTGGCGGTCGCCTCGTGCGGCAGGTCGTACTCCAGGTCCCAGTCGTCCACCCAGCCGGTGAACAGCGGGTAGTAGACGCCGCCGGCGCTGTGGGGACTGGCGGCGGCGGCCTCCTCGACCTGGGCGCTGTCGCAGTACACGTTGCCGGCGGCGGTGGTGGTGCCGCCGGCCACGGCCACCCGCAGCCGGGCCCACCAGGCGGTCTCCGGCACGGTCAGGGTGCCGGAGACCCGCTGCCAGGTGGCGTTGGCCAGGGCGGCGCTGCCGGCCCAGGCCAGCGTCCAGGCCGCCCCGTCCCACCACTCGACCCCGACGTACCCGGTGACGGTGACCCCGAGGTTGTCGGTGTACCAGTAGGCGGACACGGTGATCTGCTGGCCGGGGCGGACCAGGACGGCGTGGTCCAGGTGCGGAGTGGTGCGCCCGCCGTCGTAGCGCATCCCGGCGTTGACCGCCTCGCCGGAGACGAACGCCAGCCGCATCGACCCGGTCCCGGACTGGGCCCGGGTGGTGGAGTAGGTCAGCGGCGGGCTGCCGACGCCGGTCCAGCCGGCGCCGGCGGCGGAGTCCCCGCCGTCGCTGGCCGGGCGGGGCAGCAGGTTGACGGTGTTCGGGTAGAACGCGGCCAGGTGGATCTTGCGCTCGGGCTCGACCGCGGGCCGCGGGCCGGGCCCCCACAGCGGGGAGTCGACGTAGGTGGGGTCCAGCCAGCGGGTCCGGTTGTCGGCGACCAGGGTGCAGGTGGCGGCCTCGTGCCGGACCAGCGGGCCGGTGGTGTCGGCGCCGCGGCGCACCCGGGCCGAGCGGATGCCGGGGATGGCCCGGAAGTCGTACGCGCCGGTGCCGACCGCGAACGCGGCCACCAGCCGCGGGTCAGCCACCCTTCCTCCAGTCGCTGCCGTTGCGCTTCTCGTACCGCTGGATCGCGCGCACCACGTCCTCGCCGTCCGAGCCGGGCGGCATGTGGATGTGGATCTCGCGGCTGTCGACGTAGGTGACCCCGGCGCCGCCCATCAGGTCCGGCAGCCCGGCGACGAAGCGGTCGAAGGTGGCGGTCATCTTCGGCGGCAGCACCCGCTCGGGGCGCAGGGTGTTCTTGCGCAGGTAGCCGACGCCGCGGGCGAGCCCGCCCTGGTCGTAGTCGAAGTGGGCGTGCCCGTAATGCCCCTTGGTCATGAAGATCGACCGAAGCCCGTAGGAGTGCCCAACCGGGACGATCTTGGCGAGCATCCGCTGCTCGGCGGCCGAGGTGCCGGCGGCCCAGTTCACGTCGATGGCCCGCCCGGAGTAGTGCCGGGAGTTCGGCGCGTGCACCGGGGAGACCCCGCCGAACGCGGGGTGCTCGGCGACCCGGTAGCCCATCGACTGCAGCAGCCGGCCGAACTGGACGAGTTTCGAGGCGGACCCGCCGGCGCCGCCGCCGCGGATGCCGGCGTAGTCCATCGCGGTGTACAGCCGCTTCTTCTCGGCGTCCACCAGGGCGCGCAGGGAGCGGTCCAGGTGCGCGTCGTAGCGCCCGGTGCCGGCGGCGAACTCGTCGGTGCGTGGGGTGCGGGCGCCGACGTTGAACTCCACCGGCCCGCCGCGGGCCCGCTTGAGCACGCCACGGCGCAGCGCCTCGACCGCGCCGTGCCCACCGGCGGCCTTGACCTCCTTGGCGGTCCAGACGTGCTCGCCCTTGGACAGCATCGCCGGGATCGAGTCGGAGGTCTCGGTGCCCGGGCCGAACACCCCGCCGCCCTTGGCCAGCGCCTGGGCCTTGAAGGTGGCCATCTTGGTGGCACCGGGCCCCCAGGCGACGTCCAGGGAGACGGACTTGTTGTTGATCCCGCCCATCGCGGTGTTGACGCCGTCGCGGAAGGCCTGGAAGGCCTGCTTGGCCTCGTCGAGTTTCGGGCCGAGCCCGGGCACCCAGCCGAGCATCTTGTCGGCGCCTTCGAGCACCCTGCCGACCATGTCCAGGAAGAAGTCGACGACGGTGCGCCGGGCCGAGTCGATGGCGGTCGTGATCCCGGTCCAGACCAGGTCGACCTTCTCCTTGACCCAGTCCCAGGACCGTCGCCAGATCTCCTTGATCGTGGCCAGCCCGAGGTCGATCTTGTCCTTGACCCAGTCGACCGCCCCGCCGACGGCGTCCTTGATCGCCTTCCACAGGTCGAGCGCCTTGTCCTTGACCCAGGTCCAGGCCGCCTCCCAGATCCGCTTGTAGAAGTCCAGCCCGGCCTGCACCCGGTCGCGGACCCAGTCGACGGCACCGCCGACCGCGTCCTTGATCCCGGTCCAGGCCGCCTTGATCTTGTCGACGACCCAGTCCCAGGCCTTCTTGGTCCACTCCTTGACGGTGTCCCAGTTGGCGATGATCAGGGCGACCAGGCCGACTACGGCGGCGATCACCCAGCCGACCGGACCCATGGCGATCACCCAGGCGGCGGCCATCCGGGCGGCCTGGAGCAGCGACTGGGTGCCCATCAGGACCCAGCCGGCGACCACCCGGGCGGCGTGCAGCGCGGCCTGGGCGCCCATCAGCGCCCAGCCGGCGACGATCCGGGCGCCGGAGGCCACGTGCGCGGCGGCGGCCTTGACCGCGCCGGCCTGGTACATCGCCCAGATCACCGCGGTCTGGGCGCCGGAGCGCAGCGCGGCGGCGCCCATCAGCACCCAGCCGCCGATGATCTTGTAGGTGGTGACCAGGGAGGCGATCGCGGCCCGGGTGCCGGCGGTCTGCACGAGCAGCCAGGCGGCGGCCTGCTTGGCGGCCGAGACCACGGCCAGCGCGCCGACCCGGACCAGGTGCGGGATCAGCAGCACTCCGATCACCGTGGCGACCTTCTTGATCGCGTCCTCGTGCTCGGTGTAGAACTCGACCGCGTCCCGGCCGGCGTCGACCACCGCGACGAAGGCGTCGACCAGGGCCGGGCCGAGCCAGGCGGCGACGTCCACGGCGGTGGCGCCGAGGTCCTCGAGGACCGGCAGGGCGCTGTCGCGGAACCAGTCCCAGACGGCGCGGGCGGCCACCCCGATCGTCTCCATCGCCCCGACGAAGCCGTCGGAGGTGATGTCGCCGTTCTTGAAGGCGTCGATGAGGGCGAGCACCCCGTCGCGGGCGTCGAACAGCGCGCCGACGAACCCGGAGTCCTCCTCGATGCCGAGCGCGGCGAACAGCCCGCCGTTGAAGTTGCCGGTGGTCAGCACCTCGATCGCACCGCGGGCGAGGTCCACGATCGGCTGCAGGTGCTCCCAGGCGGAGCGGCCCAGGTCGGCCAGCCGGGTGCCGACGTCGATGGCTCCGTTGACGAACGTGGACATGAAGGTGCCCACGTGCGGGATCACCGCCTGCAGCGCTCCGGTGATCTTCGGGATGTGCGGGGTGATCGAGTCGATCAGGGCGTTGGAGACGGTGTCCTTGAACGTGCTCCAGACCCCGGACAAGGTGGTGGCCTGCTTGGCCATCATCCCGCCGAAGCCGCGCGCGTTGGCGGTGCCGTCCCGCAACCCGGCGACGATCATCTGGACGCCCTGGTCGGCCGGGATCAGACCCTTCTCGATCATCTTCTGGGTCTCGCCGGTGGTCTTGCCCAGGGCGTCGGCGAGGTACTGCAGGGCCGGCACGCCGGCCTCGGACAGTTGCAGCAACTCGTCGCCGGAGACCTTGCCGCGGGCCCGCATCTGCCCCAGCGCCCGGGTGATCCGGTCGATCCCCTCGGAGCCGATGCCGAGGCCGGAGGCGGCGTCGCCGACGGCGGTGAGCATCGGCTTGATGTCCTGGGCGGCGAAGCCCATCGCCATCAGCCGGCGGGCCCCGACCAGCAGTTGCGGCAACTCGAACGGGGTGGCCTCAGCGAAGTCCCGCAGGTCGCCCAGGAAGGCGTCGGCGGCCTGAGCCGAGCCCAGCATCGTCTCGAAGGCGATCTGGGACTGCTCGTAGTCGGCGGCGGCCTTGATCCCGGCGACGGCGAGGTTCTTGGCCCCGCGGATCGCGGCCTCGATGCCGCGGGCCGCCAGGGTGCCCAGGGCCGAGCCGAGCGCCACGGTGCGGGCCTTGAGTCCGTCGAAGGCGCGCCCGGACCCGTCGGCGGACTCCTTGACCCCGTCGCGCATCCGGCGGGCGGCGGCGTCGGCGTCCTTGAACCCGCGGATCATCGAGGAGGCGTCGGCCCGCAGCCGGGCCAGCACGTCGACGACGGTGCCCACGTGGCCTCACCTCCCCAGGTGGTCGGCCACGCCGGGCACTACCTGCGCCGGCTGTTCGCCTGCGCCTTTCGCTGCTCCTCGGCCCGGATGCCCTCCAGCGCCTGCCAGGCGATCAGTTCGGCCGCGCTGATCGGGCGGTGCCCCCCGCTGCCCTCCAGCAGTTCCCCGACGGTGCGCCCGAGCCGTTCGGCTAGTTCGTGGAGGAAGCGCTGCTCGGGGTCGAGGAGGAGTCTTTTCCCGCCTCGTCCCGGGCTTCCTTGGTGAAGCCGGACAGCCGCATCGCCGGCCCGGAGATCCGGTCCAGGGCAGCGCCGGCCTTGCTTAGCAGCGCGTCCCGGTCGTCGTCGGCGAACACCCGCTCCCCGGTGGCCGGGTCGTAGGTGCACAGGATGATCGCGTCCGGGTAGATCTTGGCGAGGTCGACGTCGCCGTCGTCGGTGACCGCCTCGTTCATCAGCCGGGTGCGGTCCCGGCCGGTCATCCCGCGCACCAGCACGGTGACGCCCCACTCGGGGACCTCGACGGCCTCCTCGGGGATGTCGGCGGCGGCGAAGATCGTGTCGCGCAGGCTCACGGCGGAGCACTCCTTCACGTCGTGGGCACGGTGGCCACGGGGTCCGGGCCGGCGGGATTACCGGCCTAGGTCGGTCACGGGTAGGTGGCGCGGGTGACGGCCCCGGAGATCTGCAGTTCGGCGGAGAAGGTCACGACGTCGCCGACCGGGCTGGACACCTCGTAGGAGGTGACGATGCCCTTGCCGGTGTACTTGACCAGCCCGGTGGTGTTGCCGCCGGGGCCGTACTCGAAGTTGACTGGCTGCTCGATGCCGAGCAGCGCGCCCAGTTGGTTGTCCACCGCCGGGTCGTACTTGCCGGAGAAGGAGATCGTGCCGTCCTGCAGGCCGAGCACGTACTCCTTGGCGCCGGTGCCGAACACGGTGGTCTCGGCCGCCTCCGCAGAACGGGGCATGGAGACCTCGTGGCAGTACTGGCTGATGTTGACCGGCACCGTCGGCGTAGCGGCGGTGGCGATGGCGAAGTAGGTGAATTTCCCGTGCTTGAACGGCATGGCGGGTCACCGCCCCTTTCGGTTGAGTGCGCGGATCTCGTCGACGAGGGCGGCGCGCTCGTCGTTGACGTGCTGCGGCACGGGCCTGCCGCGGTAGTCGCCGGTCGCGCGGAAGCGAACGGCGATGTCGGCCTGGCCGGCCTTGGCGACCAGGTAGGGCCGGACCTGGCTGAGCAGTCCCAGCGCCCTGGGCCCGGTCCAGGTGAGCCGCAGGCAGTCCTTGGCCCGCTCGGCGGCCTTGCCGACGTTGACGACGCCAAGGCGGCAGTCCGGCCACCGCTGGGCGATCCAGTCCAGGAGTCCGGCGTCGGTGTTGGTGACGTTGACGACGAGGCGGTAGTACGTGCGGTCCTCGTAGCCGGCGGGACCCTGGTTTCGCACGAGAGTGATGCAGCCCTCGCCGTCCAGGATGCCCGCGAGGTAGGCGATCTCGGTCTCGGACCGCATCTCAGTACCTCCGGGCGAGGGCGACCGTCACGGTGGCGGCGCCGGTGGTCCCTGCGAGCGTCACGACGGCGCGCAGGTAGCGGTTGACGGTGCCGTTCACCGAGACGCGCTCGGCGCCCTTGGTGGCGGCGGCGACGGCGGCGAAGGTCGCCAGGTCGGCCCAGGTGGTGCCGTCCGCGGAGTGCTGCACCTTCACGGTCACCGTCCCGTTACGGGTGTTCGCGGTGACGTGGGCGTGCGCGAACGCCCCGAGGGTGGTGGCCGCGCCGTCGTCGTAGGTGGCGCCGTTGGTGGGGGTGGCGGTGATGTTCTGGGCCGCCATCAGCACCGGGCCGCGGCCGATCGAGCCGTCAGCCTGCAGTTCGGCGGAGGTCTTGACCACGTCGTTGACCGGGGAGGAGACCTCGTAGGAGGTCTCCTTGGTGGCCGCGGTGAAGGCGCGATCCCCGCCGCCGGGGATGACCGTGACGAACACGTTGTTCTCCAGGCCGAGGTTGGCCTGCAGCACCTCGTCGACCGCACCGGCGGACCCGTCGAACAGCCCGGCCAGGGAGATCGTGCCGTCCTTGACCCCGGCCACGTACTCCTTGGCGCCGGTGCCGAACACGGTGGTCTCGGCGACCTCGGCGGTGCCGGTCGCGGAGGCCTCGGAGAAGTAGGCGGTCAAGTCCGTCCCGCCGACGAACACCCGGGTGAACTTGCCGTGCTTGAAGGGCATCTCAGGCCTCCGTCTCGCCGGTCTCGGGCTCGATCAGGGCCTGCTCGACCAGCCAGCGGATGGAGGAGCCGGGCAGGTCGTCGACGACGTCGCCGGCCTCGGCGCGCCGGTTCGGCGGGTAGTCCAGGCCGACCAGCACCCGGTAGCGCGCCTTGGCCATCGAACCTCCCTGAACGCAGCGCGGCCCCGAAGCCGCGCCTGGGGCTCACGTCAGAGCACGTCCTGCGGGCGGTTCGGGGCCACGGGGGCACGTCGCTTGCTGGTCTCAGCATAAACCCCGGTGGAGGGACACCGGGGTGGACAACAGTGCGCTCGGTCAGCGGCCCTCGGCGGCCAGCCGGTCCTTGAGCCTGAGCAGGAAGCCGGCCAGGCACTGTGGGTTCGGGCAGTACTCCCAGCCGGGCTGGTAGGAGACCGTGATGTACCCCGCGTCGTGGCAGCGCCAGCAGCCGTGTTCCTGGGGCACCGGACTCCTTCCTGACCATCCAAGTCTAACCCAACCCAGGATGAGGGGCAAGGGTTGGTCAGGCGCGGAGCAGTTGGTGGTCGGCCAGCCGGACGCCGGGGTAGATCGCGAAGGTGGTGGTGCCCGGCGCGGAGGTGTACCCGGTGCGCAACCGGAACCACTCCGACCCACCGTCCAGAGCGGCGCCCTGCACCCAGACCGTGGAACCCCAGTCGACGATCCGCTCGTGGTGGAAGTGCCCGGTGACCAGCACGTCGGCGTCACCGAGCGGCTGGCGCCCGCCGGCCATCGCCTCGAAGTGCCGGCGGATCTTGGCCTCCGGGGTGGCGCCAGCCCCGGCGATGTGCCCGTGGTGCACCCCGACCACGTACCCGGCCGCCGGCACGGTGACGGTCAGGGAGTCCGGGGCGAAGCAGAACTGCACGTGCGCGTAGCCGGGGTGCTCGGCCAGCACGTCACAGACCTGCTCGACCACGGCCAGGTCGGCGTTGTCGGCGAACGTGGTCCACGCCTTGCCCCGCCGGCGGTTCTCGCCGTGGTTGCCGCCGACCGCGACCACCCGGACGGCGCCGAACAGCCGGGCCCAGCGGCGCAGCGCCTTGAGCAGCAGCCGGCGCACCAGCGTCTCCTGGGCCCGGCGGTCCAGGTCGACGCCGAACTCCTGCATCGGGTAGTGGCCCAGGCACCCCTCGACGGAGTCGCCGGGCCACAGCACCAGCAGTTCGCCCAGCGGCCGGCCCAGCGCCCGCAGTTCCAGCACCCGGTGCTCGACCTGGCCGATCATCGTCAGCACCTTGTGCACCAGCACCGGCGAGCCGCCACCCTCCGGCTTGCCGGTCTGCCAGTCCCCGAGGACCGCGGCGAACACCCCCTCGGCCAGCGGCGGCGGCTCGAACGGCGGGTCGGATTCCACCAGCGCCACCAGGGCGTCCAGGTCGACGGCGGCCGGTCCGCGGCGGCGGACCACCTTGCCCTTCCACTGCCGCATCCGCTGCACCTGGCCGTCGCCGACCGCGGCGTCCCAGGCGTTGAACAGCACCGGCTCGACGACGGCGAACTTCTCCGGGTCCAGGTCCCAGACCCGCAGCACCTCGTCCCAGTCCGGGTGCCCGTCGGCGGGCAGCGCCCCGGTGGTGACCGTGCCCTCCTCGCCCTCCCAGGACACCCCGGGTCGCCAGGCGGCCTCCCGGGCCCGCGGCGGGGCGTAGGCGGCCGGATTGGCCAGCAGGTCGTCCAGCGCGCCGGACAGGTCCTCGCTCATCGGCACCGGCACATCCGCCGGCGGTGCCGCTGGATGCTGTTGGCGGGCAGGTCGATGCCCAGGTCCCGCAGCGACCGGGACAGCCAGGTGGCCTCCCGGCTCGGGTCGTCCACCAGCGCCAGCACCTTGGCCCGCTCCTCCTCGGTCAGCCGCTGGGTGCGTACGTGCACGTAGCAGCGGGGCGGCTGGGTGTCCACCGGGGCGGCCAGCAGCGCGTCCAGCGCGCCGGCCAGGTCAGCGGCCACCGGAGCCGCCCTGGTTGGTGGCCTTGCAGCGGGTGCAGCGGATCTCCCAGGGCCGGGTCACCGACTCGGCCAGCAGCCGGGAGCAGCGCCAGCAGCGCGGCTTGGTGTCCACGATCGCGGACCGCCCGTAGCGGTCCTTGGCCTCGCTCATCCATCCACCACGTTCCCGTCGCCGTCCACGATCGCGTCGCAGTCCTTGCACAGCAGCGCCGTCGGCTGGCCGCCCATCGTGGCCAGCGGCTTGGCGTTGGCGTGGCCGCAGGCCACCGGGGCGAGCGGGCGGCCCTCCAGGGCGGCGGCCAGCAGCGCCCGCTTGGCGGTCAGGTCGGCGATCATCGCGTCCAGGGTGCCGAGGATCAGGTCGGCGGGGCTGATCGGCTCGCTCATGGCTGCTCCGTCCAGGCGATGAAGGTGACGGCGACCCGGTGCCGGCCGGCCTGGTCGGGGCCTAGCGGCAGCACCCCGGAGCCGGCCGGGGCGAACCGCAGCACGGTCAGGTCCCCGGTGGTGACCGGGCCGGCGGCCAGCAGCGCGGCCCGGGCGGCGACGGCGGCGTCCCGCGGGCCGGCGTAGTCCTCGGCAGCCCCGCGGCAGATCACCTGCACCCGGGGCCGGCCGACCGAGCGGCCGTCCCGGAAGGTCTCGGCCGGGGCGGTGCCCTCGAACTCGGCGACCGCGGTGCACACGTCGGGGTCGGCCGGCATCTCCCCGAGGAACAGGGACGTCCCGTAGACCCCGGCGCCGGCCGCCTCCAGCACGTCCCCGGCGACCTCCAGAACGGTCACGCCAGCCTCCGCAGCGCGCTGGCCACCTCGGCGGCGATCCGCTCGGCGAGCCCGTCGGCCCGGCGCAGCACCGGGCCCTCCAGGTACTTGGCCCGGGTCGGGTGGGTCTCGTGCACGACCAGGGCGTAGGCACGGGCCGCCCCGCCGTAGCCGATGGTGACCTCCACCCCGTCGGCGGTGGAGGTCGGCGCGGAGACCCAGCCGGAGGACTTGAGCACCCCGTAGCGGACCGGCACCTGCTCCTGGGAGTCGGCGAACGCCTCGCTGGCCTCGGCGTGCAGCGTCTTGGGCACCAGCCGGGCGGCGGCCTGCCCGCCGGAGGCCAGTACCCGCAGCAGCGCGGCGTCGCCGTCCAGGTCCACCCGCACGCTCATCGGCCCGCCTCGGTGCCGAACCGGATCACGACGTGCTCCTCGCCGGCCTCGTCGACGACCCGCTCGACGGACAGGGCGTGGGTGACCCGCCCGCCGGGCAGGGTCAGTTCTGCCTGGTCGCCCAGGGCCGGCACGCCCAGGGCGACCTGCCCGCCGTTGACCACGCCGACCGCGTACACCCGGCCGTCCTCGATCACGGTGCGCCCGGTCTCATCGGCGAGCACCCGGCGCTCGTACTCGACCCGGCCGCGCAGCACCACCGCGGCGGCGTGCGCCGGCTTGCCGTAGCGGTCCCGGCCGGTCACGGTTCGCACCGGCACGTCGTCGGTGAACAGGTCCAGCAGGTCGGCGATCACGTCGTGCCCGGGTGGTCGAAGATGCCGAGGCGGAACTGGGCCGGCGCGGTATGGGAGCCGGAGGTCGGCAGCGGGGCGGACCGGGCCGGGTCGCGGCGGCGCAGCGCGGCGGCCAGCGCGGCGAACTCGGTGGCCTTGTCGGCGTAGGAGGTGGACAGCCGCAGGTCTCCGACGCTCTTGGAGACGGTTGCCTCGCGGGCGTACTGCCCGGCGATGGTCTCGGCGGCGGCGGCGGCGGCCTGGTAGGCGTTGCCGGCGGCCTCGACCAGCAGCCAGGTGATCTCCGCGTCGGTCAGCCGGGCCCTGGCCATGTCGGTGTCGCCGACCAGGAACCGGACAGCGTCCTTCTCGCTGGTCGCCGGGTTGCCGCTGTACGTGCTGTCGGGCATCGGGTCCTCCCGTCGAACTCTACCGGGGTTAGGTGAGGGTTGTCCCTGGTCAGCGGACGGTGACCGCCTCGCCCTGGCGGATCACCACCTCCGGGGTGTCGGTCAGCCGGACCCAGGAGACGTGCTCGCCGACGGCCAGCACGTGCCCGCCGAGCGGGACGGGGGCCGTCTCGGGGCCGACCAGCAGCAGCCGAGCCGCCCTGCTGACCTGCGGCGGGACGCCGGTCTGTGGGGCGGACCAGGCCGCGGTGACCCAGGTGGTGGTGGCGTCAGGCTCGGTGCCGCGGGGCAGGAACGCGACCTCGACGGTGCCGTCCAGGTCGACGTCGGCGCTCAGTGTCCAGGTGCCGTACTCGGCGCCGGTGCGGTTCAGTCTCATCGCAGGCTCCTCGCGGTGCGCGGCCCGGCCGCGGTCAGCGTCCGGGCGGTCGGGCCGGTCAGGGTCCGCGCCGTCGGGCGCGGGCCGGTGACGGTGACGGTGATGTCGCGGAACCCGGCCGGGTCGATCCCGGTGCCGGCCCCGGTGATGGTCCAGGTGCCGGTGGCGGCCCCGCGCCGGGCGGTGGCTCCGGCGGCGGCCCCGGCGGCGGTGTAGGTGCCGATCGCGGTCCCGGCTGGCGCCTTGGTCCCGCCGGCGGCCCCGGAGATCACCCAGACGCCGGTGGCCTGGCCCTGGCCCGGCGGCAGCCCGGGTGCACCGCCGGCCGCGGCCCCGGCCACCACCCAGGAGCCGGTAACGCCCGAGCTGGTGCAGCGCCTGCTCGCCGGC
>JBMOMH010000338.1:0-2441 GCA_049323135.1 Actinomycetota bacterium
CGGCCCGGGGACCGGCTCTCCCCCCACGGTGAGGGCACCAACCGGGGTGGAACCGGGCAGCGTCAGCCACCGGACCCCGCCGGCCCGCAACGTCGCGGCCAGCGTGACGCCCGCCACGGCGGGCCACACCGGCCGCCGTACCGGGCGGGTGGGACCGCGTACCGATCGGGGCGGGCGCCGCCGGCCGGACCCGCCCGGGCGCCCTCCGGTGGTCGCCCGGCCGGCACCACGCGCGGCGGCCGGCCGCAGGCCGGGGGCAGGTGGGCTGCTCGGCGGCAGCTCGTCGAGCAGCGTCGCCGGGTCGAGGTTGAGGACGTTCGCCAGCGCGCGCAGGTGGCCGCGGGCGTAGACGGGAGCCCCGCAGGCGGCGAGGTCGTCGGCCTCCAGGGCGCGCACCAGGTGGGGCCGGATCCGGGTCGCGGCGCTCACCTGCTCCACGGTCAGTCCGGCGGCCCTCCGGGCGGCGCGCAGCCGGGCACCGACGGACACGGGTCTACCTCCGTCCACGGGGCCGTCGGACGCCACTAATCGACGCCGGTGGGATCACCGCGCAGGGTGAGCAGCACCGCGTCGAGCTCGTCCGGCTTCACCAGCACCTCGCGGGCCTTGGACCCCTCGCTGGGGCCGACGACCCCCCGGGTCTCCATCAGGTCCATCAGCCGGCCCGCCTTGGCGAAGCCGACACGCAGCTTGCGCTGCAGCATGGAGGTGGAGCCGAACTGCGAGTTCACCACCAGCTCCACCGCCTGGCAGAGCAGGTCCAGGTCGTCGCCGATGTCCTCGTCGACCTCACGCCGGGTGGCCGCGCCGCCGAGCACGTCCTCCCGGTAGCTGGGTTCCAGCTGCTTCTTGCAGTGCGCCACCACGGCGTGGATCTCGGCTTCGGTGACGAACGCCCCCTGGATGCGGACGGGCTTACTGACCCCCATGGGGAGGAACAGCCCGTCCCCCTGGCCGATGAGCTTCTCCGCCCCCGGCTGGTCCAGGATGACCCGGCTGTCGGCCAGGGAGGAGGTGGCGAACGCCAGCCGGCTCGGCACGTTCGCCTTGATCAGACCGGTGACGACGTCCACCGAGGGGCGCTGGGTGGCCAGCACCAGGTGGATGCCGGCCGCCCGGGCCAGCTGGGTGATGCGCACGATCGCGTCCTCGACGTCCCGGGGGGCCACCATCATGAGGTCGGCGAGCTCGTCGACGACCACCAGCAGGTAGGGGTAGGGCCGGTAGACCCGCTCACTCCCGGGCGGTGCGGTGAGCCGGCCGCTGGTCACCGCCTTGTTGTAGTCGTCGATGTGCCGGAACCCGCTGGCCGACAGGTCGTCGTAGCGCAGGTCCATCTCCCGCACCACCCACTGCAGCGCCTCGGCGGCCTTCTTCGGGCTGGTGATGATGGGGGTGATCAGGTGCGGGACGCCCTCGTACGCCGTCAGCTCGACCCGCTTGGGGTCGACGAGCACCAGGCGCACCTCATCGGGGGTGGCCCGCAGCAGCACCGACGTGATCAGCGAGTTGATGCAGCTGGACTTGCCGGCCCCGGTGGCCCCGGCAATCAGGATGTGTGGCATCTTCGCCAGGTTCGCGCAGACGAAGCCGCCTTCGACGTCCTTGCCCAGGGCGACCACCATCGGGTGGTGGTCGCTGGTCGCGATCTTCGACCGGAGCACGTCGCCGAGGGTGACCCACTCCCGGTCCGCGTTGGGGATCTCGATGCCGATGGCCGACTTGCCCGGGATCGGACTGAGGATGCGCACCTCGGCGCTGGCGACGGCGTACGAGATGTTCCGGCTCAGGGCGGTGACCCGTTCCACCTTCACGGCAGGACCCAGCTCGACCTCATACCGGGTGACCGTCGGCCCCCGGGTGAACCCGGTGACCTGGGCGTCGATCTCGAACTGCTCGAGCACCCCGGTGAGGGCCTCCACCACCGCGTCGTTGGCCTTGCTGCGGCTGCGGTGCGGGGTGCCGGGGCGCAGCAGGTCCGCCGGGGGCAGGTGGTAGGTGACGTCCCCGGACAGCAGCAGCTGCTCGCTGCGCAGCGGCAGCGGTCCGTGCTCCGGGGGATCGGCCCGACCACCGGACGCCGCCCCGGTCGGGTCCAGTCCCGGCCCCGGTACCGCGGGGACATCCGGCGAGGCGCCCGCGCCGGCCACCAGCGGGGTGTCGAACGGCCGACTGTCCACACCGACCCCGGGGCCGTCGCCCCCGTCGCGACCGCGGCGCCACCGGGGGGGTCGCAGGGTCGACGCGCCGGCCGGGTCCTCGTCGGCCGCCGGGTCGGTCGCCGCGTCCCCCTCCTCGGGGACGGTACGGCGCAGCAGGCGGTCGCGGACGGCGGCCAGCCGGCGGGGTACGGCGTACACCGGGGTGGCGGTCACCACCAGCAGGCCGAACCCGGTGAGCAGGACCAGCAGCGGCGCGGCGACCCAGGCCGTGACCGCCGC
>JBMOMH010000339.1:0-2400 GCA_049323135.1 Actinomycetota bacterium
GTGGTCGCCGTCGAGGTGAAGCGACGGGGCGAGATCGACGGGGTGGAGCAGCTGTCCCGGTACGTCGCCCTGCTGGACCGGGACCCGCACCTGCAGCCGGTGCGCGGCCTGCTGGCCGCCCAGGAGATCCGTCCGCAGGCCCGGGTACTGGCCGCCGACCGGGGGATCACCTGCGTGACCGTCGACTACGACGCCCTGCGCGGCCTGGACGACCCCTCCGCCCGCCTGTTCTAGCGCGCCACGCCGGCGCCGGGCGCTCAGCGGAGCTGCCGGGTCAGGGGATCGCTGCCGACCGCTGGTCGCAGCCGGACCTTCACGTCGACGGCGACCGCCCCGTTCGGGGACACGGTCACCGGGTTCAGGTCCAGCTCGGCCAGCTCGGGCACGTTCGTGGCCAGCTGGGCGACCCGCAGGAGCATGTCCCGCAGCGCGGCGACGTCGCACCGGGGGGTGTTGCGGTAGCCGAACAGCAGCGGTGCGGCCCGCAGCGAGAGGATCTGCCGGTCCGCGTCCTCCACGGACATTGGCAGGAGGTGGAAGGCCCGGTCGGCGAGCAGGTCACTGGCCACGCCACCCAGCCCGACCATCACCAGCGGGCCGAAGGTCGGGTCGGCCACCACGCCCAGTGCCGTCTCGATGCCCGGCCCGACCATCTCCTGCACCACGGCCCCGCCCATGGCCGCACCCAGCCCATCGGCCATGCGGGCGAACGCGGCCGCTACCTCGGCCCGCGTCGAGAGGTTCAGGGCCACCCCGCCGTGCTCGGTCTTGTGCACCAGCTGGCCGCCCGACGCCTTCAGGGCGACCGGGAACCCGAGTCCCACCGCCGCGCTCACCGCCTCCTCGACCCCGGCGGCCGACCGGCTGCGCGCCACGCGGACGCCGTGCGTGGCGACCAGGTCGGCCGCGGCCTGTGCGGCTAGCCACCCACCCTCCGGACTGGTCGCGAACAGGTCCGTCACGATGGCCCGCGCGGCGGCGAGGTCGACGCCCCTCAGCTCGGGGGGCGTACCGGCCGGTCGCCGGCGCCATGCGGCGTACCGCACGGCAGCGGCCAGGGCGCGGGCCGCGGGCTCCGGGAAGGCGTAGCAGGGGAGGACCGGCCGGCCCGCCGGGGAGCGCAGCTCCTCGGGCATGGAGGTGAGTCCGAGGAAGCAGGCGAGCACCGGCTTGCCCGGCAGGTCGGCCAGGACCGTCGTGAGGGCCCGGCTGATGCCGACCTCGGAGCCGGACTGGATCGGGGTGTACACGGTGATCACGGAGTCGATGTCCGGATCCTCCAGCAGGACCCGCAGCACGGCCTCGAAAGACGCCGGGTCCGCCGCCGCGAGCAGGTCCACCGGGTTGGTGATCGCGGCACCGGCCGGCAGCACCTCGGCCAGCCGGCCGCGGGTCGCCGCGGAGAGCTCGACGACCTCCAGGCCGGCGCTCTCGCACGCGTCCGCCGACAGCACCCCGGGGCCACCGCTGTTCCCCATGATGGCGACCCGGCGCCCTCGAGGCAACGGGGCGAGATCGAACACGGTGGCCACGTCGAACAGGTCGGCCAACGAGTCGACCCGGATGACGCCGGCCTGGTCGAAGAGGCTGTCGACGGCGATGTCCGGGGTGGCCGCGGCGGCTGTGTGCGAGGCGGCGCCGCGACTGCCCGCCACGGTGCGCCCGGACTTTACCGCGACGATCGGCTTGCTCCGGCTGACCCGGGACGCGATGCGGGAGAACTTCCTGGGGTTCCCAAAGGACTCCAGGTACAGCGCGCAGACGCTGGTGGCCGGGTCCTGCTCCCAGTAGCAGAGCAGGTCGTTGCCGGACACGTCGGCCTTGTTCCCGGCCGAGACGAACGTGGACAGGCCGAGCCCGGAGCGGGCGGCGTAGTCCAGGGCGGCGATGCCGACCGCGCCGGACTGGGACATCAGGCCGATGCCCCCGGACGGGGGGCGCGTAGGGGTGAACGTCGCGTTGAGGCGGACCCCGTCGGCGGCGTTCGCGATCCCCATGCAGTTCGGGCCGATCAACCGCATCCCGGCGTCCCGGCAGATGCGGACGAGCTCGGCCTGCTCGCGCCGCCCGGCGGGCCCCACCTCGGCGAACCCCGAGGTGATGACGACGAGGCCGGCGACGTCTCGCTGGGCTGCGGCCCGCGCCACGTCGAGGACCGCCGAGGCGGGGACGGCCACGACCACGACGTCGACCGGACCGGGGACGGCCAGCAGGTCGCCGTACGCCGGGACCCCGGCCACCGGGTGCCCGGACCGGTTGACGGCGACGAGCGCCCCCTGGTACCCGCCGCGCACGATGTTGGCCAGCACCTGATGCCCGAGCCCCGCCGGGTCGGCCCCAGCGCCGACGACGGCGACCGACGCCGGGGCGAGCACCCGGCGCAGGGAGGCCGCGTCGGCT
>JBMOMH010000340.1:0-2394 GCA_049323135.1 Actinomycetota bacterium
GGTGGGTGGTCGAGACGGACATCGCCAACTGCTTCGAGGCGATTCCGCACCAGGAGTTGATGCAGGCGGTCGGAGAACGCGTCAGCGACCAGGGCGTGCTCAAACTGCTGCGGGCGATGCTGCGCGCGGGAGTGATGCACGACGGGTCGGTGCAGCGGCCGGTCACCGGCACCCCGCAGGGCGGGGTGGTCTCACCGCTGCTGGCGAACGTCTACCTGCACCGGGTCGACCGGGCATGGGACGTCCGCCAGCACGGGGTGCTGGTCCGCTACGCCGACGACCTGGTGGTGATGTGCGCCACCCGAGCCCAGGCCGAGGCCGCCCTGGAGCGGCTGAGGGTCCTGTTGGCCGACCTCGGTCTGGAGCCGAAGGCGGCCAAGACCCGGATCGTGCACCTTCAGGTCGGTGGGGAGGGGCTGGACTTCCTCGGCTTCCACCACCGACTGGTGCGCTCCGCCGGTCGGGTCGGGAGACGTGACGTCACCTTCTTGGCCCGGTGGCCCGCGAGCAAGGCCATGCAGCACGCCCGCGACCGGATCCGTGACCTCACGCCCCGGTCCCGGCTGCTGTTACCCGTCGAGGTGGTCGTCGCCGATGTCAACCGGTTCCTGCGCGGCTGGGTCGCGTACTTCCGGTACGGCAACTCGGCCCGACACTTCGGGAAGATCAGGGACTACGCGGTGATGCGCCTGGCGGGGTTTCTCGCCAAGCGGCACCGCCGCAGCCGAGCATGGGGTCGGTACGTCATCGCGTTCGCGTCCTCGAACCAGCTCGGTCTGATCGCCTTGCACGGGATCGTCGCCGCACCCAGGCCCTTCCGGGCCTGGCGGGCATCGCCGAATGCCGGCGGTGAACGACGTCGGTGAGCCGTGTGCGGGAGAACCGCATGCACGGTTCGACGGGCGGGGGCTGGAAACGGAACATCATTCGGTGTCACCGCGCCAGCCCCCGACCCTACATGATCTTGTTGTGAGACACGGGCCGTAGATGCACGGAAGTGCCTGTCCGGTCGGGGATTCTGGTGATTGCGACGTCAGCAGAAACACCGGCCAGAAAGGCACTCCGTAGGTGAAGGGTAACGCGGTTCGTCCTCGTGTCCACGTCCGCGCCGATGCGCAGGGCTGCGTGTCGATGGCCGGCGCGCAGCTGCTGGTGGAGACCGCGCGGGTCAGTGGTGTGGATGCCGCCTTGTCGGCGGCGCTGGACCGGTGGCGTAAGCCGCGGGCGGTGCACGACCCGGGCAAGATCTTCCTGGATCTGGCGCTCACGCTGGCCGTCGGCGGTGACTGCCCCGCCGATGCCGCGCTGCTGCGCGCGGGGGGCCAGTTGTTCGGGCCGGTGGCCTCGGCCTCGACGATCTGCCGACTGGTCGACGATCTGGCCGAGGACCTGGAGGCCGCGCTGGCCGCGATGCGCTCGGCCCGGGCCGAGGCCCGCGCCTGGGTCCGCCACCTGACGGCCGGGCAGACCACCCAGGCCGGTGAGGTGCTGGTGGACATCGACGCCACGCTGGTGACCGCGCACTCGGAGAAGCAGGACGCCGCGCCGACCTACAAGCGCGGGTTCGGGTTCCACCCGCTGATGGCCTACCTGGACCACGGCCCGGACGGCACCGGCGAGGGGCTGGCCGGGCTGCTGCGGCCGGGCAACGCCAACGCCGGCGCCGCCGCCGATCACCTGGCCGTGCTCGACCTGGTCACCGACCAGCTCACCGCCGACCAGCGAGGCCGGTTGGTGATCCGGACCGACACCGCCGCATGCACCCACGCGTTCCTGGCCGAGCTGAACCAGCGGGGGTTCGGCTACTCGGTCGGGTTCTACGCCCGCGCCGACGTCGCCGCCGCCATCGGGGCACTGACGCCGGACGCGTGGATCCCGGCGATCGACGCCGACGGCGTCGTCCGGGACGGTGCCTGGGTGGCCGAGCTGACACCCCTGCTGAATCTGTCCGGCTGGCCGGACGGGATGCGGGTGATCGCCCGCAAGGAACGCCCGCACCCCGGCGCCCAGCTGCGGCTGACCGACGTCGACGGGCACCGGATCACCTGCTTTGCCACCAACCGAGGTGCGTCTGAGTAAATGCACCAGTTGGCGGGAGTAATACCCAGCCAGGGGGCGGGTCTCATGGGTGATCCTGACGGAGGTCGCGGCGGGTGGCAAGCCTGACGCGGCGGGCGTTGTCCAGACCCGCTCGACGGGCGTCGCGGATGGCCTGCCCGCGGCCGTGATGCTCGTCTTCGGGGGTGACGTAGCCGATGCCCTCGTGGAGCCGGTTCTCTGGGGGTCCCGCTCAGCGGTGGCGGTAGATCTCCGCGTTTCCGCAGTTCAGCGGCTGGTGGCCTGAAGTTAGTGGGCGCAACAGGTGTGGTGCAAGCAGCTCGCGCTGGGCGTGTC
>JBMOMH010000341.1:0-2365 GCA_049323135.1 Actinomycetota bacterium
AAGCGGGGTCCCTGCGGACGGCCCCCTGCGGACGGGCCCGGCGAACGGGCCCCTACGGACGGGCCCCTGCGGACGGGCCCCTACGGACGGGCCCGGCGAACGGGCGCCGCGCCGCCGCGCCGCCGCCTACCCTGGCCTGGTGGGCCCGGCCCCGGAGCGCGCGACGGTCGTCCTCGCCGACGACCACCTCGTCGTGCGGGCCGGGCTGCGGATGCTGCTCGGCGGTGACCCCGGCTTCACCGTCGTGGGGGAGGCGGGGACCGTGGCCGAGGCGCACGCGGCGGTGCTGGGCTGGCACCCGGACCTGCTGGTGCTCGACCTCAACCTGGGGGGCGCCTCCAGCCTGCCCGCCGTCCCCCAGCTGGCCGCGCTGACCCGGGTGCTGGTGCTCACCATGCAGGAGGACCCGTCCTTCGCCCGGGAGGCGCTGCGGGCCGGGGCTCGCGGCTACGTGCTGAAGGACGCCGCCGCTGGCGAGCTGCTCACCGCGGCCCGCGAGGTGGTCGCCGGGCGGACCTACCTGCAGCCGGCGCTGGGCGCGCGGCTGGCCAGCGCCCCAGCGGAAGAGCCAGGCGAGCGGCTGACCGAACGCGAGGAGCAGATCCTGGCGCTGCTCGCCGCCGGCCACACCAACCAGCAGATCGCCGACCGGCTGTACCTGAGCCTGCGCACGGTGGAGACCCACCGGGCCCGGCTGCGGGAGAAGCTCGGCGCGGAGAACCGGGCCGAGCTGGTGGCCCAGGCGCGCCACCGGGGACTGCTGTGAGCCGCCGGCTGAACCTGCCGGGCACCGCGCTCACCGGGGTGGCCCTGGTCGTGCTGCTGGCCGCGTTCGTCGTCGAGCTCACCGACTCCCCGCTGCACGCCGAGGTGGCGGCGGCGCTGGCCTCGGCGGCGCTGCTGGTGGCGGCCCGCGGGCTGGTCACCGCCGAGCAGCGCCCGTGGCTGCTGGTCGGTGCCGCGGTGGCCATGATCCTGGCAATGGCCGGCCTGGCCCGGCTCGAGCTGATCCCGTACGCCGCCCTGCTGTACCTGCCCGCGCTGGCCTTCCTCGGCCTGGCCGTGGTCGCCGCCCGGGAGGGGATGCGCACCGCCCGGCGGCTGCAGCAGGTGCGGGCCCGATCCCGCCTGGACGGGGCGGAGCGGGAGCGGCAGCGCTGGGCGCGGGAGCTGCACGACGAGACGCTGCAGGAGCTGGGCGCCGTACAGGTGCTGCTCGCCTCGGCGGCGGCCAGCGGCCGGGCGGAGGTGATGGCCCGGGCCATCGAGGAGGCCCGGGGGCTGCTCTCCGGGCAGATCTCCGCCCTACGTCACCTCATCACCGAGCTGCGCCCGGCCGCGCTGGACCAGCTGGGCCTGCCGGCCGCCCTGGAGGCGCTGTGCCGGCGCACCGAGCAGCTGTACGGGTTGCCGGTGCGGCTGGCGGTGGACTGGCCGGCGCCGGAGCCGGACCGGCCACCCCGGGCTCCGCCGGACGCGGAGGCGACCGTGTACCGGGTGGCCCAGGAGGCGCTGACCAACGTGGTCAAGCACAGCGGGGCCCACCACGCGGAGGTGCTCCTGCGGCACACGGGGTCGGCACTGGAGCTGACCGTGCGAGACGACGGGCGGGGCCTGCGTCCGGACCGGTCGGCGCCGCGGGCCGACCGCAACGGCGGGTTCGGCCTGCCCGGCATGCGGGAGCGGGTGGCCCTGACCGGGGGGCGGTTGGCCGTGCGGTCCCCGCCGGGCGGCGGCGTCGTCGTCAACGCGGTGGTACCGCTGGCCCGGGACCCGGTGCCGGTGCCGGCCCAGGTGTCGAAGGAGTGACGGCCCGGGCTGCGTTCGGGGGGGTTACGCAGCCGGGGCCGTCGCGCCTCCGGTCCGTCCGCGCCGCGGGTGGGGGGATGCGCCGGGGCGCGACCGCGGTGTCGAGGTGGCTAGGACCGGATGCAGGTCCAGGATGCGCCCGCGCGGCGGGTCGGGCATCCGCAACCACCCGCAGGCTCGCCCCGCGCCTGCCCGCAGCCCGGGCTGCGGCCTCCCCGCAGCCGGGGGGATCACCGGGGCGGCGCGGCGCCCGAGGACGCCGGTACGGCGTCGGCTGGTACGGCGTCGGCTGGTACGGCGTCGGCTGGTACGGCGTCGGCTGGTACGGCGTCGGCTGGTACGGCGTCGGCTGGTACGGCGGCGGCCAGCCGGGGGTCGGCGGGGCTCCGGACCAGCACCGTGTCCCGGCGTACCGCCCAGTCCAGGACGAACAGCAGCAGGATCGCGGCCAGCCCGAAGGAGTCCTGGGCCAGCCGGGCCAGCGGGTACGGCAGCCCGCCCCACAGCCAGCCCTCCCCCCACCAGGGCAGCCGCATGACGAACAGGCCCCCGGCGG
>JBMOMH010000342.1:0-32185 GCA_049323135.1 Actinomycetota bacterium
ACAGCTCCAGCATCGCCGGCCGCTCGTCGACCCCCACCACCGCGGCGGCGGGCGGGGCCAGCGGCAGGGAGGCCGCCCCGCCCCCGCAGCCCACGTCGAGGACCGAGCCGCCGGCGGGTAGCCGCTCCCGGGCCCGGACCAGGCTGGGCGTGTCCCCCGGCGGGGCGGCGTCCACCCGGAACAGCTCCGGCGGGAAGGCGTACGGCGACTCGGGCGCGGCCTCGAGGATCTGCGGGTCGATGCGCCAGGCGGCCAGCTCGGCCGCCCAGCGGCGGGCCGCCGGACCAGCGGTGGGTAGTGCCGGGGCGAGGGGGTCCATCGCCCCATCATCCCCGGCCGCCGCCAGGGCCACCCGCGCCTGGTCAACCGAGCGGGCGGCTGGCGCGTCCTGTGGTCAGGTACCGCTCGACGGGGGCGGGCCGGACAAGGCAAGGGGGGACATCATGCGCCGATGGTCGCTGCTCGGGGCAGCACTGCTGGCAACGGTGACGATCCTGGGGGGCGCGCCGGCTGCCGCCGCGCACGCTCCGACCGGCTGCGACGTGCGCTGGGGCTCGCTGCCCCGGCAGGCACCGGCGCGGGCCAGCGCGCCCCTGCTCGACGTCCGCGCCGGGCAGCACGCCTGCTACGACCGGCTGGTCCTGGACCTGGCCGGCCCCGTGGACGGCTACACGGTGCGCTACGTCGACCAGGTCGCCGAGGACGGGTCGGGCCGGCCGGTGCCGCTGCGCGGCGGGGCACGCCTGCTCGTCGTCGTGACCGCCCCGGCGTACGACGCGGGCTACCGGCCGACGTACCAGCCGACCCACCGGTCCGCGCTGGTCGACGTCACCGGCTGGCGCACCTTCCGCCAGGTGGCCTGGGCGGGCAGCTTCGAGGGTCAGACGACGCTGGGGCTGGGCGTCCGCGCCCGGCTGCCGTTCCGGGTGTTCACCCTCCCCGGGCCGGGGGACCGGTCCCGGCTGGTGGTGGACGTGGCCCACCGCTGGTGAGCGCCCGGCCCGGCCGGGGGGCGGCGGGCCGGCCGCGGGACGAGGGGTACGTTCCGGTGCATGAGCGATCCCCGTGAGTCCCAGGTCCTCGCCGCCGTCCCGACCGGGGTCTGGCTGGGCGGGCGGTCCCGCCCCGCCGGGTCCGGCGCGACCTTCCCGGTGCAGGACCCGGCCACCGAGCAGACCCTGACCGAGGTCGCCGACGCGACCGCCGAGGACGCCCGCGCCGCGCTCGACGCGGCGTGCGCCGTACAGGACCGCTGGGCGGCGACCCCGCCCCGCGAGCGTGGGGAGATCCTGCGCCGGGTGTTCCAGACCATGGTCGACCGGGTCGACGACCTGGCCCTGCTGATGACCCTGGAGATGGGCAAGCCGCTGGCTGAGAGCGCCGCAGAGGTCCGCTACGCCGCGGAGTTCCTGCGCTGGTTCAGCGAGGAGGCGGTCCGCATCGACGGCCGCTACGCGCGGGAACCCGGCGGTTCGGGGCGGCTGCTGACGATGAAGCAGCCGGTGGGGCCCTGCCTGCTCATCACCCCGTGGAACTTCCCCCTGGCCATGGGCACGCGCAAGATCGGACCGGCGGTGGCCGCGGGCTGCACCATGGTCGTCAAGCCGGCCCAGCTGACGCCGCTGTCCATGCTCGCCCTGGCGGGGATCTTCGCCGAGGCGGGGCTGCCGGACGGCGTCCTCAGCGTGCTGCCGGCGACCTCCGCGTCGCGGGTCGTGGGTCCGCTGATGGCCGACCCGCGGCTGCGCAAGGTGTCGTTCACCGGGTCCACGGAGGTGGGCAAGAAGCTGGTGGAGCAGTCGGCCGCGCGGCTGCTGCGGGTGTCCATGGAGCTGGGCGGGAACGCCCCGTTCCTGGTGTTCGACGACGCCGACCTCGAGCGCGCGGTGGAGGGCGCGGTGGTCGCCAAGATGCGCAACATGGGCGAGTCCTGCGTGGCGGCCAACCGGTTCCACGTGCACGCCTCGGTGGCCACCGAGTTCGCCGAGCGGCTGGGCGAGCGGCTGGGCGCGCTGAAGGTGGGCCGAGGCACCGAGCCCGACGTCAGGGTGGGGCCCCTGATCAACGCCGAGCAGCGGGACCAGGTGCGCACCCTGGTCGACGATGCCGTCGCCGCCGGCGCGCGAACCGTGGTGGGGGGTGGCTGCCCGGACGGGCCCGGGTACTTCGTCACGCCCACCGTGCTCGCCGACGTACCCGGCCAGGCCCGGTTGCTGCGGGAGGAGATCTTCGGCCCGGTGGCCCCGGTGGTGTCGTTCACCACCGAGGAGGAGGCGCTGGCCGCCGCCAACGACAGCCGGTACGGGCTGGTCGCCTACGTGTACACCGAGTCCGCGCGCCGGGCGCTGCGGGTCAGCGAGGCCCTGGAGACCGGCATGGTCGGCCTGAACCGGGGCCTGGTCTCCAACCCGGCCGCCCCCTTCGGCGGGGTCAAGGAGTCCGGGTACGGCCGCGAGGGCGGCCGCGAGGGCATCGAGGAGTACCTGTCCACCAAGTACGTCGCCGTCGACCTCTAGCCCGGGGGGCGGGCCTGGGCGCGTCGGGCCCGCTCCCGGGCGAGGGCCTGGCGCAGCGGCGGGACGACGACGCCCTCCTCGGCCATCCGGCGGCGGACGAGCCGCCGGCTGCGCAGGATGCCCACCACGCCCGCCGCCCACACCAGGAACTGCACCGACAGGGCCACCCGGAACGCGGGCAGCCCGAACGTCGCACCCGGCGGGGAGCGCAGGTCCAGGATCAGGCCGACCAGCAGGATCGTCAGCAGGGAGGCGACGAAGCCGCCCACGTTGACGATGCCGGTCGCGGTGCCCAGCCGGTTGGGCGGGTTGAAGGTCCGCGCGTAGTCGAAGCCGATCATCGACCCGGGGCCGCCCACCGCGATGGCCAGCACCAGCAGGACCAGCAGGCCCAGCGGGGCGCGGGTCGGCCAGGCGAGAACCACGGCCCACATCAGCACGGTGCCGCCGGTGATGCCCAGGACCAGCCAGGACCGGCGCAGCGGGTGTCGGGCCACCAGCACCCCGAGGACCGGGCCGGTGGCCATGCTGACCAGCACGAACCCGGTGAGCAGCGCGCTGGCCAGCCCCGGGGACAGGCCCTCCCCGGCGACGAGGAACGGGAAGCCCCACATCAGGGCGAACACCGTGCCGGAGAACTGGGTGGTGAAGTGGGTCCACAGCCCCAGGCGGGTCCCCGGGTGCCGCCAGGCGCTGACCAGGTCCCGCCCGACCCGGCTCGGCGACGGCGCGGGCCGCGGACGGGGGGCCGGTCCGGGCGCGTCCTGCAGCACGGCCAGGGCCAGCAGGCCGGCGAGCAGGCCCAGCCCGGCAGCCGCGCCGAAGGCCGCCGTCCACCCCGGGCCGCGCAACAGGGCGACCAGGGGGATGGCGCTGAGCACCTGGCCGAGCTGGCCGACCAGCCCGGTGACCTGCGTCATCAGCGGCACCCGCCGGGCCGGGAACCAGGCGGGGATCAGCCGCAGCACGCTGAGGAAGGTCAGCGCGTCGCCGGCGCCGACGAGGACCCGGGCGGCGAGCGCGGCCCCGACCGTGGTGGCCAGTGCGAGCAGCAGCTGCCCGGCGGCCATCAGCCAGGCGCCGGTGACGAGCAGCCGCCGGCTGCCCAGCCGGTCGATGACCACCCCCACGGGGATCTGCAGGCCGGCGTACACCAGCAGCTGCAGCACGGTGAAAGTGGCCAGCACGCCGGCCGACGTGCCGAACCGGGCGGCCGCCGCCAGGCCGGCCACGCCGAACGACGTCCGGTGCAGCACCGCGACCAGGTAGACACCGACCCCGACCCCCCACACCACCCACGCCCGCCGGGTCCCCATGCCTCCATCGTCGCCCACCCCCCTCCTCGCCCACCCCCGGCGGGTGGCCGGCCCGGCGGGCACACTGGGGGGGTGGACCTGGTGGTGGACCTCAACAGCGACCTCGGCGAAGGCTTCGGGGTGTGGCGCCTCGGCGACGACGAGGCGCTGCTCGACGTGGTCACCAGCGCGAACGTCGCCTGCGGCTTCCACGCCGGGGACGCCCCGACGATGCGCCGGGTGTGCGCGGCCGCGGTGGCGCGCGACGTCGCCATCGGGGCGCAGGTGGGCTACCGGGACCTGGCCGGCTTCGGCCGGCGCCGCATCGACGTCGACCCGGACGAGCTGCGGGCCGAGGTCCTGTACCAGGTCGGGGCGCTGGCGGCGTTCGCGCAGGCCGCGGGCGACCGGGTGCGCTACGTCAAGCCGCACGGGGCGCTGTACGCCGCCACGGTGACCGACGAGGCGCAGGCCGCCGCCGTGGTGGCCGCCGCCCACGACCACGACCCGGGCCTGCCCGTGCTGGGCCTGCCCGGCTCGGCGCTGCTGCGCCGGGCCGCCGCGGCCGGGCACCCGGCAGTGCCGGAGGCCTTCGCCGACCGGGCCTACACCGCGGCGGGCACCCTGGTGCCCCGCGGGACCCCCGGCGCGGTGCTGCACGACCCGGACACGGTGGTGGCCCGGGGCGTCCGGCTGGTCACCGAGAGCACCGTGTCGGCGGTGGACGGGACCACCGTGGCGGTGCGGGCCCGCTCGCTCTGCGTGCACGGCGACACCCCGGGGGCGGTCGAGCTGGCCCGCCGGCTACGCACGGCGCTGCGGGCGGCCGGCGTACGCCTGGCCCCGTTCAGCGGGTCATTCGCCGACCGGTGACGGGGTGCCCAGCGCGACCATCGCCTCGACCGCGGCCCGCGCCCGCGCGATGAGATCCGGGGCCACGGTGACCTCGTCGCGGCCCTCGCGCAGGCAGCGCAGCAGCTTCTCCGGGGTGGTCATCTTCATGTACGGGCAGACCGCGCGCGGGTTGACCGGCTCGAAGACGGTCCGCGGGTTGGCCTGGCGCAGCTGGTGCAGCATCCCGGTCTCGGTGGCCACCAGCACCCGGCCGGCCGTGGTGCGGCGCGCCGCCTCCAGCATCCCGCCGGTGGACAGCACGTGGGTCCGCGCGGCCGGCAGGTCCCCCGCGGAGACCATCCACAGCGCGCTGGTGGCGCAGCCGCACTCGGGGTGCACGAACACCTCCGCGTCGGGCGCGGCGGCGACCCGGGACCGCAGGTCGGCCCCGGAGATCGCCGCGTGGACGTGGCACTCCCCCATCCAGACGTGGATGTTGTCCCGGCCGGTCAGCCGGCGGACGTGCGCGCCGAGAAACTGGTCGGGCAGGAAAAGCACCTCCCGGTCGGCGGGCACCGACCGGACGACGTCCACCGCGTTGGCGGAGGTGCAGCAGATGTCCGACTCGGCCTTCACCCCGGCGGAGGTGTTGACGTAGGCCACGACCACGGCGTCGGGGTGCTCGGCCTTCCAGGCCCGCAGCTGCGCGGCGGTGATCGTGTCGGCCAGCGAGCAGCCGGCGGCCGCGTCGGGGATGAGCACGGTGCGGTCGGGGGCGAGGATCTTCGCCGTCTCGGCCATGAAATGTACGCCGGCGAAGACGATCGTCGCGGCGGTGCTGGCGGCGGCCGCGCGAGACAGCGCGAGCGAGTCCCCGACGTGGTCGGCGACGTCCTGCACGTACGGCGGCTGGTAGTTGTGGGCCAGCACCACCGCGTCGCGGGCCGCGGCCAGCCGGCGCACCTCGGTGCGCCAGGCCGCCCACTCGGCAGGGCTCCAGTCCGGCGTTGCGGCGGGGGCCGGCACCCCCGCCGGCGTGGGTGGGGCCGCCGGCGTCGGTAGGGCCGTGGGGGTGGGCAGGGTGACCGTGGACCCGGTCATGGGGACCTCCAAGGACGTCGCCGGGAGGTTTTGCACCGTCAGTCGCAAACACCGGCTGCGGGCAGCCTAGCATCGGCGGGGTGGGCACACCGACCTCGCTCCCCGGCCCGGCCCCGAGCCCGGTCCCCGGCCTGGCTCCCGGCCTGGCTCCCGGGCCGGCGTACCGGCACGACGCCCTGGCCGTGGTGTTCCAGGTCCGCCACGGGCGGCTGCACGTGCTGCTCTGGCAGCGGGCGCGCCCGCCGTACGCCGGCGCCTGGGCGCTGCCCGGCGGCGCGCTCGGCCCCGAGGAGACCCTCGGCGCGTCGGTGGCCCGCCAGCTGGCCAGCAAGGTCGACGTGCGGGAGGTGGCCCACCTCGAGCAGCTGGAGACCCGCAGCGAGCCGCACCGCGACCCCCGGGGCCGCGCGCTGGCCACCGCCTACCTGGGGCTGGTGCCCGCCCACCTCGACCCGGCGGTGCCGCCGGACACCACCTGGCATCCGGCCAGCGACCTGCCGGCCACCGCCTTCGACCATCGCTCGATCATCGACTCGGCGCTGGCCCGGCTGCGGGCCAAGCTCTCCTACACCAACCTCGGCTTCGCCCTCGCCCCGCCGACGTTCACCATCTCCGAGCTGCGCGAGGTCTACGTCGCCGCGCTGGGCCACGACGTGACCGCGACGAACCTGCAGCGGGTCCTGCGCCGCCGCGGCGCGCTGGCGCCCACCGGCGCGCAGGTCCGGTCCGGCCGCACCGGGGGCCGCCCGGCCGCGGTCTACCGGTTCGCCACGGCCGCCCTGGAGGTCACCGACCCCTTCGCGGTGCTGCGCCCGCCGACGGGCAGGTAGCGGTGCGGGTGCTGCCCTGCGGCGAGAGCGCGGTGCTCGTCGAGGTGGCGGACCTGCCCGGCGTGCTGGGCCTGTTCGCCGCGCTGCGCGCCGACCCGCCCCCAGGGGTGACCGAGGTGGTCCCGGCGGCGCGCACCGTCCTGGTCCGGTTCGACCCCACCCGCACCGACCCGGCCCGGGTGGCCGCCGCCCTGCGGGCCCGGCCGACCCCGGCCCCCGGCCCGACACCGACCCCCGGCCCGACCCCGACCCCGGCCCCCGGCCCGCTGGTCGAGGTGCCGGTGCGGTACGACGGCGCGGACCTGGCCGAGGTGGCCCGGCGCAGCGGCCTGTCCCCCGCCGAGGTGGTGGCCCGGCACACCGGCGGGTCCTACCTCGCGGCGTTCAGCGGGTTCGCCCCGGGGTTCGCCTATCTGGTCGGCCTGGACCCGGCCTTGCACCTGCCCCGGCGGGACACCCCCCGCCCCCGGGTGCCGGCCGGGGCGGTCGCCGTGGCCGGGGAGTACACCGGGGTCTACCCCGGCCCCTCCCCGGGTGGGTGGCACCTGCTCGGCCGGACCGCGCTGGCCGTCTGGGACCCGGCCCGGGACCCGCCGGCGCTGCTGGCGCCCGGCACCCGGGTGCGGTTCGTGGCGGTGCCCACATGAGCCTGGAGGTGCTGCGGCCGGGGCCCCTGTGCACGGTGCAGGACCTGGGCCGGCCCGGCCTGGCGCACCTGGGCGTGCCCCGCTCCGGCGCCGCGGACCGGCCCAGCCTGCGTCAGGCCAACCGGCTCGTGGGCAACCCGGAGGAGGCCGCGGGCCTGGAGCTCACCCTCGGTGGGCTGGTGCTGCGGGCCGGCGCACCGGTCGTCGTCGCGCTGGCCGGCGCGCCCTGCCCGGCGTACCGGGACGGCACCCCCGCCCCGTTCGCCGCGGCCCTGTCGCTGGCCGCCGGGGCGGAGTTGCGCGTGGGCACGCCCCGCTGGGGGCTGCGGACCTACCTGGCCGTACGCGGCGGCGTCGCGGTGCCCGCCGTGCTCGGCTCCCGCGCCACCGACCTGCTCTCCGGGCTCGGACCGCAGCCGCTGGCCCGGGGAACCGTGCTGCCGGTCGGCCCGGCCCCCGGCGGCACCGCCCCGGCCGCGCCGCTGGAAGACCCGGGCGTGCGGGACCCGGCCGGCCGGCCGCGGGTGCTGCGGCTGCTGCCCGGCCCGCGCGCGGACTGGTTCACCCCGCAGGCGTGGGAACTGCTCACCGCGGCGCCGTACGCCGTGAGCCCGCACAGCAACCGGGTCGGCCTGCGCCTGTCCGGGGCCCCGCTGCCCCGGCGGGTCCTCGGCGAGCTGGCCCCCGAGCCCCTCGTCGAGGGCGCCCTGCAGGTGCCCCCCGACGGGCAGCCGGTGCTGTTCCTCGCCGACCACCCGGTGACCGGGGGCTACCCGGTGCTGGCCGTGGTGGCCGCCGCCGACCTGCCGCTGGCCGCGCAGGCCCGGCCCGGTGACCGGCTGGCCTTCCGGGCCACCGCCGCGCCGGGCCAGGCGGGCCGGCCACCCAGCCAGGGCTGACCCTCTCGGGGCACGCCCCGGGAACGGCCGAGAGGCCAGCCCCGGCGCCGCCGGTGCTGGCCTCTCGGTTGGTGGTCCGGGGTCCGGCGCGCAGGCGCCGGCCCGGGATGCCCGCGGTGGGTCAGATGGGGCGAACCTGGTCGGCCTGCGGGCCCTTCTGGCCCTGGGTGACCTCGAACTCGACCCGCTGGTTCTCCGCCAGCGTCCGGTACCCCTCGACCTGGATCGCCGAGTGGTGGACGAAGACGTCGGCGCCGCCGCCGTCCTGGGTGATGAAGCCGAAGCCCTTCTCGGCGTTGAACCACTTGACCGTGCCCTGTGCCATGTGCTGTCTCCTTCGTCGGAGCCCCACCAAGCAAGCGGTGAGGGAAGCGGTTCGGGGCCGCAGGTCGCGGTCCCGAGATGCTGCGGTGTCCGCCGCCTCGCCCTCCGGAACGCTTGGGGCCGGAAGGAGCAACGCCCGCCGTCTTCATTCCGCGGGCGTTCAAGAACGTACGAGGAACTACAACTGGGACCGAGCCTAGCACCCCCAGGCAGCGGGTCCACCCCCCGCCGCGCTGTCGGCCCTACCCCCCGCCGCCGGTGCGCGCGTACACCTCCTCCTCGAACTCCTCGAGCAGCCGCTGGCAGCGGGCCACCCAGTCCGCTGCCTCCTGCCGGCCCGGCGCGCCGAACCAGTCCCGGGCCAGCACCCGGTCGTACCAGCGGCGCAGCTTCTCCAGGTCCTGGCGGATCTCCTCGGACTCCTCGAAGGTGAAGTTGGCGCGGAACCGTTCGAACTCGATCTCCTTGACGAACTTGGTCTCGCACTCCTCGACGATCTCCGCGTAGTCCTTGGCCGACATCTCCAGGAAGCCCCGCCGCAGCTCCGCCTCCTGCGCCTCGGGCAGCGCGGGCAGCTCGAAGTAGTGGTGGCTGCCGCCGAGGTCGGTGATCTTCTCCCGGACCCGGGCGACCGCGTCGCTCACGTCGGGCCGGGCGGGGAGCAGGCAGACCATCTGTTGCAGGTAGAGCCCGCCCAGCCGCTTGAGGTCGCGCCACACGGCGACCCGGGCCCGGGACGAGTCGCTGGGCACTCGGTAGACGAGCAGCAGCCACCGGGGGCCGTCCGGCCCGGGCCCGGCCGGGGGTGCCTGCGATGCCGGGCCCATGGCGGGAGCCTACGGCGCCCTCGGGGACAGCCGCCCCGGTGGACGTGTAACGAGCGCTTCACGTAACATTCGCTGCATGACGTGGGGCCTGCTGGCGGCCAGCTTCACCGCAGCCTTCGTGGAGTTCGTCGAAGCCCTCACCATCGTGCTCGCCATGGGCATGACCCGGGGCTGGCGCTCGGCCCTGGCCGGCACCGCCGCCGCGGTGACCGCCCTGGTCGTGGTCACCGCCGCCGCCGGCTACGCCCTGGGCCGCTGGCTGCCCGCGGCGCTGCTCCAGCTCGTGGTGGGCAGCCTGCTGCTGGTGTTCGGGCTGCAGTGGCTGCGCAAGGCGGTGCTGCGCTCGGCCGGGCTGAAGAGCCGGCACGACGAGGCCGCCGAGTACCAGGCGCAGACCGCCGCCGCGGCGCGCGCCGGGGCGGACCGCCGCTGGGGGCTGGACACCTTCGGCTTCGTGGTCTCCTTCAAGGGCGTCTTCCTCGAAGGCGTCGAGGTCGTCTTCATCGTCATCACCTTCGGCCTGTCCGCTGGGAACGTGCCGGCCGCCGCCCTCGGGGCGGCGGCGGCTGGGCTGCTCGTCCTCGCCGCCGGCCTGGTGGCCCACCGCCCGCTGTCCCAGGTCCCGGAGAACGCGCTGAAGTACGGCGTCGGCCTGCTGCTGGCCTCCTTCGGCACCTTCTGGGCGGTGGAGGGCCTGGCCGGCCTGCTGGGGGCGGCCGGCCCGGTCTGGCCCGGGGCGGACCTGTCCATCCTCGGGCTGCTCGCCGGGTGGCTGCTGCTCTCGCGGCTGCTGGTCCGCACCCTGCCCACCCTGCCCACCAGCGCGGCCCGCCCCGTCCCCGCCCCCGTCCCGGCACCCAGCGCCGACTAGACCCCGACTAGGCCCCCACCAGGCACCAGCCCCACCAGGCACCAGGAGGTAGGCGTGCGCGTGGTCCGCGGGACCGCCCGGTTCTGCTACGACTTCGTCGTCGGCGACGACTGGAAGGTGGCCGCCGCGGTGGCGGCTACCTTGCTGCTCGGCGGGCTGGCCCTGGCCACCGGCGTGCTGCCCGCCGGGCTGGTCGGCCCGCTGCTCGCCGTCCTGGTGGCCGGGCTGTTCAGCGCCGCGCTGGCGCTCGACGTACGCCGTCCGCCCCGGGGCTGACGCCTCCCATCGTCACAGGTAGAGGCCGGTCGCCCCGTCGTGGACCCGGGGCGCGGCCACCGCGTGCACGTCGCGCTCCCGCAGCAGCACGTACAGCGCCCCGTGCAGCTCGATCTCGGCCTTGTCCTCTGGGTCGAACAGCACCCGGTCCCCCGCCTCGACCGCCCGCACGTGCGGGCCCACCGCCGCCGCCTGCGCCCAGACCAGGCGCCGCCCCATCTTCGCGGTGGCCGGGATGACGATCCCCCCGGTGGACCGTCGCTCGCCCTCGGCCGTCTCCAGCCGGATCAGGACCCGGTCGTGCAGGAGCTGGATGGGCAGGCCGGCCTCATCGGCCCCGGCGGCTGATGCGATCACGGACCCGAGGGTACGGCGGCCACGGCCCGGCCCCGGTCGCCGGGGCGGACCGTCCACAGGGTTTTCTTGACTGGTTCCAGAAGAGGCGGTTGGCTGGGCGGATGGCCGAGGACACCCGGTCGACGGAGGGTCGGTCGACAGAGGGCCGGTCGCGGACGCCGTACGGCCGGTCGCCGGCCGCGGTGGCCCGGCTGCGGGCCGCCGGGCTGCGGGTCACCCAGCCCCGGGTCGCCGTACTGGAGGCGCTCGGCGAGGACGCCCACCTGGAGGCCGAGGCGATCGCCGAGCGGGCCCGCCGCCGGCTGGGCACGCTGTCCACCCAGGCCGTCTACGACATCCTGCACGCCTTCGCCCGGGCGGGGCTGGTCCGCCGGATCGAGCCGGCCGGCAGCCCGGCCCGCTACGAGACCCGGGTCGGCGACAACCACCACCACGTGGTGTGCCGGCTGTGCGGCGCCACCGCCGATGTCGACTGCACCGTGGGCACCGCGCCCTGCCTGGACCCCTCGACCGCCCACGGCTTCCTCGTCGACGAAGCCGAGGTGACCTTCTGGGGCGTCTGCCCCGCCTGCCGCACCCCGGAATGAAGGCGTCCTGCTAACCCCTCAGCGCCCGACGCGGCGCCATGCGGCCAGGGCGACCACGGCGGCCAGGGCGCCCCCCACGGCCAGCAGCCGGCCGGTGCGCGGGCGACCGTCCGGCTCGACCACGAGCCCCCGCACCGTGGTCAGGCCGCGGCGCGCCAGGTTCGCCGGCCGGACCCGCTCGGCGAGCTCGTCGATGGTCGCGGCCAGCTGCGCCCGGGTGCGTTCGATCTCCGCCTCGATGGCCGCCGGGGAGCCCACGGGGGACGCCACCGGGGCGCCGTCGGCGGCGCGGCGGGCGGCGTCGGCGGGTGCCGGTACGGCGGGCGTCCCCCGGGCCGCCGGCCCGGCCTGGACGGGAGTGACCCGGGGCACCTCGGCCCCCGCCGGGCCCCGGTCCGGGGGGTCCACCGGCACGCTCCGAATCGTCCGCTCGCTCACCTGGCCCGTCCTTCCCCTCGCCTCGACGGCCAACCCCCACCGGCCACGCCGTGCCGCCGTCCCCGGCCCCATCCTGGCCTACCCCGCGGGGCTACGGTGGGCCCATGCCCCAGCCGCCCCGCCTGCAGCCGGGTGACCCTGCCCCGGACTTCACCCTGCCCGACGCCGACGGGCACCCGCACGCGCTGGCCGACCACCGCGGCCGCCGGGTCGTCGTCTACTTCTACCCTGCCGCGTCCACCCCCGGCTGCACCCGGGAGGCCTGCGACTTCCGGGACAGCCTCCCCGCGCTGCAGCAGGCGGGCGTGGACGTCCTCGGGGTGTCCCCGGACCCGCCGGAACGGCTGCGCCGGTTCCGCGACGCGCACCGACTGCCCTTCCCGCTGCTGGCCGACCCCGACCGTGTGGTGCTCACGGCGTACGGCGCCTACGGGGACAAGAGCCTGTACGGCCGGCTGACCCGAGGGGTGATCCGCAGCACGGTGGTGGTGGGGCCGGACGGCCGGGTGGAGTGGGCCGGGTACGGCGTACGCGCCACCGGGCACGTGGGCCGGCTGCTGCGGGACCTGGGCCTGGCCGGCGAGCCGAGCCCGGACCGGGCCTGACGCGCGGGAGACGCGGCGTCGACCTACCATGCGGCGGGGGCCGTAGCCCAACCGGCAGGAGGCACGCGGTTTAGGTCCGCGCCAGTGTGAGTTCGAATCTCACCGGCCCCACTCGCCCCTCTTACGCAGGTCATCGGGGGGCGCCCCGGCCGGCCGCCGGGAGGCGGCTCAGGGGGCGGGGACCAGCAGGCCGACGACCGGAGCCAGGGCGCGGAAGGCCCGGCCTCGGTGGCTCACGGCGTCCTTCTCCTCCGGCGTCAGCTCCGCGGTCGTCCGGGTCTCGCCGACGGGCACGAAGATCGGGTCGTACCCGAACCCGCCGGACCCCCGGGGGGCCCGAGTCAGGGTGCCCGCCAGGCGCCCCTCCACGACCCGCTCCGCCCCGCCGGGGACGACCAGCGCCGCCGCGCAGACGAACTGGGCCCCGCGCCGCCCGTCGGGCACCTCGGCGAGCTGGTCGAGCAGCAGCTCCAGGTTGGCCCGGTCGTCCCCGTGCCGGCCGGCCCACCGGGCGGACAGCACCCCGGGCATCCCGGCGAGGGCGTCCACGCACAGCCCGGAGTCGTCGGCCGCGGCGGGTAGGCCGGTGGCCGCGGCCACCGCCCGGGCCTTGAGCAGGGCGTTCTCCGCGAAGGTGGCCCCCGTCTCGGCGACGTCGGGGACGTCGGGCAGGTCGTCGAGGTCGACCAGCTCGACGGCCACCCCCTCGGCGGTGAGGATCCGCCGCAGCTCGGCCACCTTGTGCCGGTTGCGGGTGGCCAGCACCAGCCGGCCGGGCCGCTCGGGGGGGACGCTCACCGGGCCAGCGCCTCCTGCTGCAGCACGGTGAGCCGGGCGCAGCCGGCGGCCGCCAGGTCGACCAGGGCGTCGAGCTCGGCCCGGGCCAGCGGGGCGCCCTCCGCGGTGCCCTGCACCTCCACCAGCCGGCCGTCGGCGGTGGCGACCAGGTTGAGGTCGGTGTCGGCCCGCACGTCCTCGGCGTAGCAGAGGTCCAGCAGGGCCTGGCCGTCCACGATCCCGGCGCTGACCGCGGCCACCGACCCGGTGAGCACCGGTACGCCGGAGGCCAGCGCCCCCCGTTCCGCCAGCCAGCGCACCGCGTCGGCGAGGGCCAGGTAGGCCCCGGTCACGGCGGCGGTGCGGGTGCCGCCGTCGGCCTGTAGCACGTCACAGTCGAGCACCACGGTCCGCTCCCCCAGCGCGGCCAGGTCGACGACGCCCCGCAGGGCCCGGCCGACCAGCCGGCTGATCTCCTGGGTCCGCCCGCCGAGCCGGCCCTTCACCGACTCCCGGTCGGAGCGGGTCGACGTGGCGCGCGGCAGCATCGAGTACTCAGCGGTGACCCAGCCCAGGCCGGATCCGCGCCGCCAGCGCGGCACCCCGTCGGTCACGCTGGCCGCGCAGAGCACCCGGGTCGCACCGAACTCGACCAGCACCGAGCCCTCCGCGTGGGCGAGCCAGCCGCGCTGGAACCGCACCTCACGCAGCTCGTCCGCGGCGCGCCCGTCGGCGCGGGCCACCGGGCCGGAGGGGGGAAGGGCAGCGCCGAGCGCCGGGGAGTCCTGCACGGGGGCGCAGCCTAGACGGTCCACGACGCGCCGGGCCGGGCCAGGTCCACCGGTCCGGTGTAGGCGCCGGCCGCCTCGGCACGGATGCCGGCCGCGTCGTACCAGGGCACCAGGTGGGTGAGCACCAGCCGGCCCACCCCGGCGGCCGCGGCGTGCTCGCCGGCCTGCCGACCGGACAGGTGCAGGTCGGGGGGGTTGCGCGGGTCGTCCGGCCAGGAGGCCTCGCACAGCAGCAGGTCCGCCCCGGTGGCCAGGTCGGCCAGGGCCGGGCACGGCCCGGTGTCCCCCGAGTAGACCAGGGCCGACCCGTCGTGCTCGACCCGCAGCGCGTAGGTCTCCACCGGGTGCGCCACCCGCACCGCGGTCACCGTGACCGGCCCCACCTGGTGCCGCCCGGCGGTGAGGTCGACCACGGCGAGCTGGTCGGACAGGTCGGCGGGCTCCCCGCCAGGCGCGTACGCCGCCCCCAGCCGGCGCGCCGCCCCGGCCGGGGCCCACACCGGCAGCGGCGGCGGCGGGACGCTGCCGTGCGGGCGGTACCGGCGCTGCACGTACCAGGCGGTGAGGTCCAGGCAGTGGTCCGGGTGCAGGTGGCTGACCAGCACCGCACCCACCGCGTCCAGGGACACCCGGCCGGCCAGCTCCCCCAGGGCCCCGCCGCCGACGTCCAGCACGAGGGCGAACCCGCCGGCCTCGACCAGGTAGCAGGAGCCCGGCACCCCCGGGCTGGGGAAGCTGCCGGCGCAGCCGACGACGGTGAGCCTCACACGAAGACCGTGGCCCGCTCGACCGCGGCCACCTCCGGGCCGAGAAAGCGGCGCCCCAGCTCGGCGAACGGCCGGGGGTCCCCGGTGGCCACGAACCGGTGCTCGGGGGCGGGGAGGGACTCGTCCCGGGCCAGGTCGTGGGCGACCAGCACCCGGTACACGTCCTTGGCGGTCTCCTCGGCGCTGCTGACCAGCGTCACCTGCTCCCCCACGACGAGGGAGATCACCCCGGTGAGCAGCGGGTAGTGCGTGCAGCCGAGCACCAGCGTGTCCACCCCGGCGGCGACGACCGGCTCCAGGTACTCCCGCGCCACGGCGAGCAGCTCCGGGCCGGTGGTCACCCCCCGCTCGACGAACTCCACGAACCGCGGGCAGGCCTGGGTGACCACCTGCAGGTGGGGCGCGGCGGCGAAGGCGTCCTCGTAGGCCCCGCTGGTCACCGTCGCCTGGGTGCCGATCACCCCCACCCGGCCGTTGCGGGTGGCCGCGGCGGCCCGGCGTACCGCCGGCTGGATCACCTCGACCACCGGCACGTCGTAGCGCTCCCGGGCGTCGCGCAGGACCGCGGCGCTGGCGCTGTTGCAGGCGATGACCAGCATCTTGACGCCCTGGCCGACCAGGTGGTCCATCACGTCGAGGGCGTAGGCGCGGACCTCGGCGATGGGTCGGGGCCCGTACGGGCCGCGGGCGGTGTCCCCGACGTACAGCACCGGCTCGTGCGGCAGCTGGTCCAGCACCGCCCGGGCCACGGTGAGCCCGCCGACGCCGGAGTCGAAGATGCCGATCGGTGCGTCCGCCACGACCGGCAAGCGTACGGTCCGGTGTGCCTAGCGACCGACGGGCACCCCCCCTGGTAGACATCCCACATGTCCGCACTCCCCTGGCCGGGTGCGCAGGTCGAGGAGGTCCTCGACTGGCAGTCCGGCGTGCTCTCCCGGGCCCAGGCCCGTGAGCTCGGGCTGTCCGACGCGGCGCTGCGCACCCGGCTGCGCCCGGGGCGCTGGCAGCGGCTGGCACCGGGGGTGTACCTGGCCCACTCCGGCCCGGTCCCCTGGCTGGCCCGGGTGTGGGCGGCCCACCTGTACGCCGGACCCGACGCGCTGCTCAGCCACGAGACCGCCGCGGCGCTGCACGGCTTCGCCGAGCAGCGCGAGCCGGTGCACGTCACGGTGCCGGCCGGACGCAAGGTGCGCCCCCAGCCCGGCCTGGTGGTGCACCGGGCCCGACGCCTCCTCGACCGGCGGGACGGGACCGTGGTACCGCCCCGGGTCACCGCCGCGCACGCCGCCCTCGACCTCGCCGACGCGGCCGAGGACCTCACCGAGGCGCTGGCCGCGGTCGCCCGCGCCGTCCAGCGGGAGGCGGCCACCCCGGCCCAGCTGCGCGAGGCCCTCGCCCAGCGGCCCACGGTGCGCTGGCACGCCGCCCTGCAGGGGGCGCTCGCCGACCTCGCCGCCGGCGCCGAGTCCCCGCTGGAGCTGACCTACCTGCGCCGGGTCGAGCGGGCCCACCGGCTGCCCACCGGCCGGCGACAGCGCCCGGTGGAGGACCTGGGCGGAACCCCGGGCGGGGCAGCCGTGGGGGCGCAGCGGACCGACGTGGCCTACGAGGAGTTCGGCACCGTGGTCGAGCTGGACGGGGCCACCCACTTCACGCCGGTGGCCGCGTGGCGGGACATGGCGCGGGACAACGCCGCGACGCTGCGCCAGGAGCGGACCCTGCGCTACGGGTACGCCGACGTGATGGGTCGACCCTGCGAGGTCGCCGCCCAGGTGGCGGCGGTGCTCACCGCCGCGGGCTGGACCGGGCGCCCCCGGCGATGCGGCCCGGCGTGCCCGGTGCGCGGGGACACCGGGCGATGGCGGTCCGGCCGCTAGGCGCCTGGCGTACCTGGGGCCGCTAGCTGGCCGCGGCGGCCCGGGGCGGGGCACCTGGTGCGACCGTCGGCACGGGTCAGGCTCCCCGCCGGCGCCGTGAACGGGCGCGGGACGGCGGGGACGATCCGGTAACGCAGTGCAGCGCACCTTGTACCTTGCGTCAGATGCGACAGCCGTCCTGACCCTCCGAACTGCCCTGGGCATGGAGCGTGCACACTGGAGCCGGTCGGGGGCTCGCCACGGCTCACGGTGCAGCCACTGTCGTCCCAGAACCCTCCTCCAGTCGCAGGAGTCACAGCCTGAGGTAGGTTTGTGGTAGTAAATATGGCCCATAGCCCACATTTCCTACCACAACACAGCGACTCCCCCCTGCCGGGGCCCTCTGCTGTGGCAGGACCGGAGTGGTGGGACTGGTGGGACTCCGGTGCGACTCGGGCAGTAACCCGACCGCGGCCGGGGACCGCGCCGGGACCGGGCACGGGGGCGGGTCTGCTCCACCAGCGGGCCAGTGCCCCCCGTGCTCCCTGGACGCGCCCACCGGCCACCCGCAAAGCCCAACCCCAGCCCCGGCCGCCCGGACCTCAAGCCCAGAGCTGGCCCTCCAGGCCCTCCTCGGCCTCCTCCAGCGTCCCGGCGTAGGCGCCGGTGGACAGGTACTTCCACCCGCCGTCGCAGACGACGAAGCAGATGTCCGCCGCCTCCCCGGCGGCCACCGCCCGCTGGGCCACGCCGAGCGCGGCGTGCAGGATCGCCCCGGTGGAGATCCCGGCGAAGATCCCCTCCGCGTCGAGCAGCTCCCGGGTACGCCGGACCGCTTCCCGCGGGCCGACCGAGTAGCGGGTGGTGAGCACCGAGGCGTCGTACAGCTCCGGCACGAACCCCTCGTCGATGTTGCGCAGCCCGTAGACCAGCTCCCCGTAGCGCGGCTCGGCCGCGACGATCTGCACCCCGGGCACCCGCTCCCGCAGGAACCGGCCCACCCCCATCAGGGTCCCGGTGGTACCCAGCCCAGCGACGAAGTGGGTGACCGTGGGCAGGTCCTCGAGGATCTCCGGGCCGGTCGTCTCGTAGTGGGACTGGGTGTTGGCCGGGTTGCCGTACTGGTAGAGCATCACCCAGTCGGGGTGCTCGGCGGCCATCCGCCGAGCCACTCGCACCGCCTCGTTGGACCCGCCCGCGGCCGGGGAGAAGACCACCTGGGCCCCCCACATCTCCAGCAGCTGGCGCCGCTCCACCGAGGTGTTCTCCGGCATCACGCAGACCAGCCGGTACCCCTTGAGCCGGGCCACCATGGCCAGGGAGATGCCGGTGTTCCCGGAGGTGGGCTCCAGGATCGTGCAGCCGGGGGTGAGCAGCCCGTCCTTCTCCGCCTGCTGCACCATCCAGAACGCCGGCCGGTCCTTCACCGACCCGGTGGGGTTGCGGTCCTCCAGCTTCGCCCACAGCCGCACCTCGGGCGTGGGCGACAGCCGCGGCAGCCCCACCAGGGGGGTGCGCCCGAGGGAGTCCAGCAGCGAGGCGAAGCGCACCGGGGGCGTCAGCCTCCCGCCACCGCGGGCAGCACGGTGACGCTGTCCCCGTCGTGCACGGGGGTGGCCAGACCGCCGAGGAAGCGCACGTCCTCGTCGTTGAGGTAGACGTTCACGAACCGGCGCAGCCCGCCGTCGTCGACCAGCCGGTCACGCAGCCCCGGGTGCCGCGCCTCCAGGTCGTCGATGACCTCCGCCAGCGTGCCACCGGAGCCTTCGACCGCCTTGGCGCCGCCGGTGTACTGGCGCAGGATCGTCGGGATGCGGACCTCGATGGCCATGGTTCTCCTCACCTGTCCTCAGGACCTGTCCTCAGGCCTGTTCGGGGGGCCTGTTCGGGGCCGGTCGGGGCGTCCTGCTCGGGACGGCAACCGGGCCGCGCCGCGCTCCGGGCCGGCGATGTCGAGCAACTCCCCGCGCCGGGGGGCCTATTCCGCCCGTTCGGCCGGTGCCGCCGGTACGCCGGCCCCGGTGCCCTCCGCCGCCGGTACGCCGGCGGCGCCCGAAGCCAGCACCCGGACCTCCTCCTCACTGACCTGCCCGTCCCGGATCCGGAACGAGCGCAGCTCGACATCGACCGGGTCCCGGGTGGACACCACGACGTAGTGCGCGTCCGGCTCGGCGGCCAGGCCCACGTCGGTCCGCGACGGGTAGGCCTCCGTGGCGGTGTGCGAGTGGTAGATGACCAGCGGCTCCTCCCCGCGAGCCTCCATCTCCCGCCACACGCGCAGCTGCTCCTGCGGGTCGAAGCGGAAGAACGTCGGGGACCGCTCGGCGTTGCCCATCGCGACGACCCGCTCCGGGCGGTCGCTGCCGGCCGGCCCGGCGACCACGCCGCACGCCTCGTCCGGATGGTCCCGGCGGGCGTGCCCCACGATCGCGTCGTACACGGCCTGGCTGATCGTCAGCACCTCTCCAGCGTAGGGCCGCTCAGGACAGGGCGCGGACGAGGGTCTCCTGCAGCCAGCCGAGCCACTGGTAGACGGCGTACGCCGGGCGGCGCGGGTCGTCCTCCGGCAGCTCGTCGGGCTCCAGCGCCGCGCCGGACCCGCCGGCGCCGGCCACACCGGCCCCCCCGGCGCCCCCGGCGCCGGCCACCGGGCCGCCCGGGTCCAGCCCCAGCCGGGCGGCCAGGGTGAGCCGCAGGTCGTTCAGCGCCCCCAGCCAGGCCGCCGCCTGCTCGGCGTCGAGGTGCAGCCGGCCCGGGGCGTCCAGGGACTCCAGGGCGGTCCGCGCGTTGCGCACCTTGCCCTCCCGCAGCGGCACCTCGGTGTAGCGGCGGAACTCGGCGGCGGCCTCGGGGTCGGCGTACGCGTCGGGCAGCAGCCGGGCCAGCGCGGGGTCCTCCGGGGGGCTGCTGGACCAGCCGATGCCGACCGCCCGCTCCAGCGGGTCCGTGGTGCCCTCGTCGTCCGGGGCGACCAGCTCCACCAGCTCGCCGAGCAGCTGGCGCAGCACGACCGTCTCGGTGGTGCCGAAGCGGGCGGTGACCCCGCCGCCGGCCGCCCGCCGGAACCGTCCGCTCACCCGGCCACCATCTCAGGCCACCAGCTCAGGCCACCAGCTCAGCTGGCCTGCTGCAGGGTGGCCCACAGCCCGTAGCCGTGCATCGCGGCCACGTCGCGCTCCATCTCCTCGCGGCTGCCGTGCGACACCACGGCCTTGCCCTTGTGGTGGACGTCCAGCATGAGCCGGGTGGCCTTCGGGCGCGGGTAGCCGAAGTACTGCTGGAACACGTAGGTCACGTAGGACATGAGGTTCACCGGGTCGTTCCACACGATCGTCTGCCACGGCTTGTCCGTCCGGACGTCCTCATGGACGTCCGGACGCTCCACCTCGACCGGCGCCACGGACATGCTCCCCATGCTAGGCACCGCCGTACCCTGGACCGGTGGGGACGACAGGCGACGACGGCACGCTGGCCCTGCACACCGACCGCTACGAGCTGACCATGCTCGAGGCGGCGCTGCGCAGCGGGGCCGCGGCGCGCCGCGCGGTGTTCGAGGTGTTCGCCCGCCGGCTGCCCCCGGGCCGCCGGTACGGCGTGGTCGCCGGCACCGGGCGGCTGCTGGACGCCCTGGAACGGTTCCGGTTCACCCCCGAAGTCGTCGACTGGCTGGTCGGCACCGGCGTGGTCGACGAGCCCACCGGGCAGTGGCTGGCCGGCTTCCGGTTCTCCGGGGACGTCTGGGGCTACGCCGAGGGCGAGGTGTACCTCCCCGGCTCCCCGCTACTCGTCGTCGAGGCCAGCTTCGCCGAGGCGGTGCTGCTGGAGACCCTGGTGCTCTCGGTGCTCAACCACGACAGCGCGGTCGCGGCGGCCGCATCCCGGATGACGACGGCGGCCGCCGGCCGCCCGTGCATCGAGATGGGCTCCCGGCGCACCCACGAGGAGGCCGCGCTGGCCGCGGCGCGGGCGGCGTACGTGGCCGGCTTCACCGCCACCAGCAACCTGGCCGCCGGTCGGCGCTACGGCCTGCCCACCACCGGCACCAGCGCCCACGCCTTCACCCTGCTGCACGACAGCGAGAAGGAGGCCTTCAGCGCCCAGGTGGACGCCCTGGGCACCGGCACCACGCTGCTGGTGGACACCTACGACGTGACCACGGCGGTCCGGCGTGCGGTCGAGGTGGCCGGGCCAGGGCTGGGGGCGGTGCGCCTGGACTCCGGGGACCTCCCCCAGCTGGCCCAGCAGGTGCGGGGGCTGCTGGACGAGCTGGGGGCGACCCGCACCCGGATCGTGGTCACCGGGGACCTCGACGAGCACGCCATCGCGGCGCTGGCCGCCGCGCCGGTGGACGGGTACGGCGTGGGCACCGCGCTGGTCACCGGCAGCGGGGCGTCCACCGCCGGCCTGGTCTACAAGCTGGTCGCCCGCGCCGCCGCGGACGGGCCGGACGCGCCGCTGCTCGCGGTGGCCAAGCGGTCCACCGACAAGGCGAGCATCGGGGGCCGCAAGTGGGCGCTGCGCCGCCGCAGCGCCGCGGGCACCGCCGAGGCCGAGGTGGTCGGGATCGGCCGGCCGCCGGTCGACGACGGCGACGACCGGCCCCTGCTGGTCCCGCTGGTGCGCCGCGGGGAGGTCGTCGGCCGCGAGCCGCTGGCGGCGGCCCGGGAGCGGCACGAACGGTCCCGGGCCGAGCTGCCCCCGCCGGGCCGCCAGCTCTCCCGCGGCGAGCCGGCCATCCCCACCTGCTTCGAGTCGATCCTGCCCGCCGAGGAGGACGCCCACCGATGACGACGACGCACGGGCCGGCGCCGGCGCCGGCCGGGGAGCGGCGCTACGCCCCGGACGTGGCGCTGGTCGTGGTCGACGTACAGAACGACTTCGCCGACCCCGCCGGGTCGCTCTACGTCCCCGGCGGCGAGCAGGTCGTGCCGCTGGTCGCCACGGAGGTGGCGGCCGCCCGCGCCGCGGGCGCGACCGTGGTGTACACCCAGGACTGGCATCCTCCGAGCACCCCGCACTTCGCCAAGGACGGCGGGGTGTGGCCGGTGCACTGCGTCGCGGACACCTGGGGCGCCGAGCTGCACCCGGGGCTGCCCGTGGTCGGCCCGGTGGTCCGCAAGGGCAGCGGCGGGGAGGACGGCTACTCCGGCTTCTCGGTCCGGGACCCGGTGTCCGGGGCCAGCGGCGCCACCGAGCTGGGCCGGCTGCTGGCCGACGCGGGGGTGCGCCGGCTGGTCGTGGTCGGCCTGGCCGGCGACTACTGCGTGAAGGACACCGCCCTGGACGGCATACGCCTCGGCTTCCCGGTCACCGTCCCGCTGGCGCTCACCCGGTTCGTGAACCTGCAGCCAGGCGACGACGCGGCGGCGGTGGCCCAGCTCACCGGCGCGGGAGTGACGACGGCCTGACCGCCGAACCGCGGTCCGGCCGGGCGGCGGTCAGCGGGTGGCCGGGCCCCGGCCGGCCCACGACCAGGCGTAGCCGGGGTCCTCGCACGCGACGCCCCCCTCCCCCAGCTCCAGCGGGCGGAAGGTGTCGACCATGACCGCGAGCTCGTCGAAGAACTCCACGCCCAGGCTGCGCTCCACCGCGCCGGGCTGCGGCCCGTGCGCGTGGCCGCCGGGGTGCACCGAGACCGAGCCGAGGTCGATGCCCGAGCCCTTGCGGGCCTCGTAGTCCCCCCCGCAGTAGAACATCACCTCGTCGCTGTCCACGTTCGAGTGGTAGTAGGGCACCGGGATGGACAGCGGGTGGTAGTCGACCTTGCGGGGGACGAAGTTGCAGACGACGAAGTTGCCGCCCTCGAAGACCTGGTGCACCGGCGGGGGCTGGTGCACCCGGCCGGTGATGGGTTCGAACTCGGCCACGTTGAAGGCGAACGGGTAGAGGCAGCCGTCCCATCCGACGACGTCGAAGGGGTGCTCGGCGGCGGTGACGACGCTGCCGACGATGCTGCCGCCCCGTCCCCGGTGCTTGACGTGGACGTCGACGTCGCGGCCCGAGGCGAGCAGTGTCTCGGTCGGTGCGCGCAGGTCCCGCTCACAGTACGGCGCATGCTCGAGAAACTGGCCGAAGCGGGACAGGTAGCGCTTCGGCGGCGTGATGTGGCTGTTGGCCTCGATGACGTAGCAGCGCAGCGGCTCCCCACCCTCGGGTAGCCATCGGTGGGTCGTGGACCGGGGCAGGACCACGTAGTCGCCGGTGGCGACCTGCAGCGCCCCGAACACCGTCTCCACCCGGGCCCGCCCGGACTCGACGTACACGCACTCGTCACCGACGGCGTTGCGGTACAGCGGTGACGGCTCGCCGGCGACGACGTACCCGAGCCGCACGTCGGCGTTGCCCAGCACGAGCCGCCGGCCGGTGACGACGTCGTGGGTCTTCCACTCCTCGCCAGGGAACAGGTCGTGCAGGCGCAGGTGGCGGGGGCGCAGGGGGTGGTTGACGGTCGTCGACAGGTCGGGCAGGTCCCACGGCCGGCTGTCGACCCACGCCGACGGCAGCCCCTGGTGGTAGAGCAGCGCCGAGTCGGAGGAGAAGCCCTCCTCGCCCATCAGCTCCTCGGCGTACAGGCCGCCGTCGGGGCGCCGGAACTGGGTGTGCCGCTTGGGGGGGACCTCGCCGACCCGGCGGTAGTGCGGCATCGCCTGGCACCTCCTCCCGGGGCAGCCGGTCCGGGCGTGACTGTCCCTCCGTTCGTACCATCGGCTAGCGTCCGCGGTGTGTCAACCGTGCCCCCGCTGCTGCAGGCCCTCATCGACGACGCCGCCGCGTTCCCGCCCCGGTCGGCGCCGCTGGGCGAGGCGCTGCGCGCGCACCGGGCCCACCTCGAGGGGTGGTACGCCGACCTGCTCGGGCCGCTGCTGGTGCCCGCCTCGGCGGTGCCGCGCCTGGTGGCCGCGCTCGACGCGGCCGACGGGGCGCCGCCCGGAGGCGACCCGCTGCGCGTCGCGGTGGTGGCCGACACCGGGCTGGACGGGCTGGCCCCGGCGTACGCGGCGCTGGCCGCCGAGCCGCGGCTGGAGGCGGCCTGGGCCGAGGTGGCCCTGCCCGCCGGCAGCGACCTGGTGTCCGGGGCCGGGGAGGCCATCGGGGTGGCCTTCGACGCGGCCCCGTTCCTCGAGTTCGACCTGTTCGTCGAGGTGCCGCGCAGCCCCGGCTGGGAGGAGGCCCTCGACGTCCTCGCCGACAGCGGGTCGGCCAGCGCCAAGCTGCGCACCGGCGGGGCGGACGCGGCGGCGTACCCCAGCGAGGCCGAGCTGGCCGCGTTCCTCCACGCCTGCACCGCCCGGGACCTGCCGTTCAAGCTGACCGCGGGCCTGCACCGGGCGGTGCGGCACACCGACCCGGACACCGGGTTCGAGCACCACGGCTTCCTCAACGTGCTGCTGGCCGCCCTCGACGCCCGGGACGGGGCCGACGAGGAGTCCCTGGCCCGGCGGCTGGCCGACCGGGACGCCGAACAGCTGGCCGCCGCGGCCAACGCCGCCGCCGAGGAGCGGCGCGGCGGGTGGGTGAGCTTCGGCTCGTGCAGCGTGGCCGAGCCACTGGCCGACCTGGTGGAGCTGGGCCTGCTGGACGAGGGCTGAGCGCGGTGCCGGACTGCTGGCTACCGGGCACCGAGGGGTCGCACTTCCCGGTCCAGGCCCTGCCGTACGGCGTGTTCTCCCGGCCGGGCCAGGCGCCGCGGGTGGGGGTGGCCATCGGCGCCCACGTGCTCGACCTGGCCCCCGCGCTGTCCGCCGACGGGGAGCGCGCGGCCCTGGTCGAGGCCCTGGCCCGCCCCGCGCTGGACGGCCTGCTCGCCCTGGGACCCCCGGCGTGGGCGGCGGTGCGGTCCCGGGTCACCGGGCTGCTCACCGACCCGACGTACCGCCCGGTCGTGGAACCGCACCTGGTGCCACAGGACCAGGTGCGGCTGCACCTGCCGTTCACCGTCGCCGACTTCGTCGACTTCTACGCCTCCCGCCACCACGCGGAGAACATGGGCCGCATCCTGCGCCCGGGCACCGACCCGCTGCCCGCGGCCTGGCGGGAGCTGCCCATCGGCTACCACGGCCGGGCCGGCACCGTGGTGGTGTCCGGGACGCCGGTACGCCGGCCCTGCGGGCTGCGGCGGGTGGGCGAGGCGCCGCGACCGGCGTACGGGCCCACCGAACGGCTCGACCTGGAGGCGGAGGTGGGCTTCGTCGTCGGCGTGCCCAGCGCGCTCGGTACCCGGGTGCCGACGACGGCCTGGCGGGAGCACGTGTTCGGCGTGGTACTGGTCAACGACTGGAGCGCCCGGGACATGCAGGCGGTCGAGTACGTCCCGCTCGGCCCGTTCCTGGCCAAGTCCTTCGCCACCTCGGTGTCCGCCTGGGTGCTGCCCCTGGCCGCCCTGGACGCGGCCTGGCTACCGCCCCCGGTGCAGGACCCGGAGCCGGCGGCGTACCTGCGCCCCCCCGGCCCCGGCCTGGACCTGGAGCTGACCGTGTGGCTGAACGGGGCCGCGGTATCCCGGCCCCGGTCCGCCGACCTGTACTGGACGCCGGCACAGCAGCTGGCCCACCTCACCGCCAACGGGGCGGCGCTGCGCACCGGGGACCTCTACGCCTCGGGCACCGTCTCGGGCCCGGAGCGCGACCAGCGCGGCAGCCTGATGGAGCTGACCTGGGGCGGGACCGAGCCGCTGCCACTACCCGACGGCAGCCGGCGAACCTTCCTGGCCGACGGGGACACCGTCACCGTCACCGCCACCGCCCCCGGCGCCGACGGCGTCCAGGTGCACCTCGGCCCCGTGACCGGCGCCGTCCTGCCCGCCACCCCCCCGCCCCCGGCCGCACCCGCATGAAGGGCACGCGGACCTGGACACCCTCGCGACCGGACGGTACGTCAACAGCGGTGGTCTGCTGACGCACGCCCCCCAGGGCCCGGCGACCGCGGGCTGGATCTGCCGCACAGCGAGCTAGAGTGGATGCTCCCCGCGACGCGCTCGTCGCGCGAGCCCGAGGAGAGACATGGCGCCAGCGTTGGCGGGTACAAAGGTGTGCGGCGCCATGACTTCGGTCGAGCGCGGGGGGATCACAGTCGAGCGGTGGGTAGCCGCCGGCGACCGGGGACCCACCACGGTGTCGTCGCGGCCGGTCATCCGTGGACGGCGCCGGTGATCGGGTGGTTGGTCGCCGCCTTCGTCGTGGTCATCGTGTTGGCGAGCATCGGCGCGGTGGTCGCCTGGAAGGCGCTCGGTGGGCGCAAGCTCGCCCGCCAGGCCCGACTGCTGCTCGAGGAGCAGACCGCGGCCACCGGCGCGCACGCTGCGGTGATCCAGTGGCGCCGCATCCTCGACAACGCCGTCGACCTCACCCGCCGGGCGCTACGCGCCGCACGCGACGCCGACGCGCCCACCGCCGACCTCGAGGAACTGCTCGCCCGGCTCGTGGCGACGGCCACCGCTCTTGACCGCGAACTGGCGCTCCTCGCCCTCGAGCCCGACGCCGGCAGGGTCGACTACGCCCTGCGGACCGACATTGGCGTCCGCGCCGACCGGACCGTGCAGATCGCCGCGGAACTGCGCCGGGCCGCCATGGGCAGCATGGGCAGCGGCAACGCCGAGCAGATCAGCGAGCTGGCGTCATCCACCGACCTGAGCACCCGTGCCCTGGCGGCCGCGCTCGAGGAGCTCGGCCGACCTCGACGGTGAGCGGCGCCCTGGTGGTCCTTGCTCAGTGATGGCCGCCGTGGTGGCCGCCGTGGTGGCCGCCGCCGAACATCCCGCCGAGGAAGCCGCCGCGCCCCTGGTAGGAGGGGTAGGGCGGCGGGTAGCCCGAGGGCGGCGGGTAGCCCGCCGGGGCCTGCTGCTGTGCCCCCGCCTGGACGTGCTGGCCCTCGGCCTCGATCAGGCGTTCGAGCTCACCGCGGTCGAGGAAGATACCCCGGCACTCCGTGCACTGGTCGATCGTGATGCCGTTGCGCTCGTACTGCCGCATCGAGCCCTGGCACTTGGGGCAGGTCATGGCACCTGTCTGGCTCATGTCCGCTCACCTCTCGTCGACGCAGTGACGACCACCAGGCTACCCGACGGCCGCCCGTATGCCACCGTCCGCGGAGCCTGGGGGCAGGCCTGCTGGGGGAGCGTGCCCGATGCCCTGGCTCGGTCATGGTCGGCACCCTGCTGCGCGACGCCGATGCGACGTCGGCGACGGTTTGGGTCGAAGCGACGCACTGGCCGAGGTGGCGCTCCCATCCCGCGGGATCCAGGTGGGGGGGCAGGCGGGTCAGAGGTTACCGCGGCGGGCCTGCTCCCGTTCGATGGCCTCGAAGAGGGCCTTGAAGTTGCCCTTGCCGAACCCCAGGGACCCGTGCCGCTCGATGAGCTCGAAGAACACCGTCGGCCGGTCCTGCACCGGCTTGGTGAAGATCTGCAGCAGGTACCCGTCCTCGTCCCGGTCGGCGAGGATGCGCAGCTCCCGCAGCGTCTGCACCGGCACCCGGGTGTCGCCCACCCACTCGCCGAGGGTGTCGTAGTAGCTGTCCGGGGTGTCGAGGAACTCGACGCCCATCTCCTGCATGCAGCGCACCGCGGTGACGATGTCCCCCGTGGCCAGGGCGACGTGCTGGACGCCGGGGCCGCCGTAGAACTCCAGGTACTCGTCGATCTGGGACTTGCGCTTGCCCACCGCCGGCTCGTTCAGCGGGAACTTCACCTTGTGGTTGCCGCTGGCCACCACCTTGCTCATCAGTGCCGAGTACTCGGTGGCGATGTCGTCACCGATGAACTCCTTCATGTTGGTGAAGCCCATGACCCGGCGGTAGAAGTCCACCCAGGTGTCCATCCGGCCCAGCTCGACGTTGCCGACGCAGTGGTCGACGGCCTGGAAGTAGCGCACCGGGTGGTGGGCCGGGCGAGTGGCCAGCGGGCCGCGCGCGACGAAGCCGGGCAGGAACGGTCCGGTGTACCGGCTGCGGTCGACAAGGCTGTGCCGGGTCTCCCCGTACGTCGCCACCGCCGCGACCACCACGGTCCCGTGCGCGTCGGTCAGCTCGTGCGGTTCGGCCAGGCCGACCGCCCCCTGGGCGACGGCGTGGGCGTAGGCGTGCGGGACGTCGGGTACCTCCAGGGCGAGGTCGACGACCCCGTCGCCGTGGGCGGCGACGTGGGCCCCCAGGGCGGTGCCGGGGCGGACCGGGCCGGCGAGGACGAACCGCGCCGCCCCGGACTCCAGCACGTACTCCGCCACGTCGGGCGCCCCGGTCTCCGGGCCCCGGTACGCGGTGGCGGTCATCCCGAAGGCGGTGGCGTAGAAGTGCGCGGCCTGCCGGGCGTTGCCGACGGCGAAGCGGACGTGGTCGAGCCCCTTGACCGGGAACGGGTCGGCGGACACGTCATGGGGGACCGCCCCGACCAGGGCGTCGACGTCCTCGACCGCCGACCCCTGGGCGGGGCCCGGCGCGGAGATGGTCTGGCTCATGGTGCCCTCCCGTGATCAGACCGGATGTACCAGGCAGCATGGGCTGGGCCGACGATGTGCGCAACAGCTACGGTTCTGGCTGTACAGATTGTCCAACCGCGGGCGGACGGCGCCCGACCTACCGCGCATCATGACCAGGAGGCGCCATGCTGCTCGACGCGCTGGACGCCCGGCTGGTGGCCGTGCTGGCGGCCGAGCCGCGCCTGGGCGTGCTGGAGTGCTCGCGCCGGCTGGGCGTGGCCCGGGGCACCGTGCAGGCCCGACTGAACCGGCTGCTGGCCGGCGGGGTCGTCCGCGGCTTCGGGCCGGACGTCGACCCCGCTGCCCTGGGCTTCCCGGTCACCGCCTTCGTCACCCTGGAGATCCGCCAGGCGGCCGGGCACGACCCGGTGGCCGACCGGCTGGCCGCCATCCCGGAGGTCCTCGAGGTGCACACCATCACCGGCACCGGGGACATGCTCTGCCGGGTGGTGGCCCGGTCCAACGCCGACCTGCAGCGGGTCATCGACGCGGTGGTGGCCATCGAGGGGGTGGCCCGTACGTCGTCGGTCATTGCCCTGGCGACGCCGTTGCCGTACCGGGTGCTCCCCCTCCTGGCCGCGGCGACCGGGCCCCCGGGTGCGGCCGGGGGGTCGGGTCCCCGAGCGCGGTGAGGTTGTCCACCGCGGGGTGGGCCCGGCCCACCGGACCCTGCGCGAACGCCTGGAGCAGCCGGGTGGTGATGGCACCCACCACCCGCCCGGCCTCGGCCGGGATGGGCCGGCCGGCACACATCCCGTCCAGGGCGCAGATCCAGTTGATGGTGCCGGTGGCGAAGACCCCGGCCCCGCTGGGCGTCGTGTAGTAGGCCCCCTCGGCGACGTCCCGCTTCCCCCGGCAGGTCACCGGGGACCGGAACAGCACCTCGATGGGCCGGGGCGTGGGCACCGCCAGGTCCACCTTGTCGTACTCGGTGCCGACCACCCCGGGCAGCCGCTGCCCGGGGTGGACGAAGCCCGCCAGCAGCCAGTTCTGTGGGTCGGCGACCACCAGGTCGGCCGACACCGGGTTGCACTGGTAGAACACGCCGACCAGGACGCTCTCCGGCCGCGGGTAGGGGGGCGACCGCCAGTCCGCGGTGGCCTCTTGCGGGTCGGTGCGGGACAGGGGGTCCTCCGCGAAGGACTTGTAGTCGGTTTCCCACCGGCCCGGCCCGAGGGCGGTGGGACCGAGCCGGATGTGCCGGTACACCGAGTTGGCCCCGAGGAAGGCCAGGTTGGTCCCCGCGTCCCGGGCGGCGGTGGCGTTCGCCCGCATCGCGGCCGACCAGTACTCGTCGTGGCCCAGGGTCACCAGACCTCTGGCCCCGGCGAGCAGGTCGGGCCGGGCGTCCAGGTCGGTGTCGGTGGCGTACCCCAGCGGCACGCCGCTGCGCTCGGCGAGGACGAGCAGCGGCAGCTCCAGGCCGAGGAAGTCGGCGGCCCCGGTGCCGGCGGCGTAGGGCCGGTCGAAGGACACCGCCCGGGAGCGGTCGGCGTACCCGCCCGGCCCGGCGTACAGGCTGCGCCCGCCCCACGTGTTGTAGGCCTGCCAGGTGGTGACCGCGTTGAGCAACACCACCCGGCCGGCGTTGCTCGGGGTGCGGACGGTGAGGGGCACGTACGACGCGGAGCCGTCCGCGCCGTCCAGCCGCAACAGGTACATGCCCGGCGCCCAGCCGCTGGTCGCGACCCGCAGCGAGGGCTGCCAGGGGGCGACCACGGTCGCGGTGGGCCCGACCACCTGCGCCGGGGGCTGGGCGGCGGCCGGGACCGGCTCGGAGGACCACACCCGTAGCGCCCGCGACGCCAGGTAGTAGCCCATGCGGTAGGCCGTGACGGTAAACCGCGGGGCGGTGCTGGACACGTACAGCGTCACCGGCTCCCCCGGGAGCACGCTGACCCGGTCGGCGAACCCCTCGGTGCGGCCCGGCCCCGACCGGGTGATCTCCCAGCCGGGCGTGCCGGCCTGCGGCACCGGCGGTGCGGGGGCGCCCGCGGTGGCCGGCGCCGGAGTCGGCGGGGCGGCCCCCGGGGCCGGTCCGGTGCAGCCGGCGAGGAGCAGCGCGGTCGCTGCCACCGCCACGCCGGGAGCGAGGAGGGAACCCCGCCGGCGGGCCGTCGACTTCAGCGGGCCAGTCAGCGGGCCAGTCAGCGGGCCAGTCACCGGTGCAGTGTCGCAACCGCCAGGTTAAGGGGCGGTTCAGCCGCTGCCGGGGCGCGCGGCCCAGCGGCGCAGCAGGGCGATGCGGGCCTGCAGCTGCTCGACGCTGGCCTGCGCGGTGGCCGGCCCGCCGCACTGCCGGCGCAGGTCGGCGTGGATGGCCCCGTGCGGCACCCCGGTCCGGTGGTGCCACGCCCCGACCAGGGCGTTGAGCTCCCGGCGCAGGTCGGCCACGCGCCGGTACGCCGGCACGTCGCCGTCCGTGCCCGCCCCCGCCGGCGTGCCGGCGCCCGTGGCCGGCCCCGCCGGCGTACCGCGGGGCGGCCCGCGGGCGGCGAGCTGCGCGGCCTGGCGGCGGCGCAGCAGGGTGGCCACCTGGTCGGGCTCCAGCAGCCCGGGCAGGCCCAGGTAGTCCTGCTCCTCGGCGGACCCGACCGCCGCGGTGGCGCCGAACTCGCCCCCGTCGTAGAGCACCCGGTCGAAGGTGGCCGCCGAGGCGAGCGCGGTGAAGCCGGGGTCGTCCGGGGTGGTCTGGGCGCGCTCGGCGGCGGCCCTCAGCCCGTCCTCCGGTGCCCACAGGTCCTCCTCGCCGGTGGCCGGGCGGCCCAGCACGTGGTCCCGCTCGACCTCCAGCTCGGCGGCGTACCCGAGCAGGTCGGCCAGGGTGGGCAGGAACACCGAGGCGGTCTCCCCCCGGCGGCGGGCCCGGACGAACCGGCCGACGGCCTGGGCGAAGAACAGCGGGGTCGCCGTGGCCGTCGCGTACACCCCGACCGCCAGCCGCGGGACGTCGACGCCCTCGGACACCATGCGCACGGCCACCATCCAGCGGTCCCGGGAGGTGGTGAACGCGGCGATCCGCGCGGAGGCCTCCGGCTCGTCGGAGAGGACGACGACCGGTGGCTCCCCGCTGACCGCGGCCAACCGCCGCGCGTACGACCGGGCGGCCGCCCGGTCGGTGGCGATCACCAGCCCGCCCGCGTCCGGCATGGTCCGGCGCACCTCGGTGAGCCGCCGGTCGGCGGCGGCGAGGACCTGCGGGACCCACTCCCCCCGGGGGTCCAGCGCGGTACGCCAGGCCTGGGCGCGCAGGTCGCGGGTGAGCGGCTGGTCCAGGGTGGCCGCCACCTCGTCCCCGGCCCGGGTCCGCCAGCGCAGCTGCCCGGAGTACGCCAGGAAGATCACCGGCCGGACGACGCCGTCGCGCAGCGCGTCGGCGTACCCGTAGGTGACGTCGGCGACCGACCGGGGGACGCCGTCCGGGCCGGGCAGGTAGGTGACGAACGGGATCGGGTTGGTGTCCGAGCGAAAGGGGGTGCCGGTGAGGGCCAGCCGGCGGGTCGCCGGCTCGAAGGCCTCGCGGGTCCCCTCCCCCCAGGCGCGGGCGTCCCCGGCGTGGTGGATCTCGTCGAGCACCACCAGGGTGGGCCGGGCCTCGGTGCGCGCCCGGTGCAGCAGCGGCGCGGCGGCGACCTGGGCGTAGGTGACCGCGGCGCCGGCGTACTCCCGACTGGTGGCGCCGGCGGCGTTGCGGAACTCCGGGTCCAGCCGGATGCCGACCCGGTGGGCGGCGTCGGCCCACTGCCGCTTGAGGTGCTCGGTGGGGGTGACCACGGTGACCGCGCGGACCGTGCCGGCGGCGAACAGCTCGGCGGCCACCCGCAGCGCGAAGGTGGTCTTGCCGGCGCCCGGGGTGGCCACGGCGAGGAAGTCCCGCTGGTCCTGGCGCAGGTACGCCTCCAGCGCCGCCTGCTGCCAGGCCCGCAGCTTGTCGGCGGTGCCCCGGGGGGCACGCAGGGGGTACGCCGGGGACAGGTGCGAGGCGGCGGTCGAGCTCATGGGCCTTTCGGGGCGTCGGGAATCTGGGGCGTCGGGTGTCGAGGGCAGCGGGGGGGCGCCGGCACGGCGCCCGGGCAGGCTACCCGGCCCAGGGGCCGGGGCCGTGGCCCGCCGCGC
>JBMOMH010000343.1:0-28347 GCA_049323135.1 Actinomycetota bacterium
CCGCGGCCAGCGCGGAGCCCCCGGCGGCGGCGCCGAGCGCGGTGACCAGCGCGGCGGCGTCGGCGGCGTCGACCTCGGAGGGGCCGTCCGCGCCGCAGGCGTCCCGCAGCGGCCGGGCCGCCGCCGCCAGGTCGGCCGTCAGCCGCTCGGCGGCGGCCCGGCGGCCGGCGACCCGGCCGGCGAGCAGCGCCCGCAGGTCGGTCACGCCCAGGCCGGCCCGGGCGGACACGGGTAGGACGGGTACGTCGGGTAGCCCGTCGGCGGCCAGCAGCCGGCGCAGGTCGGCCAGGCAGACGGCCGCCTCGTCGGGGGCGAGCCGGTCCACCTGGTTGAGGACGACCACGAGGACCTCGTCGTACCCGGCCAGCCGCTGCAGGTAGCGCTCGTGGACGGCGCGGTCGGCGTACTTCTGCGGGTCGAGCACCCAGACGAGCAGGTCGACCCGCTCGACGAGCCGGTCCACCTCCCGCCGGTGGGACTCGCGCACCGAGTCGTGGTCGGGCAGGTCGAGCAGCACCAGCCCGTCCAGCGGGTTCGGTCCCGCGTCGTCCAAGGCGCTGGCGCGGACGATGCGCCGCGCCGGGGGCACGCCCAGCCAGTCCTGCACGGCGGCCGCGGCGCCGGGGTCCCCCCAGGTACAGGACAACGGCTCGTCGGTGGTCGGCCGCAGCACCCCCACCGGGGACAGGTCCAGCCCGGCCAGGGCGTTGAACAGGGCGGACGTGCCGCTTCCGGTCGCCCCGGCAAGAGCCACCACGGTGGCGTCGCCGGACAGCCCCAGCCGCGCCTCGGCGCGGTTGGCGACGTCTGCGGCCCGGGCCAGCAGCGCCGGGTCGAGGTACCCCTCGGCGGCGGCGAGCGCCGCCCGCAGCGCGGCGAGGCGGGCGGCGACGTCCGGCTGCGGTGCGCGATCAACACCGGCGTCCGGCGGTGAGCCCGGCTGGGGCACCCCGTGGGGAGCCGTCTCGGCGGGCAGCAGCGAGGTCATCACCCTGCCTCCCGGGTACGCCGGACCCGCTCGACCGCGTCCAGGGCCTCCCGCAGCGCGGCCGGGGCGGCCTCGACCGGACCGGCGTCAGGGCCGGTGGAGCAGCCGGCCTCGAGCAGGCGCCGAAACCGCACGGCCTCGGCGTCGTACAGCTCGGCCACCCGGTTGTGCAGCTCCTGGCGCGCCTGCTCGGCCTGCCCGCGGTGGCCCTGCCACTCCCGGACCAGCCGCGCGGTCCGGTCGGACAGGTCGGGGGCGGCTCGCCCCAGCGCCCGGGTGGCGTCCGGCCCCGCCCCGGCGAGCAGCGCCACCCCGGCGGGCTGGGTGCGCCACCCGGCGACGACCCGCTCGGCGGCGCGCTCGGCGGCCCACCCGATGGCGTCGCGCACCAGCACCTCGACCCCGGACCCCAGGGCCTCCGGCAGCCCCTCCGCCACCGAGGCGCGCGCACCGCCCGGCGGTGACCCGGCCCGCACCTGGGCGTCGACCTCGGCGAGGGCGGCGGCGTACGCCGACACCACCTCCTCCCGCAGGGCCGCGGCGGCGCGCACCTGCGCCTGGGCGGCCTCGGCCAGCGCGGTGACCCGCCGGGGGAGGCTGGCCAGCACCCCGTCCAGGGTGCGCCGGACGACCGCGCGCCGGGCGGTGGCGTCGGCGGCCAGGGCGGCCAGCCAGCGGCGCAGCGGCGCGACCACCGCGGAGGGCAGCAAGCCCGCGGCCAGCGGGGACTCCGGCACGCAGAAGAGGGGGGCTTCGCCGAGGCCCCGTTCGGCGAGCATCCGGGCCAGGTCGGCGCCGGCCTCGGCCCGGGCGTCGATGTCGCCCCGGTCGAGGACGACGGCGAGCACGGTGCCCCGCTCCCGGGCCGCGGCGAGCAGCGCCCAGGGCACGGCGTCGGCGTACCGGACGGCGCTGGTGACGAACAGCCACAGGTCGGCGGCGGCCAGCAGCTGGGTGGCCAGCTCGCGGTTCTCCGTCACCACCGAGTCGACGTCCGGGGCGTCCAGCAGCGCCAGGCCCGGGGGGAGGCCCGCCGCAGGCACCAGGTGCAGCTGCGGCCCCCCGGCGGGGGCGGCGGGCCGGGCCCCCGGCTCGACGGTCCGGCGGGGCAGGGCGGGCAGCACCCGAGGCTCCACGAACCAGCGGCGGTCGGCCGGGTGGTAGGCCAGCACCGGTGCCCGGGTGGTGGGCCGCAGTACCCCGGCCGGCGAGACGACCTGGCCGGCGAGGGCGTTGGTGAGCGTGGACTTGCCCGCCCCGGTGGGCCCCCCGACCACGGCCAGCAGCGGGGCGTCGAGCGCGCGCAGGCGCGGCAGCAGGTAGCCGTCGAGCTGGCCGACGAGGTCCTGGGCGGCGGCTCGGGCCGACCCGGCGTCCGGGGTGGCGAGGGGGAAGCGGCAGCCGGCGATCCGGTCCCGCAGCCGGCGCAGGGACGCGACCAGCGGATCGTCGGGTACCCCCGGTCTGTCCACAGCCTCCAGGGTGCCGCAAACGGGTGCCCGTGGCGGCGTACTGGCGCACCAGAGCGGCCCGTGTCGCGTGCCAGACTGGCAGGGCTCCCCCTGTAGCTCAGCGGACAGAGCGGCGGACTTCTAATCCGTTGGTCGCAGGTTCGAGTCCTGCCAGGGGGGCGGCTGCGACCTGAAGGAGTCCCGCTGAGCCGACACCGGCACGCCCGCCGGCGCCGCGCCCCCCGGGCGGTTGCCGAGACCGCCGCCTGGGCCGGGGTGGCGGCGCTCGTCGCCCTGCCTGTCCTGCTCGCCGCCGGGGTGCCGCTGCGCACCCTGCTCGCCGGGGCGGCCCTGCTCGCCGGGGCGCTGGGCGGGGTGTACGCCGTGCTGCGGGCCGGGCTGCTCCGGCTGGACGGGCTGCGCGCCGCCGAGGCCGACCGGGCCGGACCGGCCGAGCGGGCCGAGGGGGCCGGGCCGGCCGACCCGCCGCGCCTGCCGCGGCCCCGCCAGGGACACCGGGCGGCCCGCGCGCCGGACGGGGCGGATGCGGGCGGACCCGTAGGGTGACCGGCATGAGTGACCGCCTCGTCTGGGTCGACTGCGAGATGACCGGTCTGGACCTGACCAGCGACGCGCTCATCGAGGTCGCGGCCCTGGTGACGGACAGCGAGCTCAACGTCCTCGACGCCGGGGTCGAGGTGGTGATCCGGCCCCCGGCCCGGGCGGTGGACACGATGCTCGAGGTGGTGCGGGAGATGCACACGGCCTCCGGCCTGCTGACGGCCCTGGACTCCGGCTGCACCCTCGCCGAGGCCCAGGAGCAGGTGTTGGACTACGTACGGCGCCACGTACCCGAACCCCGCAAGGCCCCGCTGGCCGGGAACACCGTCTTCGTCGACCGGGGCTTCCTGGCCCGGGACCTGCCCGAGCTGGAGGCGTGGCTGCACTACCGGATCGTCGACGTGTCCAGCATCAAGGAGCTGGTCCGCCGCTGGTACCCCCGGGTGTACTACGCCAGCCCCACCAAGCAGGGCGGGCATCGGGCCTTGGCCGACATCCGGGAGAGCGTCGCCGAGCTGCGCTACTACCGGGCGGCGGTGTTCGTGCCACCCCCCGGGCCGGACAGCGCAGTGGCCCGGGACCTGGCGGCCCGGGAGGCCCTGGACGGGACGCCCCCCCTGCCGGTGGAACCCCCGGCTCCCTAAGCCGCCCGGTACACTGCCCCCTGCGACCCCGGCCGGCGCCGGGTGTGGCACTGGTGGGTGTAGCTCAGCTGGCAGAGCACTGGGTTGTGGTCCCAGGTGTCGCGGGTTCAAGTCCCGTCACTCACCCTCACGAGTGGAAGCCCTGGTCGGCTGACCAGGGCTTCCACTGTCTCCGCCCGCCGCAGCGGGCCATCGGCCCCCCCGCCCGCCCAAGAACCACCCACTTCGCAGTGTCGACTGTCAAAGGTCGACAGGCGTCTGATCGGCACAGCCGACTACACTGCGGCAGAGATTGGGGGCTGCTGTGACCGCCGAGCCGTTGGTGAGCCTGGATCGAAGCACGCTGCGGGAACGTGCGCTGGTCGCGCTCCGCTCCGCGATCCTCTCCGGCCAGTACCATCCCGGCGATCGCCTCACAGAAGAGGAACTGGCGGGGCATCTCGGGGTCAGCCGCGCCACCGTGCGGGAGGCGTTGCGACACCTCCAACAGGAGGGCCTGGTGGCACCCGGCATACGGGGCATCCTGCACGTGAACAGCCTCACCGCGAGCGAGATCCGCGAGCTCTTTCGCGTTCGCGCCGCCCTCGAGGGACTGGCGGTTCGCGAACTGATCGCGTCACCAGGGCGGGCGGCTGCCGTCGCGGTGCTGCAGGAGGCGCTCCAGGCAATGGCCGACGAGGGGCAAGACCCGGCTGGGCGCATGGACGCCGATCTGGCCTTCCACCTCGAGCTGTGTCGACAGGCCGGCAACTCCATGCTGATCGAGGCCTGGCAGCGGCTCGAGGGCCGGATGCGGGTGGCGGTCCTCAACAGCACTAGATGGCAAGCCCCGATGATGGCCCGCGATCGGCACGCTCCGATCCTGGAGGCCATCGAGCGGGCCGACGCGGTCGCGGCGGTCCGCATTGTCGAGGAGCACATGACCGCGGCCGCGGAGATCTTCGCCAGCACGCGAGACGACACGCCTTGACAACCCGGGGCTCCCACCAGCCCACGTGATGGGTGCCTTGGAACGGTCCCCGCCAGCAGCGATGCGTGCCGGCGCTCGCACAGGAGGCGGGTGACCGGCCCCCGCGCGGTGCCACCGAGCTTCGTCCGGCGACTCCCCGCCGATCACCCTCCAGTGCTGACTGTTCGTATTTGCCCGAACACGAATCGAATTGATGCTTGACACGGTCGGGCGGCGACCCTCACCCTCTTCCGAACGGCCGACTGTCGACAGTCGACTGTCGGCCTACCACCGGTGGTCCTGTCCCCGCCCCCACTCCCCGCGGAGCTCGCCATGACCCACCAGCACAGCGCCCTCCCCGACGCTCACCTCGAGACGGTCGCCGAGTGGCACCCGATCCAGGGCACACCAGCCAAGAAGAAGGTCGCCATCGGCACCTCGATCGGCGCCACCATTGAGACCTACGACTTCATCGGCTACGGCACCGCAGCAGCCCTCTACTTCAACAAGGCCTTCTTTCCCACCAGCAGCCCGCTCTCGGCGACGCTGCTGTCCTTCGCCACCCTGGGCATCGGCTTCGCGATCCGCCCGCTCGGCGGGATCATCGGCGGCTACCTCGGTGACAAGATCGGGCGCAAGCCCGTCCTCGTCGCCTCCCTGCTCCTCATGGGCCTGGCCACGGTCGCCATCGGTGCCCTGCCCACCTACGCCCAGGTCGGCCCGTGGGCCGGAATCCTGCTCGTTGCCGCCCGGGTCGTGCAGGGCCTGGCGTTCGGCGCCGAGTGGGGCGGCGCGATCCTCATGTGCTTCGAACACGCCCCGTGGCGAAAGAAGGGGCTCTACACCGGAATCACCCAGGCCGGCTTCCCGGTCGGGCTGCTCCTCGCCAACCTCGCCTTCCTCCTCAGCGTGCCGCTCGGCGGCACGTGGGCCTGGCGGGTGCCGTTCCTGCTCAGCGCCGTCCTGATCGTCATCGGCATCGTCATCCGGCTCAAGGTCGACGAGTCCCCGGAGTTCGAGGAGCTCAAGGACGAGGGCCAGGTCGCGAAGAACCCACTCGTCGAGGTCATCCGCAACGACTGGCGCAACCTGCTGCGTGCCTTCTGCATGCGCATCGCCGAGACCGCTGGCTACGCGGTGTCGTTCACCTTCGTCCTGTCCTACATCAGCAGCCACAAGCTGGCGACCCGCCCGGTCAGCCTGGCCGCCATGATGATCGCCGCGGGCATCGGGATCCTCGCCACCACCTCCTGGGGGGCGCTCACCGACCGCATCGGGCGCCGCCCGGTCTACCTGCTCGGCACCGCGATCACCCTGGCCTGGGGCGTTCCAATGTTCCTCCTGGTCAACACCGGCGTCGCGGTGGCCGTCGTCATCACCTTCGTCGTCAGCTACGCCATCTGCCAGAACTCCCTCGCGGGCGTGCAGGGCGCGTGGTTCTCCGAGCTGTTCGCCATCAAGACCCGCACCTCCGGCGCCTCCCTGGCCTACCAGCTCTCCGCGGTCGTCGCCGGCTTCACCCCGCTGATCGCCACCGCGCTCTACGCCTCTGTCGGTTGGGTCGGACCGGCTTTGCTGTTCAGCTTCTACGGCCTGCTCGGCCTGATCGCCGCGCTGGCCACGCCGGAGACCTGGGGCACGGCCCAACGCGAGGAGGTGGCCGTTCTCGAACGAGCTCTCGCCGACTCGACCACGCCGCACCTCCTCTCCGCCCCGCGGGCCAACGCGGTAAGCGGCGGCTGACGCCACCCGCGGCGGGTCCGAAACGACGACCAACTGGAGATCGGCATGACCTCCCTGAGTACACCACCGACAACGTTCCCGATAGTGGGCAACCAGGACGACCGGATCGACCGGATCCGGCAGGCGGCCTACCGCATCCGCCGCAACGCCCTCGACATGGGCGAGGTCCAGGGCCAGGGCTACATCGGCCAAGCCCTCGGCGTCGCCGACATCCTCGCCGTGGTCTACACCGACCAGTTGCGCTACCGGCGGGAGGATCCGCACTGGGCAGACCGGGACCGGTTCCTTCTCTCCATCGGCCACTACGCCATCGCGCTGTACGCCGCGCTGGCCGAGGCCGGGATCCTCCCGCTGGAGGAGCTAGCGACCTACGGCTCCGACGACTCCCGGCTGCCGATGTCGGGAATGGCGTCCTACACGCCGGGCATGGAGATCTCCGGCGGCTCCCTCGGCCATGGTCTCGGCGTGGCGACTGGGATGGCCCTGGGCCTGCGGCACCTGGGCAACCCTGCGCGGGTGTTCAACCTGCTCTCCGATGGCGAACTCGACGAGGGCTCGACCTGGGAAGCGGCGATGGCCTGCGCCCACCACGGCTTGGACAACGTCACTGCGATTGTGGACGTCAACGCCCTGCAGGCCGACGGGCCCACCGCCGGGGTCCTGCGCACCGAGCCGATCACCGAGAAGTGGCAGGCGTTCGGATGGCACGCCCGGCGGGTCGACGGCAACGACGTCGCCGCGCTCGTCGACGCGTTCGACGAGCTGCGTGCGCACCGCGGATCACCGTCGGTGCTGATCTGCGACACCCGCATCGGCCGCGGCGTGCCGCTGCTCGAGGCACGGGAGAAGGCCCACTTCATGAGAGTCGAGGCGCATGAATGGCAGATCGCGCGCGACCAGCTCCGGGAAGGACTTTCGAAGTGACGACCACCCTCCCCCGCACGAAGCTCACCACCTCGGCGATGATCGCCTCTTTCGTTGATCCCGGGCAGCGCACCACCAGCGCTCCATTCGGGCACGCACTGGTCCGCCTCGCCGAGGAACGCCCCGAGGTCGTCGGACTGTCGGCCGATCTGGCGAAGTACACCGACATGCATGTCTTCCGCGACGCCCACCGGGACCGCTTCTTCCAGATGGGCATGGCCGAGCAGACCCTACTGGGCGCGGCCGCCGGCATGGCCGAGGTCGGCCTGGTGCCCTTCGCCTCCACCTACTCGGTGTTCGCCACCCGGCGCGCCTACGACTTCCTCTGCCTCGACATCGCCGAACCCGCAATAAACGTGAACGTCGTCGGCGCACTCCCCGGGCTCACCACCGGCTACGGCCCTAGCCACCAGGCCACCGAGGACCTGGCGATCCTGCGCGGGTGCCCCAACCTGACGATCGTTGACCCCTGCGACTCGGTCGACATCGAGCAGGCCGTGCCGCAGCTGGCCGCCACACCCGGCCCCACCTACCTGCGGCTGCTGCGCGGTGCGGTGCCCACCGTGCTGGACGAGTACGACTACCGCTTCGAGCTCGGCAAGGCCACGGAGTTGCGCAGCGGCCGCGACGTCGTGCTCATCTCCACGGGGTTGATGACCATGCGCGCGCTGCAGGCCGCGACCCGGCTCGAGGCCGACCACGTCGACGTCGCCGTCCTGCACGTGCCCACGATCAAGCCCCTGGACACCGAGGCGATCCTGCGGGCAGCCCGGCCGGACCGACTGGTGGTCAGCCTGGAGAACCACACCGTCGTCGGTGGGCTGGCCGAGTCGATCGCCGCCACGCTGGCCTTCGCCGGAGCTGGCACCCGCGTAGTGCCGATCGCCTTGCCCGACGAATTCCTCGCCGCCGGCGCCCTGCCCACGCTGCACGATCGCTACGGCCTGTCCACCGACGCCGTCGTCGCCCGGATCAAGGCCGAGCTCGGCGGCCACCCCCTCGCCCCCTGGGCGGCCGGGCCTGCCCCGGCCAGGGCCTGATCCCTTCTCACCACACCGGAGGAGCACCCATGTCCGTCAGCGACAAGACCGCCATCGTCACCGGAGCCGGCTCCAAGCGCGGCATCGGCCGTGCCACCGCGCACGCGCTGGCCGCGGCCGGCTGGCAGATCGCCGTATTGGACCTGGACGAGGCGAGCGCGAAGGACGCCGCCGACGAGGTCGCCGCCCGCCACGGCATCCACACCATCAGTCTCGCGTGCGACGTCACCGACGAGGACTCGGTCGAGGGGGCCCTGGCCGCGCTCGACGGCACCACGCCACCCATCGGCGCGCTCGTCAACAACGCCGGCATCACTTCACCGACCCCCTTCCTGGAGGTCGGTGGCGAGGAGTGGGACCGCATCTTCGCCGTAAACGTGCGGGGCGCGTTCAACATCACCCGCCGGGTGGCCGCCGGCATGGCGGAGCGCGGCTTCGGGCGGATCATCTTCCTGTCTTCGGTCTCGGCCGAGCGGGGCGGCGGCGTCTTCGGCGGCGTGGCGTACTCCGCCGCGAAGGCAGCTCAGCTCGGCTTCACCAGGGCCCTCGCGCGCGAACTGGGTCCGCGCGGGGTGACCGTCAACGCCGTCGCCCCCGGACTGATCGACACCGATATCACCGGCGGGGCCCTGGACGGAGAGCGCAAGGCCGCGCTCCTCGCCGGGATCCCCGTAGGCCGCAACGGCAACGTTAGCGACGTCGCGGACCTCATCACCTACTTATGCCGCGAGCAGTCCAGCTACATCACCGGCGCTACCTACGACGTCAACGGGGGCTCGTACATGCACTGACGTACGTCCCGACGGCGTGGTCCGGGCATCACATGGTGTCCGGCGGGCCGGCGTCCAGCGGGTGCGGTTCGGGGCCAGCCGGCGCGGGGTCACCGGGCCGGCACGAGGTGCTTGAGCCACCTGCGGCGGCGTCCCCCGCCGGCGCTCAGGGTCCCCCGGACACCGGCAGCAGCTTCAGCACCACCGAGGTCACCAGGATCACCGAGGTGATCCGCAGCAGGTGCACGGTGAGGACGACGGGGACGACCGCCTGCGACTCCGCGGAGAGCACCCCCATCTGGGCGATGCCGCCCGGGGCGCTGGCCAGCAGCGCGGTGTGCGCGTCGAAGCCGGCGAACCGCCACAGCGCCCAGGCGAGCACCCCCCCGAAGACGAGGAACAGGGCCACGACGAGCAGGATCGGGGTGGCCGCGGCCCGCAGCTGGGCCACCGTCTGGCGGGTGAAGGCCTCCCCGAGCATCAGCCCGACCACGGCGTAGACGACGAACCGCACCGCGCCGGGGACGGCGACGGTCGGGACGCCCCAGATCTTCAGCAGGCCGACGCCGACCATGGCGCCCACCAGGGGGGCGGCCGGCACCCGCAGCACGGTGGCCAGCGCCGCGCCGGCCAGAGCCACGGTCACGGTGAGCAGGACGGGCACGGTGATCCTCCGCTTCGGTCGGGGGCGGCTGCCAAGCGCAGTCTGCTGCACGCCGCGCCGCTGCCGGGTTCGCCACCCCCGGTCGGGTTGGCCGCGTCACCGCCGGGTACCGGGGCGGGAGCAGACGAGGATGGGACGCAGCCAGGTGGACGAGCCGAGGCGACGGCTGGCCGGACGGTACCTGCTCGGCGAGGTGCTCGGCCGGGGCGGGATGGCCGTCGTACACCGGGGGTGGGACGAGCTGCTGCACCGCCCGGTGGCGGTAAAGCTGTTCCCCGTGGGTACCGCCGGGGCCCTCGACGTACGCCGCTGGCGGGCCGAGGTCGCGATGCTGGCCCGGCTCAACCACCCCAGCCTGGTCGCGGTGCTCGACGCCGGCGAGGACGACGGATGGGCGTTCCTGGTGTCGCGGCTCGTCGACGGCGGCACGCTGGCCAGCCGGCTGCGGGACGGACCGCTGGCCGCGCCGGAGGCGGGGGTGCTGGGCGCGGGGGTCGCCGCGGCGCTGGCGGAGGTGCACGCCCACGGGCTGGTCCACCGGGACGTCACACCGGACAACGTGCTGCGGGACACCGACGGCAACGCCTACCTCACCGACTTCGGCATCGCCCAGCTCGCGGACAGCATGGGGGGGACGGCCAGCGCCCAGGCGGTCGGCACGGCGGCCTACCTGGCCCCTGAGCAGGTCCGCGGCGCGCGGGTGGGGCCACCGGCGGACGTCTACGCCCTCGGCCTGGTGCTGCTGGAGTGCCTGACCGGGACCCGGGAGTACGCCGGGACCGCCGCGGAGGCGGCGCTGGCCCGGCTGACCCGGCCGCCGCAGGTACCCGGGGGGCTCGGCGCGGAGTGGCGCCGCCTGCTCACCACGATGACGGCGGCGGACCCGGCGAGCCGGCCGTCGGCCGCCGAGGTGGCGGCCACCCTGCGCCCGCTGGCCCGGCCGGAGCCGGCGCCGCTCCCCCAGCCGGCGCCGCTCCCCCAGCCGGCACCCACCGCGGCCCCACCGGTGGCGGCGACCCGCCTCCCATGGCGACTGGCCGCCCTGACCGCCCCGCTGGCGGTAGCGGCCGTCGCCGCCACCCTGGCCGTCCTGCCACAGGCGGCCACCACCCACCGGTCGCCCCCGGTCTCCCCGCCCGCCGGTGACCCGGCGACGACCGCGCCCCACCCGCCACCGCTGCCCACCCCGGCCGCCCCGCCGGCGCCCGCGGGGGGCGCCGTACGGCCGGCGGGACATGCCGCTGCGCTGGTGACCGTGCAGCTGGCCGACGCCGGACCCGCCGGAGAGGGGGACCAGGCCAGCCCCGCCGCGGCGGCCTCGCCCACCCCGTCGCCGCGGGCCCGGCCCAGCCGGGACCCGGAGGACCCGGACGCCAGGCCCACCCCCACGCGTCGCCCTCCCCCTCGGTGAGCCCCACCGCCACCCCGTCCGCCTCCCCCACCCCCGACGAGTGAACGGAACGTGACGGCTTCACCCGGACGGCCCTACCGTACGTCGTCCCGGGTGCCGACATCGATGGGAATGAACGAACACCCTGAGTCCACGCCCGAGGACGAGCTGGTGATGCAGCTGCTGCGCGAGCACGTCCCGCTGACGCTGCTCGCCGACCTGGCCACGCCGGAGGGCCCCCCACCGTCGACGGAGATCCTGCGGGAGGAGGGCCTGCCCGAGGACCCGTGGTGGCACGCCGGCCGCTGACCCGAGCCGATTTTCCCGGCGTACGCCGGGACTGCTACCGTTGCGTCTCTACGCGCCGCTAGCTCAACTGGCAGAGCAGCGGACTCTTAATCCGCGGGTTCGGGGTTCGAGTCCCTGGCGGCGCACCCGTCCTGTCCTGGGCTTCTCCGCTCGGTCACTGAGGTTTTCTCACCGGACCGGTCGTTTGTCGTTGTAGGTGGAGAAGTACGAGTGCGGCGCGGGTGATGGCGCCGATTCGCCAGGGGTCGAGGGTGACGCGTTCGAGTGCTTTCCAGCTGCGCTTGAGCCTCAGGTGTGGGTCGACCTGCTCGCGTCCAGCCCGCTGCGCACCCGCGGCGGGCAACGCCACCCACCCGGGTGGGCCACCGCCGGTCGACGGCTTGCCGCCGACTCCCTTCGGTGCTCCGCGCCTGGGGTCAGGCCCGGACCGGTACGCCGGGAAGGTCCGCGAAGGCGGCGCGGTCCATGGACACGACGAGGCGGTCGCGCGCGGCGGCCGTGGCGGCGATGACCAGGTCGTGGGCTCCCCGTGGCCGGCCGGTGCGCCGTACGTGGGCCAGCAGGGTCGCGTGGACGCGGGCCACCTGAAGGTCGTAGTCCTCGACCGGGACGGTGTCCAGCACGCTGCGGACGAACGCCGCCCGGGCCGGCCGTCGCTCGTGGGTGGCCAGCTCGACGCCGACGAGCAGCTCGGCGGCGGTGACCGCGGCGATCGCGACGTCGTCCTCGTCCGCGATGAGCGGGTCGAGGTGGCGACCTCGCCGCTCGGCGTCGATGAGGACGGGCGTGTCGAGGATCAGGCGGGCCACGACCGCTCCTGCGTCGCCAGCAGCTCGCGCACCGTGCTGAGGTCGCCGACCCAGTCCCTATCCGGCCGGAAGTGCCCGAGCAGCGCCTTCACCGCAGCGCCGGAGGTGCCCGTGGCGGGTTCGATGCGGGCGATCACCCGGCCCCCCCGGGTGACGAAGAAGGTCTCGCCGTCCTTCTCGACCGCGGTCAGCAACGCGGAGAACCCCCGGGCCGCCTCCGTCGCGGTGATCTCCCTCACCGCCTCAGATTATCTGATTCCTGCCACTAGGGCCAGGCCCCGCCCGCGCCGGTCCTGCCCGGCACGCGGGGACGGCTCAGCTCGGCCGGGGACGGGGTGACGGCTTCACCGCGGCCGCGATCCCTCCGGCCGGGGGAGTCTGGCCCTTGGGCTTCTTGTTCTGGTCCTGCTTGGGCTTGCGGGTTTCCCGTCCGCCCTTGTTCTTGCCGCCCATCGCTGCTCCCGGTGTCCGCGTCGGTTCAGGCGATAGTCCCCCTCCTGTCGACCCACCGTCAACGCGCACCCCTCCCCGACCGGTCGGGGCCGCCTGGTGTGCGGGGAACACCTCTCCAACTGGTAGCGTTGCCTCCAGTGCGGCATCTCGCCGCATCTTCCGCGGGCAAGCGGCCCGCGTGGTCGCAGGTCAGGTTCCTCGCGTCGATGGCGTCATCGGCGGGCTGGCGCTCACATCGCGGCCCACCGAAACAGTTGGAGCCTCCCATTCCCAGGCCTGCCCGAACCCGTACCCGCCGGTCGAACAGCAACCCGTCCCAGACCCGTCCCAACGCCGTGTCCGCGCTTGACACAGCCCTCGACGCCGCCGTTCACGAGCAGGCACCCGAGCCGCAGACGTTCGCGCAGCTCGGCCTCCCCACACCACTCGTCGCCGCCCTCGCGCGACATGGCATCACCGAGCCCTTCGCCATCCAGTCCCGCACGCTGCCCGACGGCCTCCGCGGGCGCGACGTGCTGGGCCGGGCCCAGACCGGCTCGGGCAAGACGCTCGCCTTCGGCCTGCCGATGCTCACCCGGCTACACACCGGCGGAGCACCCCGCCGGCCCCTTGCCCCGCGCGGGCTGGTCCTGGTGCCGACGCGCGAGCTCGCCAGGCAGGTCGCGGAGGTGCTGTCTGGCCTCGCCCGCGCCCTCGACCTGCACGTCACCACGGTGTACGGCGGCGCCCCGATCGGACGCCAGGTCGAACAGCTACGACGAGGAACCGACATCGTCGTCGCCACCCCAGGTCGGCTCCTCGACCTCATGGAGCGCAATGCCGTCCGGCTGAACAGCGTCGAGGTCGGCGTCCTCGACGAGGCCGACCACATGGCCGACCTCGGCTTCCTCCCCGCGGTCACCCGCATCCTCGAGGCGACACCACCGGGCCGCCAGCTGATGCTGTTCTCGGCGACGCTGGACCGTGGCGTCGACAAGCTCGTCGCGCGCTACCTGACCGAACCGGCAGTCCACGCCGTCGCCGCGGCCACCACGCCCGTCGACGCGATGACCCACCACGTCTTCCTGCTGCAGAGCGAGGACAAGGTGGCGGTTGCCGCCGAGATCGCCGCCCGACCGGCCCGCACGCTGTTCTTCGTCCGGACCAAGCACGGCGCGGACCGCCTGGCCAAGCGGCTCACCCGCGCCGGTGTCGACGCGGTGGCCATCCACGGCAACCTCAACCAGAACCAGCGGACCCGCGCCCTCGGCGCGTTCACCGCCGGCCGGACACGGGTGCTGGTCGCGACCGACGTGGCGGCCCGGGGCCTGCACGTCGACGACCTCGACCTCGTCGTGCACTTCGACCCGCCCAACGACCACAAGGACTACCTGCACCGCTCCGGCCGGACGGCGCGGGCGGGCGCCGGGGGAACCGTGGTGTCGTTCGTGGAGCGCGCACAGGCCCGCGAGGTCGAACGCATGCACGCTGCCGCCGCGGTGACCCCCGCAACCACGTCGGTGACCACCGGCCACCCGGCCGTGCGGGTGATCGCCGAGTCAGGCCATCGGGCGACCGCCGGCTGACGGCGTCCGTCGAGGCCGTCAGCAGCGGAGGGCGCGCACAGCAGGGTCGCGAGCCGATGGAGGCGGAGATCGTCGAGGGCTTCTCGCCGGCGTACTGGGAGGATCGGTACGCCGGCCACCCGGGCCACGAAGGTGCGCATCGGGGTGAACCGAACGCGACCCTGGTGGCCGTGGCCGAGCAGCTCATCCCCGGCAGCGCCCTGGACGCCGGGTGCGGCCACGGCGCCGACGCCCTCTGGCTGGCCGCCCAGGGGTGGCGGGTCACCGCGGTGGACGTCGCCGGGACCGTGATCGAGCGGTCTCGGCGCGCCGCGGTGTCGGCCGATGCGGACCCGACCGGCCGGATTCAGTGGGTCCCTGCCGACCTGATGTCGTGGCAGCCCGCGGCGAACGGGTACGACCTGGTGTCCGCGCACTACGTGCACGTACCCGCCGGCCAGCAGGAGGCGTTCCTCCGCCGGTTGGCCTTAGCCGTCGCGCCCGGCGGCACCCTGCTCGTCGTCGGCCACCACCCGTCGGACCGGGGACCGGCGGTGGCCCGGGGCGACGCGGCGGAGATGTTCCTCACGGAGGGGGACCTCACGCCCGTCCTCCCCCCGGAACGTTGGGAGGTGACCTCCCGTGAGGTACGCGCGCGGCACGAGAACCGGCACGGTGAGGAGGCGGTCGTCCACGACACCGTCCTGCGGGCCCGCCGACACCGGTGAGGAACCGGCTGCTCCTGCCTGCCCAGTTACTGTAACGCACATTCACAGGAGCAGCATCGCGGCCGCGACCGCCGACACAGAGAGGGCGTACTGCTCGAAGCGGGCCTGGCTGATCCGGCGGATGAGCAGCACGCCGAGACCTGCACCGACGAACAGCGCAGGTATGAGAATCGCGTCCAGCAGCAGCGAGCCGGCGGAGATCAGACCCAGCCCCAGGCTGAACGGCACCTTGATGACGTTGACGATGAGGAAGAACCAGGCCGTCGTACCGAGGAAGGCCAGCATGGCCAGCCCGGACAGGACGAGGTACAGCGTGGTGACCGGGCCCGCGGCGTTGGCCACCATGGTGGCGAAACCGGCCAGCACGCCCGCCAGGGTGGCGGCCACCAGGTGTGGGGCGCCGCGGACGGCGTCGGTGGCCAAGTGGTTCCGCAGCCCGCTGCGCCGCAGCGCGAGGCCCAGCAGCGAGACCAGCACGAGCAGCACGCCGATGGCGACGCGCATCACCCGGTCGTCGACGACGGCCACGAACCCGGCACCGACGACCGTGCCGACCACGACCCACGGCAGCAGGCGCAGCAGCAGGCCCCACTGTGCGTGTCGCCGGTAGAGCGTCACCGCGAGCACGTCGCCGGCGATGAGCAGCGGCAGCAGCGCACCGGTGGACTCCCGGGCGGGCAGCACCATCGCGAACAACACCGCCGCGATCCCGCCGACGCCACCCAGCGCCGTCTTGGCGAACCCCACCACGACGGCCGCGACACCAAGGAGCAGCCACTGCGCCGCCGTCAGCTGGGCGAGCACGTGACCCGTGTCATCGATCCCCGTCCCTTCCACGGTCGACACCGACGGTCCAGCGTACTGGCGCAGACCATTGGATCGGTGAGCCCAACGCAGGCTGGACAAGCCCAAGATGGTGGTCATACTTGTGGTCGTACTTGTGGTCATGTCAGAGACCATGTCGCTGGCGGCGGTAAAGGCCCACCTCTCCGAGGTGGTAGAACGGGTGCGGAAGACCCATGACCGGGTCACCATCACTCGCCATGGCCAGCGCGCGGCCGTCATCCCATCGGTCGCTGACCTCGATGCCCTCGAAGAGACGGTGGACCTGCTCTCCGATCCGGAGGCCGTCCGCGAGATCACCCAGGCGCGCGCCGCTGCCGACCGTGGCGAGGGGCTCGATGCGGAAGCCTTACGACACCGCTACCTGAATGCCGGCAGCTGAGTATCGGCTACTCGTCATCGAACCGACGTCTACCGACCCCGTTGACCGGTCATGTGTCGATGCGCGTACAGGCGGCAACGCCAGCACGACCGGCTCACGGCAGGGCGGTCCGGCGCCGCTCGGCCTGGGCGTCCAGCTCCGTGCACAGGGTGGCCGCGTCCCAGCCCTCGCCCAGGGCGCGCCACACGAGCTCGGCCTGGGTCTGCGGGGCCAGCCCGCCCAGCGGCGGGTCCCGGTCGAGGTTCGTGGGGAACGCGTAGCCCTCGGCCGAGGCGGCCACGACGTTGCGCAGATCGCGCTCGCCGGCGCCGGACGCCATGCGCCGGGCCAGCACCGGGAACAGTGCCTTGCACATGGCCGTGCGGTCCACGGTCTCCATCGCCCGGCCGAACGCCGAGGAGACCTGCAGCAGGTTCGCCATGCGGCGTACGTCGGTCGAGCGGTTGGTCCCGGCACCGTGGAGCAGCGCCGGGTTGAAGAAGACCGCGTCACCCTTCGCGAGCGGCAGCTGCACGTAGCGCGCGTCGAAGTACCCGGTGAACTCCGGTTGGTGGAACGCGAGGTAGCCGGCGTCGTACGTCTGCGAATGCGGCAGGTACATCGTCGGACCGGTCGCCACCGGCATGTCGCAGTGCGCCACGGCGCCCTGTAGCGTCAGCGCCGGCGAGAGCTGGTGCACGTGCGCGGGATACGCCGTGGCCTGGTCGATGGACATGAACCCGAGGTGGTAGTCCCGGTGCGCGACCTGGGCCGCTCCCCGAGGGTTGACGACGTTGACCTGTGAGGTGACCTGGTAGCCGGGCCCGAGCCAGGCCTGCGAGACCAGCGCGATCACGTCGTTGGCGTAGTAGTTGGCGAACACCTCCGGCGCGCGCACGGCGAGCTTGTCCAGCGCACCCCACACCCGGTCGTTCGCACCTGGTGCGGCGAAGTGGTCGCCCGCGGCCGCGCCCCGAGCCTTCTGCCCGGCGATCATCGCCTCGAACACCGCCGTGGCCCGGTCCACGACCGAGGTGTCGGCGAAGGCTTGCTGGAACACCACGATCCCGGGGCCGTTGCGCAGCGCGCGGACCAGCTCTCCCTGGACGTCGCGCCGACCCTCGGCGGAGGTGGCGGGCTCGCGCCACCGGGTGCGGTAGACGAGGACGTTCTGCTCGACGGCGTCGGCGTACGGGTAGTCCGCCGGGTCGGTGGGCTGCTCCACCAGAGCCCGGAGGTCGGCCAGCCGGCAGTCCTCGGCGGTGAGCCATCCCCGGCCTGGTCCGCCCGTGTCCCGCGCGGTCATCGGTCCCCGTCCCTTCGATGGTCGACCTCGACGGCACACAGCGTACGGCGCAGCGGGATCGCTCCCGATTGACGTCAGGGACCGCCAGGACTAGCGTCCAGCCACACCTTCGTGACGGTGTGGGGAAGCCAGCGGAACTCTGGCACGGTCGCGCCACTGTGACCGGGTCCTCCAGACCCGGAAGTCAGACCTCCCACCGGCCCGACTCGATCGAACGGGACGCCGAATCCCAGGGAGGTCCTCATCATGGCCCGTGTCGCATCGCCCGAGTTTCCGCTCTCCGCACCCCGCCGGCCGGTCGTCCGGCTGACCTGGCGCGCCGTGACGCCGTGGGCCGTCTTGGCCGTCGCCCTGGCCCTGGTCCTGCTCTACCTGGTCGGCGCCGAGCAGGGCGCGGTGTCGGTGTTCGGCGGCAGCCCTTGGGTGCACGAGTTCGCCCACGACGGGCGGCACCTGCTCGGCTTCCCCTGCCACTGACCGGCGGCCTGGCATGATGCGGACCCTGCTGGTCCGAGGCCTGCTCGCCGGGCTCCTCGCGGCCGCCGCCGCCGTCGTCGTCGCCGGGCTCCTCGGGGAGCCGCAGGTCCGGGCGGCCATCGCCCTCGAGGACGCGGCGAACCGGCTGGCCGGCACCTCGAGCGGGCCGGAGCTCGTGTCGCGGGCGGTCCAGCAGACGCTGGGCCTGGCGGTCGCGGTCGGCGTGTTCGGCGTGGCCCTCGGTGGGCTGTTCGCGGTGGCCTTCGCGGTGGCGTACGGGCGCCTCGGGACGCTGGGGGCACGGGCCACGGCGGCTCTGGTCGCCCTCGCCGGCTTCGGGACGCTGACCGGCGTCCCGTTCCTGAAGTACCCGCCGAACCCGCCGGCGGCCAGCGACCCGGGTACGATCGGCTACCGCACCGTGCTCTTCGTACTGCTGCTCGCCCTCGGGGTGCTCGCCGCGCTGGCCGCGGTCCTGGTAAGCCGCGCGGCGGCGGCCCGGCTGGGCCGATGGAACGCCGCGCTGCTGGGCGGCGCAGTGTTCCTGACCCTGGTCACCGTTGCCTACCTGGTGCTGCCCGGCGTGGACGAGGTGCCGCCCGGCTTCCCCGTGGGGATCGTCTGGCGGTTCCGGTTGGCCTCACTCGCGGTGCAGGCCACCACCTGGGCGGTGCTGGGCCTGGCGTTCGGAGTCCTCGCGGAACGCGTCCTCGAACCCGCCCAGCACCAGACCACGGAGGCGACAGGAGGCGGCGCGGCGCTACGTCACCACACCTGACGACGAGGACGAGCGAGCTTCAGGTCAGTGATGCCCGCCGCGGTAGCGTCCGCCCCCGTGGCCACCGAAGAGGCCGCCGAGGAAACCGCCTGGCGGCGGCGGGTACCCGCGCTGATCCCCGTAACCGGCCGGCTGAGGGGCGGCCGGCGGAGGGGCCTGTTGGGCGGGGGGCTGGCTGTAGTAGGCAGCCTCGGCCTGAGTGAGCTTCTCGAGCTCGCCCCGGTCAAGGAACAACCCCTGACACTGCTCGCACTGGTCCACGACGACACCGCTGCGCTCGTACTGACGCATCGTGCCCCGGCACTTCGGGCAGACCAAGGGCTCCATGGTGGACTCCTTCACCATCGGGGTGGTCCGGCTCGCAATGCTACACGACGGCAAGTTCCGACCCTCATGTCGTGGGACACCGCCACTGGGTTATCGCGGCCAGCGCCAGCCCGGGGGTCGGTCCGACCCGGCCGGTGCGGACCAAGTTCGGGGCTGGGGGGGCGGTTGGCGGACCGGCGGCGGGGCACGAAAGGCGCCATGCGCCCGACCAGCACCCAACGAGCCGTCGCCGGTCGGGTGGTCCCACTGGCGGTGGCGGTGGGACTGGCGACCCCAGCCGTGGCCCTGCGCAGCCTCGGCGTCGAACCGGCCCCGCTGACCGGCGTACTCCTCTACGGTGCCGCCTTCATCGGGGCGGCGCTGCTGCTGGCCTGGGGCACCGAGCTGGCCCAGCTGGACCTGCCTCCGGGCCTGGCGATCGCCATCCTGGCCTTCATCGCGATCATGCCGGAGTACGCCATCGACCTGCTGTTCGCCTACCAGGCCGGTGACGATCCGAGCAAGGCCCCCTTGGCGCTGGCCAACATGACGGGAGCAAACCGGCTGCTCATCGGCGTGGGCTGGTCTCTCGTCGTCCTGGTCGGGTACGCCGGGTTCCGGCGGGCCAGGCGGCGCGAGGGCGGCCCGGCACAGCCGGAGCGCAGCAGCGAGCAGGACCCCAGGAAGCGGCGAGTGCCAGACGGCCCCGGGTTCCAGTTCCTGCTCTCCCGGCTCTCGGCCGTCGACGTCGTCCTGCTCGGCCTGGTGTCTGCCTACACGCTGGGCTTCCTGCTGCGGACGACGCTCAGCGTGCTCGACACGGTGATCCTGTTCAGCGCCTTCGGCCTCTACGTCTACCGCCTGTGGCGGGCCCCGAGGGAGGAGCGAGAGTTCATCGGACCGCCGGCACTGATCAGCGGGTTCCCCACCGGCGTCCGGCGGCTCGTGACCGTCACGCTGATGGCCGCGGCAGCCATGGTCATCCTCTCCGTCGCCGAACCGTTCTCCGGCGCGCTGGTGGCCGCGGGCGAGCAGGTCGGGGTGGATCCGTTCCTCATGGTGCAGTGGGTCGCCCCGTTCGCCGCGGAGACCGCCGAGCTGATTCCCGCCTGCCTGTTCGCCTGGCGGCAGAGCGCCGATGAGGGCCTCGGCACCCTCTTGTCGTCGAAGATCAACCAATGGACGCTGCTCGTGGGAGCGGTCCCCGTGGCGTACGCCGCAGCCACGTTGCAGGCCTCAGGCCTGCCCGTCGACGCTGTCCAGCGACAGGAGCTGTTCCTCACCGCGGCCCAGTCCCTCTTCGCAGTCAGCCTGCTCACCGACCTCCGTCTCGGCGTACGGGAAGCCCTCACCATCCTGGCGCTGTTCCTCACGGACTTCGCCGGCAGCGTCGCCCTCAGCGAACCGCTACGGTCCTGGCTACGAGTTGGCTTCGGGCTGCTCTACCTGGCGCTGGGCCTCCTCCGGCTGGCCGCCGCCCGGGGGCGGCTCGCCGGACTGGTCCAGGATGGGCTGCGCACACCTCCGGCCCTCCTCGCCCAGCAGGAGCGGACCCGGGCATAACCGCCTCCCGTCCTGCTTCTGCCTCCCTTCCCGCCGACCGGGGGCGGACCCGCCGCATCGGACCCCGCACGCCCATGCCGGCCAACAACCCGGGCAGGCTTGCCAGCTGCAGACGAAGGTGTCTACGATCGCTCATGTGAAGAACTCCTCAGATGAGCACTTGATCGAAGGCTGTGCGGTACGGGTCGTGGACGCCGACCGCGTGCGCGCCGTACAGGCGGAGATGCCCCCGGCCGAGGCCGTGGAGCAGTTGGGCGTCACCTTCGGCCTGCTTGCCGACCCGGGGCGGCTGCGCCTGCTGATGGCCCTGCTGGAAGGCGAGATGTGCGTGTGCGATCTCGCCGCGGCGTCCGGACAGAGCGAGTCCGCGGTCTCGCACGCGCTACGCCTGCTCCGGGCCCACCGGGTGGTGCAGGTGCGACGCAGCGGCCGTCGGGCCTACTACCGGCTGGCCGACAGCCACGTGCGCATGCTGCTCGACCTCGCCCTCACTCACCAATCCCACGCCACCCCCCTGCTCACCGTGGCCGACCAGGCGGCGTCGCAGTGACGCGGAACGACGACGCGGTCACGCACGACCCAGCTGGGGTGTCAGCGGCAGCTCATCGTCACTCGGGCGAGGATGGCCACGTCCACGGGCCGCGGATCGGCAGCGCCAGCGCCCGCCACCAGAAGCCCCTGCTGATCGCGTTCGGCCTGACGTTCACCTACGCCTTCGTCGAGGTGGTCGGCGGGGTGTTGACCGGGTCCCTCGCCCTGATCAGCGACGCGGCACACATGGGAACGGACGTCCTGGGGCTGGGCTTGGCGTTGGCCGCCATCCAGCTGGCCAAGCGTCCCGCCTCCGGTGGCCGCACCTACGGCACCTACCGCCTGGAGGTGCTCGCGGCCGTCATCAACGGCCTGCTCCTCTTCGGCGTGGCCTTCTACGTGCTCTACGAGGCGGTGCAACGGTTCCGGAACCCACCGGAGGTCCTCGGACTGCCGATGCTCCTCGTGGCCACCGTCGGTCTGCTGGTGAACGTCGCGTCCTTCTGGCTGCTCTACCGGGGCGCCCAGGAGAGCCTCAACGTCAAGGGGGCCTACCTCGAGGTCCTGTCGGACATGCTGGGCTCGGTGGGAGTGATCGTCGGTGCCGTCGTCATCATGGTCACCGGGTTCCGCTACATCGACGCCATCGTGGCCGTGGCCATCGGGCTGTTCATCCTCCCGCGTACGTGGCGGCTCATGCGACACGCGCTGCGCATCCTGATGGAGGTCGCCCCGCCCGGGCTCGACGTGGCGGCAGCGGCCCGTGACCTGGCCGCGGTGGCCGGCGTGCGGGAGGTCCACGACCTGCACATCTGGACCCTCACCAGCGGCATGGAGGCGGCCACCGCGCACGTCGTCGTGGAGGACGACGCCGACTGGCATACGGTCTTGGACCAAACCCGACAGATCCTCGCCGAACGCTACGCGGTGACCCATCCGACCATCCAGCTCGAGCCGGTCGAACATGTCGAAGAACCCTCCGGCTTCTAGGCCCGGCGCCGGGGACCCACGATGACGCGGGAGGGGGCGGCCCGCTGGACCGGCCGGCTGCAGCGTCGGACCGTGACCGCGGTCGCCGTGACCACCGCGTCCGTGCTCGCCGTCGCCTGGATGGGGAAGGCGTGGGCCGACCAGCAGTTGGTCGGGACCGACGTGTCCCTCGGTGTCCTCACCCTGCGCCTGGCCTACAACCCGGGGGTTGCCTTCGGGCTCGGGGCGGGAGCGGCACCCGGACTGGTCCTCGCCCTCACCATGGGCATCAGTGTTATCCTGGCAGCTGCCGTGCTGACCCACCGTCTGCCCTTCTTTGGCGGCAGCCTGGTGCTGGGCGGCGCGCTCGCCAATGTGATCGACCGACTGCCGGATGGCCGGGTCACCGACTACCTGAGCGTGGGCTGGTGGCCGACCTTCAACCTTGCCGACGTCGCCATCGTGAGCGGCGCGGCGCTCCTCGTGCTCCCCGTACGACGGAGACGGGCAGCACGCCAGACCGCTACGTAGTCCCCCGTCGGACCACGGAGGACCCCTGAGAGCATCGCGAGAGTACCGGCGAAAGGAGCGGCGACCAGATGGCCACCGGTAAGGGCGCGCGCAGCCAGCGGGAGGCGAGGGCAGAGCGGCTCGCCCAGCTGCGCAAGGAGCAGGCCGCCCGGGAGCGCCGCCACAAGGTGCTCATCTGGGGCTCCGTCGGGGTGACCCTCCTCGTGCTGACCTCGCTGACCGGGTTCGACCTGGTCCGTCGGAACGCCAACCGGCCCGATCTCAGCGGGGTGCAGTCCTTCCAGGTCTCGCCCGCGCACGTGACGACCAAGGTGAACTACCCGCAGACCCCGCCCGCGGGCGGGGAGCACGCGCCGATCTGGTTGAACTGCGCCACCTACCAGCAGCCGGTGCCGAACGAGAACGCGGTCCACTCCTTGGAGCACGGGGCGGTGTGGGTGACCTACCAGCCGGACCTCCCGAAGGACCAGGTCGCCACGCTCCAGAAGATGATGGGTAACACCTACGAGCTCCTCTCCCCCTACCCCGGGCTCCCGGCCCCGGTCGTGGCCTCCGCCTGGGGGAAGCAGCTCCAGCTCACGGGAGCGGACGACAAGCGTCTGGGCGAGTTCATCCGCACCTACCGGCAGGGGCCGCAGGCCCCCGAGTCAGGCGCTGCCTGCACCGGGGGAACGGACGGCACGACCATGCCCACCGCCCCGACGGGGCCGTAGATGAGCGGACTCACCAGGGCTCCCCTGGCTGGCTCGGTAGCAGCGGAGCGGGGCCTCGACGCGGGGGCCAGCGCCAGTCCGCTGGCTCGACGGGTCATGTTGACAGTGATCGGCGTGCTCGCCTTGCTCACCGCGGCGGTCGTCGGGTACGCCGCCACGGGTCCGGTGGCCCCTGCCGACGACGGCGCGGACGCCGGATTTGCGCGCGACATGCAGACCCATCACGCGCAGGCCGTGCAGATGGCCTTTGTGATCCGGGACAAGACGAACGACCCGACGATCCGTGCCATCGCCTACGACATCATCACCAGCCAGCAGCAGCAGATCGGCCAGATGTATGCCTGGCTGCGTCAGTGGGGACTCCCCCAGGCGGCGGACCGTCCGCCGATGGCGTGGATGACCGAATCCGCCGAGGGAAGTGGGATGGGTGGCGCCGGGATGACGAGTGGCGCGGGGCCCATGGGCACGGCCCCCGACGGGCAGATGCCGGGCATGGCGACCGCAGCCGACCTCCAGCGTCTCGCCCAGGCCCAGGGGCGGGACGCGGAGATCCAGTTCCTGCGCCTGATGATCAGCCACCACCGAGGCGGCGTGACCATGGCGGAGGCGGCAGCCGCGCGCGCCCAGCGCGAGGAGGTACGGGCCCTCGCCCGGACGATCGCCACCGCACAGCGGGCCGAGATCGTCCAGATGCAGCAGCTCCTCCGCGACCGCGGGGTGGCGGTGCCGTGAGGAAGCGACCCTGGAGGCGGCCCGACCCGCAGCCCCTCGCGTCCCCCCTGCGCTGGGTCACGGCCGGAGCGCTCATCGTCGCCGCCGCAGCGCACCTGCCGGTGATCCCTGAGCACTTGCAGGAGGCGACGTACATGGGGGTGGCCTTCGTGGTCTTCACGTATGCCAGCCTCGCCACCGCGGCGGTCCTGCTCACCGCCGACACACGGGCGGTGTACCTCAGCGCCGCAGTCCTGGGCACGGCCGCCGTGCTGACCTACGCCGCCTCACGCATCGTGCCGCTCCCGTTGCTCGCGGACGACGTGGGCAACTGGGCCGAGCCCCTCGGGATTCTGGCCGTGGCCACCGAAGCCCTGGCCGTGCTGAGCGCCGTCGGGGCGTGGCGTACCCCGCGGCAGGCGAACACCGTGCCGTCGCCCCAAGGCAACCCGGTCCCAGGGGCTGACGCCGAGTCGTGACGTCGGTGTCCCGATGACGGTCCAGGCCCGTGCGACGCGACCACGGTCCCTGCGGTGGCTCGCCATCGCAGGGGCGCTGACCCTGGGCCCCGGCCTGACCCTCGCCGTACTGTCCTGGTCCGGGGGCCTACCCTCGGGCCCGGACGTTGCCGGCCCCGCGTGGTCGGCCCACTGGGTGCTGCCGGCGCTCCGAACCGTCCACGACCTCGGTGCGGCGGTGACCGTGGGCCTGCTGGTCCTCGCCGCCACGGTGCTGCCGGTGGCGCACGGAAGCCCGCCTGCCCTGCTCGGCGGGGTGCGCCGCCGGGCCGTCCGGCTGGCGGCCGCCGCCGGAGCGGTGTGGGTGTCGGCGGGGGCCGCCGTGCTCCTCTCCACCGCAGCCGACGCCGGCGGTGACAGCGGCGGGCCAGGCGGTGAGCTCGCCCTGGCGACGAGCCTGGTCCTGGCGCTCGGCACAACGGTGGGCGCGTCCCTGGCGCGGCGTACCACCACCGCTGGGATCCTCGCCGTCCTCGGCATCGGGGCCCTGCTCCCGCTCGCGGTGGCCGGGCATGAGTCCGGCACCAACCATGGGGCGGCCGTTAACACGCTGGCCATGCACCTTGTCGGAGTGAGCGTCTGGGTCGGCGGGCTGGTCGGCATGCTCGCCCTGCATCGGTCCCTCGGAGACCAGCTGCTGGCGACGGTGCAGCGCTACTCCCGACTGGCCGGGTGGTGCTTCGCGCTCGTCGCCGGGTCCGGCGTCCTGGCGGCCGTGGCGCGGCTGGCGTCGTGGCGGGACCTGGCCAGTACGTACGGCGCGATCCTGCTCGCGAAGACCGCGGCGCTGCTGACGCTCGGCGTCCTAGGCTGGTGGCAACGCGCTCGGGTCGTCCGGGCGGCTGGTCACGACCCAACCGCTCGCGGTCGGCTGTTCGGTCGGCTGGCCACCGTCGAGGTCCTGGTCATGGGCCTGGCCATCGGGTTGGCCGTCGCCCTCGCCCGCACCGGCGCGGCCACCCCGTCCCCTCCGGCTGCGACGGCGGCCGAGGCGCTGCTCGGCGCGCCCCTGCCGCCGCCTCTGACGCCGCTGCGCTGGGTTAGCGAATGGCGCCTGGACGGGCTGTGGGCACCGGTGTCGCTTATCGCGGTGACGTCCTACCTGCTCGCCGTACGGCGCCTACGTCGGCGCGGTGACCGCTGGCCGGCGGGTCGCACGGCTGCCTGGCTCGTCGGCTCGGCTGGCCTGCTCTGGGCGACCAGCTCCGGACCCGGCGTCTACGGCAACGTCCTGTTCAGCATGCACATGGTCCAGCACATGACGGTGGCCATGGGCGTTCCCGTGTTCCTCGTGCTCGGCGCGCCGGTGACCCTCGCCCTGCGGGCGCTGCCGCCGCGGAGGGACGGCAGCCGCGGACCGCGCGAGTGGTTGCTGACCGCCCTGCATTCCCGGCCACTGGCGGTCGTCGCTCATCCCTTGGTCGCCACGGGGGTGTTCCTCGGCAGCCTGGTGTTCTTCTACTACTCCCCCTTCTTCGAGTTCGCCCTACGCAGCAACGTCGGCCACGTCCTTATGACCGTGCACTTCCTGGTCACCGGGTACCTGTTCGCCTCGGTCATCTGCGGCGTGGACCCCGGCCCGGCTCGGCCGCCGTACCTGTTCCGCCTCATTCTGCTGGTGGCCACGATGGGCTTCCACGCCTTCTTCGGCGTGGTGCTGATGGGCAGCCGTCAAGTCCTCGCCGAGGACTGGTTCGCCAGCCTGGGACGAACCTGGGGGCGCACCCTGATGCAGGAGCAGAACCTCGGCGGGGCCCTGGCCTGGGGTCTAGGTGACTACCCGGTCGCCATCATGGCGGTGGCGATGGCCTGGGCATGGGTCCATGCCGACGAGCGGGAGCAGCGCCGGTACGACGCCCGCGCCGAGCGAGATGGCGACGCCGAGCTGGCCGCGTACAACGCCTACCTGCAGCACCTCAGTACCGGCCGTCGCGCCTGGCCCTAGTGCCCTGCGGGTCCAGGGGGCCCTGTTGCCATTCAGAGGGGTTACTCGCTATCATCGCCCCGTGTCGATGACCGAGGCCCGTGTCGGGCCGAAGACGAGCCCTGGGCTGGCGGCGGCGGCGGCGCTGTTCCACAGCCTGTCGGACGTGACCCGCCTGTCCATCGTGCGCCGGCTGGCCGCCGACGGGGAGGCCCGGGTGGTGGACCTGGTGGCCGAGCTGGGCCTGGCCCAGTCGACGGTGTCGGCGCACGTGGCGTGCCTGCGGGACTGTGGGCTGGTGGCCGGCCGCCCGCAGGGCCGGCAGGTCTTCTACGCGCTGAGCCGGCCGGAGCTGATGGACCTGCTCGCCGGTGCCGAAACGCTGCTGGCCGCCACCGGCAATGCGGCGGCCCTGTGCCCGGTGTACGGGACTGACGCCTCCGTCGGCACCCCTGTTAAGGAGAGCACTCGATGAGCAACGCCTGCTGCACGCACGAGGACCCGACGCCCCCGGCCGGTGAGGAGGTCGAGGAGCACGAGCCGGAGCGGCTGTGGCAGGTCCGCGAGCTGCAGGCGGCCGCGACGGCCGCGGTCCTGCTCCTCGGCGCGGTCCTCGCCGGCCGGGCCGCCGCGCCCCCCTGGCTGCCACTGACCCTGGAGGCCGCCGCCCTGCTGGTGGGTGCGGCCACGTTCGTCCCGGGCACCCTGCGCCGCCTGGGCCGCGGCCGGATCGGCGTGGGCACGCTGATGACCATCGCCGCGGTGGGCGCGGTCCTGCTCGGCCAGGTCGGGGAGGCCGCGACGCTGGCGATGCTGTTCTCGATCAGCGAGGGGCTGGAGGAGTATGCGCTGGCCCGGACCCGGCGCGGGCTGCGGGCGCTGCTGTCGCTGGTGCCCGAGCGGGCCACGGTACGCCGCGGCGGGGTCGAGGTGGTGGTCCCGCCGGCCGAGCTGCGCGTCGGGGACGTCCTGGTCGTCCGGCCCGGGGAGCGGGTGCCCACCGACGGGGTGATCACCTCCGGGAGGACCGCGCTGGACGTGTCGGCGATCACCGGGGAGTCCGTCCCGGTGGAGGCCGGCCCGGGGGATGAGGTGTTCGCCGGGTCGATCAACGGCACCGGGGTCCTCGAGGTCGAGGTGACCGCCACCACCGAGGACAGCTCGCTGGCCCGGATCGTGCGGATCGTGGAGGCCGAGCAGTCCCGCAAGGGCGCCGCACAGCGGCTGGCCGACCGGATCGCCGCGCCCCTGGTGCCCGGGGTGCTGGTGGCCGCCACGCTGATCGCCGCGCTGGGCAGCCTGCTGGGCGACCCGGCCACCTGGGTCGAGCGGGCGCTGGTGGTGCTGGTCGCCGCCTCCCCGTGCGCGCTGGCCATCTCGGTGCCGGTCACCGTGATCGCGGCGGTGGGTGCGGCCAGCCGGCAGGGCGCCCTGGTCAAGGGCGGCGCGGCCCTGGAGGCCCTCGGCAGGATCCGGGCCGTGGCGCTGGACAAGACCGGCACGCTGACCCGCAGCCGACCGGCCGTGGTCGGCGTGGCCCCGGCGGACGGCGCGTCCCCGGAGCGGGTGCTCGCGGTCGCCGCGGCCTTGGAGGCCCGCAGCGAGCACCCGCTGGCCCGCGCCCTCCTGGCCGCCGTCCATGACGCCACCCCGGCCACCGATGTCGAGGCGGTTCCGGGCGCGGGCCTGACCGGCCGGCTGGCTGGCCGGCCCGTTCGCCTCGGCCGCCCCGGCTGGCTCGAGCCTGGCCCGCTCGCCGCAGAAGTGGAGCGGATGCAGCGGGCCGGCGCCACCGCCGTCCTCGTCGAGGACGACGGAGCCGTGATCGGCGCGGTCGCGGTCCGCGACG
>JBMOMH010000343.1:28357-31861 GCA_049323135.1 Actinomycetota bacterium
CGGAGGCCGCCGAGGTCGTCGCCCGGCTGCACCAGGACGGCTACCACCTCGCCATGCTCACCGGGGACAACACGGCCACCGCGCGCGCGCTGGCCGCCGAGGCCGGCATCGAGACCGTGCACGCCGAGCTGCGCCCCGAGGACAAGGCCCGGTTGGTCGCCCAGCTGCGCGAACGGCAGGCCACCGCGATGGTCGGCGACGGGGTCAACGACGCGCCCGCGCTGGCCACCGCCGACCTGGGCATCGCGATGGGGGCGATGGGCACCGACGTCGCCCTCGAAACCGCCGACGTGGCACTGATGGGGGAGGACCTGCGGCACCTGCCCCAGGTGTTCGCCCACGCCCGCCGGGCCCGGCGCATCATGCGGCAGAACGTCGCCCTGTCCCTGGCCATCGTGATCGCCTTGATGCCGCTGGCGCTGTTCGGCGTTCTCGGCCTGGCTGCGGTCGTCCTGGTCCACGAGCTCGCCGAGGTCGTCGTCATCGCCAACGGGGTGCGCGCCGGACGCCGCAAGCCGCTACCACCAGCTCCCCAGCCGGCAACCGGCGAGCTCCTGGTCAGCGCCGGGCATACGGCATAGACGCCGCAGGCGGGGACACCGGTTTGGCGCTGTAGGGCTCCGTCCGCCCCCTAACGCAGGGTGATCCGCCCAACCATGCCGACGCCCCGGTGGTCCCGGCAGTAGTACTCGTAGGTGCCCGGCGTACCGGTGAAGGCGAAGCGGACCATCTCTCCCGGGTTGACATACCCCGTGTCGAACTTGAGGGCGTCGCTCTGCATGGTGTGCCGCTGCCCACCGGTCGGGACCGCGAAGGTGATCTCGTACCGCCCGGGTGATGTGGCCTCGAGTACGAAGTCCTGCGGGTGGAACCGGTTGTCCGCGCCACCGATGACGAGGACGTTGCGCTGTGACAGCTGGGCCGACCGCGCCGCGGTGGCCGCCCCGGCCGGCGACCCGGACGGGGCGCCCGCACAGCCCCCGAGAGCCACGGCAAGGACGGCCAACACCAGGATGACCCGAGGTGTCGGCCCGCGCGCCCGGCACACTGTCATGCCACTGCCCTACCTCTCTGTCGCACCGAAGGACAAGACCCTGCCTCCCCGCACCTACCCTGCCGAGGGATAGCTGAAGGTGTGCACGATGAGGTGGTTCGGCGAGGTGATCTCCTCGCGGAGGATCCTGCCCGCGTCGTCCACCACCAGTCGCACGAAGATGCCCTCGCCGGTGATGGCAAAGCCCACCTCCGTCGCCCCACCGTCTCGGCCGAGCTCGACGACGCTGCTCACCACCCCGGACCGGTAGGGCTCCCGGTCCACCAGCGCGGCCCCGGTCATCTGCAGGGTCGTGCTGGGCGGCGTGGGGCCGGAGGTGTCGCTGGTCGAGGTCTCGGTCAGGGTCAGGGCCGGCTGCTGGCGCATGACCGAGAGCACCTGCGGCAGCAGGTCCGCCCGAGGCCGAGGGGGCCAGGGCACCTGGAAGCGCGCCGGGCCGCCCCGCCATCCTTCCGCAGCAACGGTCAGCTCCACCCGGCTGGGTCCGGTGCGCGCCCACGTCACCGGTGCCAGGAAACAACCGTCGCCGCAGCCGGTCAGGACCAGCGGGCGCGGCGGGCCCTGTGGCCCGGCCACCGTTCCGGCCACCTGGTAACGGGGCCGGGCATTTGGGGTCGGCCTCGGGCACCTGCAGGCGGATCTCCACATGGTCCTCGCTGGCCACCAGGCCGGTCGTGACCTGGCCGGCGAGGGTGCCCAGCCGCACCGCAGGCTCGGCCACCGGGGGCGGGTAGGCGAGCCCCTTCGACGGGTCGGGCGGGGGCGGCAGCGCAGTCAGCAGCGCGGTGACGGCCAGGACGGCGACGAGCCCGACTCATTCGCCCTGGACGAGCCGGCCGATCGGCGTGCCGGCGCGGACCGGAGCCGGGTCGCGCAGCCGTCGCCGGGCGGCCAGGGCCAGCACCGAGACGGCGAGCACGAGGGCGAGCTTCCCGAGCAGCACCACGCCGTACGGCGTGCGCCACAGCGCGGACCAGCTGGGCAGCACCAGGACGGCGGCGACCGTGCCCGTGACGACAACCACCGTCAGGTAGAGCACCAGCGCAAGCAGCGCATAGCTGGCGAGTAGTCCGCGCGCCTGCCCGGGGGTGTCGCGCCACCGGAACGCGGCACGTAGGACGTGCACGAGGGCACCGAGCCACACCGCGGCCGCCGCCAGGTGCACCGCGATGGTGAGGCTGCCCCATCCTTGCCCCGCGGCCCGCAGGTGGCTGCGCTCCGCCTCGGCGAGCACCACGACGGACAGCGCCAGGACGCCGGCTCCCCGCCACCGGCCGGCCAGACCCGCCACGCCGAAGGCGACGGCCTCCACCGTGACCAGCCGTCCCGATGAGGAGCCCCACAGATCGGCCAGCGACGCGCCAGCCAGCCCGGCCAACGGGTTGCCTCCGCCCAGCTGGTGCAGGGCCAACCCCACCGCCCCCGCGGCCCCCACCGCCCCACCAAGGCGCACCAGCGGTGGAGGGGGGCGGGCAGCGGGCGGCCGGGGGGCAGCGGCTCGACCGGGCCCACCGTGGCGCGGCGGCCGCCGTCGGACATCGTCACCCGGCTGGTCCCGACCGGCCCGCGGCCCTGCCCGCGTAGGACGAGCTGGCGCACGGTGACCGGCTCGTCGAAGCGGATGCTGACCACCGCGGGGGGTTCGGTGGTGGCGTACCCGGCGGGCGGAACGGTGGTGAGCAGCGTGGGGTGCGCCAGCGCGGGGCCAGCGGCCAGCAGCACGAACAGCGCCGCCAGCCCGCTGGGGAGGATGCCCCGCAGGACGCGTCGGCTCACGCCCTGGTCCGGTCGGGGGTCACCTCTCCAGCCTCGCAGCAGGCAGCTTCCGGACTCTCGGTGGGCCGGGACGGGAACCGGCGGCGCCGCAGCACCAGCAGCGCGGTGAGCGCCAGGAGGCTCAGCAGGACCGGGGCGAACCACAGGTAGACCGACCCGACCAGCGCCGACGCCCGGGCGGATGCCCCGTCGACCCACCCGGTCAGCGCGTGGACGGCCGGGGTGTCCTGTACACCGCCCAGGCGGGTGGCCACCAGGTAGGTCCCGGACAGGACGAGCAACAGCCCGGACAGGGGGCCGGTGAACGGCAGCGTCCGGCGCAGCCGCGTCGCCAGGACGGAGCCGGCGACCGCGGTCGACACGGCCACGCTGGTGAGCAGCGTGGTTGCCCCGGCCCCGTACGCCGCCAGGACGGCGACCATCGCCGGGAAGCTGCCGGTGGCCAGCGCCTGCCCGACGACCGCCAGCAGGATGGCCAGCGTGCACGCCACCGACGCCACCGCGTAGCCGGCCCCGAAGGCCACCAGCCGGGAGGTGTCCTTCCCCTGGCCCGGGCCGAGCGTCCCCAAGCGGCCCAGCGGTCCGCTCGAGATCCGGCGCCCGGCCAGCACCGCGACACCAACCCCGACCAGCAGCACGCCGACGACCAGCCCGGCGGCGGGCACGAGGCGCAG
>JBMOMH010000344.1:0-2845 GCA_049323135.1 Actinomycetota bacterium
GGCCGCCCACCCGGCGGCGAGCAGCCCCGTGGCGACCAGCCGGCCCAGGCCGGACCGGTCGGCCCCCCTGTCGGCGGCCGTGTCGGCCCCCGGGGCAGGCGGCTCCGGCCGCGTCAGTAGCCGGGTCACCGGCTGCCCCCGCCCGCACGCACCGACCCATCGTGCCGGCCGGCAGCCCGGCGGGTGCGCAGCGACACGCCCCGTCGGCCTACCGGCCGACGAGCTCCCGGACGATGCGGGCGGTCTCGCTGGGGGTGCGCCCGACCCGGACCCCGACCGCCTCCAGGGCCTCCTGCTTGGCCGCGGCGGTGCCGCTGGACCCGGACACGATGGCCCCGGCATGCCCCATGGTCTTGCCCTCGGGGGCGGTGAAGCCGGCGACGTAGCCGACGACCGGCTTGCGGACGTGCTCGGCGATGTACGCCGCGGCCCGCTCCTCGGCGTCGCCCCCGATCTCCCCGATCATGACCACGACGTCGGTCTCGGGGTCGTCCTGGAAGGCGGCCAGGCAGTCGATGTGCGTGGTGCCGATGACCGGGTCGCCGCCGATGCCGACGCAGGTGGAGAAGCCAATGTCGCGCAGCTCGTACATCATCTGGTAGGTCAGCGTGCCGCTCTTGCTGACCAGCCCGATCCGGCCGCCCTTGGTGATGTCGGCCGGGATGATGCCGGCGTTGGACCGGCCGGGGCTGATCAGCCCCGGGCAGTTTGGCCCGACCAGCCGGGTGGTGCCGGCCCGCTCGGCGTACCGGAAGAACTCGGCGGTGTCGTGCACGGGGATGCCCTCGGTGATGACCACGCACAGCGGCACCCCGGCATCCACCGTCTCGCGCACCGCGTCCTTGGCGAAGCGGGGCGGCACGAAGACGACGGACACGTCGGCCCCCGTCTCGGCGACGGCGTCCGCCACGGTGCCGAACACCGGGATGCCGTCGACGTCCTGACCGGCCTTGCCCGGGGTCACCCCGGCGACCACCCGGGTGCCGGAGGCGACCATCCGCCGGGTGTGCCGGGTCCCCTCGGCGCCGGTGATGCCCTGCACCAGGACGCGGCTGTGCTCGGTGAGCAGGATGGCCATCAGCGGTCCCCTTACCTCGCGGCGGCCGCGAGCTCGGCCGCGCGCCGCGCGGCACCGTCCATCGTGTCCACCCGTTCGACGTGCCGGAAGGCCGCCTCGTCGAGGATGCGCCGGCCCAGCTCGGCGTTGTTGCCGTCCAGCCGTACGACGAGCGGCAGCCGCAGCTCCTCGCCGCGCTCCTCCAGCAGCCGCAGCGCCTGCACGATGCCGTTGGCCACCGCGTCGCAGGCGGTGATGCCGCCGAAGACGTTGACGAACACGCTGCGCACCGCCGGGTCAGACAGGATGATCTCCAGGCCGTTGGCCATCACGTCGGCCGACGCCCCCCCGCCGATGTCCAGGAAGTTGGCGGGGCGGACCCCGCCGAGCTCGGCGCCGGCGGCGGCCACCACGTCCAGCGTGCTCATCACCAGCCCGGCACCGTTGCCGATGATGCCGACCTCGCCGTCGAGCTTGACGTAGTTCAGGTGCTTCTCCCGGGCCCGCGCCTCCAGCGGGTCGGCCGCCCGGTGGTCGACGAACGCGGCGTGCTCGGGGTGGCGGAAGGCGGCGTTGTCGTCGAGGGTCACCTTGCCGTCCAGGGCCAGCACCCGCCCGTCAGGCGTGCGCACCAGGGGGTTGACCTCCACCAGGGTCGCGTCCTCGGCGGTGAAGACCTGCCACAGCGCCAGAAGCACCTCGGCAACCCGGTCGGCCACGTCGACGGGGAACCGGGCGGCGGCGACAATGTCCTTCGCCACGGCCGCGTCGACACCGACCAGCGGGTCGATCGGCACCTTCGCCAGGGCCGCCGGCTTCTCCCGGGCGATCTGCTCGATCTCCATGCCGCCCTCCACGCTGGCCATGGCCAGGTAGGTGCGGTTGGCCCGGTCGACCAGGAAGGAGACGTACCACTCCTCGGCGATGTCGCTCGCCTCGGTCACCAGCACCCGGTGCACCCGGTGCCCGCGGATGTCCAGGCCGAGGATCGCGGCCGCCGTGTCCCGGGCGGCCGCTGGCCCGTCGGCCAGCCGCACCCCGCCGGCCTTGCCCCGGCCCCCGGTCTTCACCTGGGCCTTGACGACGACCCGGCCGCCCAGCCGGGCCGCCACCGCCGCGGCCTCCTCGGGGGTGTCGGCGACCTCGCCGCCGAGCACGGGCACGCCATGCGCGGCGAACAGCTGCTTGGCCTGGTACTCCATCAGGTCCACGAGGGCATGTCCCTTTCGGCCGTGGTCCGGCCCGGTCGCCGGTTCCGCCGTTCTGCCGTTCCGCTCGGCTGCCCGGGCAGGGTAGCCCGGCGGCGTAACCGGTCCGCGCCGGGGTCGTTGGGCAGGCCGCCCACGCCGCCCCGGGAGGTCCTCGTGCCCCGTCCCCTCCGTACCGCCCCCGCCAGACCGGCCGCCGTACTGGCCGCCGGGCTGGCCGCCGTCCTGGCCGCCGGGCTGACCGTCGGGCCGCTGGGTGGCCCGGCCGGCGCCGCCACCGGGGACCCGTCGGTGCGCACCGTGCACCTGAGCGTGGTGGTCGGCCCGGCCCGGGACACCCGCTGCGACGTCGTCGCCGACCTGTACACGCCGACCACGCCCCGCCCGGCGGAAGGCTGGCCGGCGATCCTCACCACCAACGGGTTCGGTGGGTCCAAGGACGACCAGCGCGGCATCGGCCTGGCCTTCGGCCGCCGCGGCTACGTGGTGCTGTCCTACTCCGGCCTCGGCTTCGGCGGCTCCGGCTGCAAGATCTACCTCGACGACCCGGACTGGGACGGGGTGGCGGCCAGCCAGCTGG
>JBMOMH010000344.1:2855-31322 GCA_049323135.1 Actinomycetota bacterium
CTTCCTCGGCGGGTCGCTGGCCGCCACCGACGGCACCCGGGTCACCGGGGTCCGCAAGGACCCGGTGAGCCACGACGGGGTGGCCCGCCCGGACGACCCTCGGGTCGGGATGATCGGTGGCTCGTACGGCGGCCAGGTGCAGTTCGCGGCCGCCGCGGTGGACCCGCGCATCGACGCCCTCATCCCGGTCATCACGTGGAACGACCTGGCCTACGCGCTGGCCCCGAACAACACCTCCTTCACCCGTGGGGTGACCTACGCCACCCCGGGCACGGAGAAGGTGGGCTGGACCTCCCTGTTCTTCGGTGCGGGCATCGTCGCCGGCGTACAGGGCGCCCGGTACGACCCGAGCCGGGTGGTCGGCCCCTGCCCGAACTTCGCCGACGACGTGTGCCGCGCCAAGGCGACGATGGACGTCCTGGGCTACCCGGACGAGGCGACCCTGGCGCTGGCCCGGCATGCGTCGGTGGCCTCGTACGTGTCCCGGGTGCGGGTGCCCACCCTGCTGGCCCAGGGCCAGGCCGACACCCTGTTCAACCTGCAGGAGGCGGTGGCCACCTACCGGGCGCTGAAGGCGGCCGGCACCCCGGTGGCGATGATCTGGCAGTCGTGGGGGCACAGCCAGGGGACACCGGCGCCCGGGGAGCTGGACCTGTCCGGCGGCGACCCGGCGGCGACGTACGAGGGCGCCCGGTTCCTGGCCTGGTTCGAACGCTGGCTCAAGGACGCGCCCGTGGACACCGGGCCGGAGTTCGCCTACTTCCGGGACTGGGTCTCCTACACCGGCAGCGCCGCGCCGGCGTACGCGAGCGCCCCGGCCTACCCGGTGGGGCGGCCGGTGCCCCTGTACCTGAGCGGGTCGGGCACGCTCACCCCGCGCCGCTCCGCGGTCACGCCGGGGTCGGCCAGCTGGGCCAACCCGGGCGGGGGCGCGGCGGCGAGCTACTCGGAGACCTCGGCCCTGCAGGGCTCCCGGGTGCCCGACGGGGTCACCCCGCCGTACGACGCCCCGGGCACCTTCGCGGCGTGGACCGGCCCGGCGCTGCCGCGGGCCGTGGACGTCGTCGGCGTGCCCACCCTGGACGTGCGCTTCGACGCGCCGGCGGTGGCCGCGGTGCAGGGGGCCGGCCCCGCGGCCCAGCTGCTGGTCTTCGCCAAGATCTACGACGTGGCACCGGACGGTTCGGTGACCCTGGTGAACCGGCTGGTGTCCCCCACCCGGGTGGCCGACGTCACGGCGCCGGTGCGCATCGAGCTGCCCGGCATCGTGCACCGCTTCGCCGCCGGGCACCGGCTGCGCCTGGTGCTCGCCGCCACCGACGCGGCCTACCGCAACGCCGACCCGGTGCAGCCGGTGACCGTCGCCACCTCGCCGCTGGACCCGCCGACCCTGCGGCTGCCCGTGGTCGGCGCCGGGGGCGCCGACCCCGGCCAGGGGTGGGACCGGGACCAGGGGTGGGACCAGGTGCACGGCCCGGCCCACTGACCCCTACCCCCTACCCCCCCACCCCTGTAGCGATCATGCAGATCCTGCGGCGTGGGCGGCGCTGCCCAGATGGGTGCGCACCCAGTCGACGATCTGCTGGGTCGGCGTACCGGGGGTGAAGACGGCGGCGACCCCCATCCGCGCCAGCTCGGGGAGGTCCGCCGCCGGGATGATGCCGCCGCCGAAGACCACGATGTCGGCGGCGTCCTGGGCTCGCAGCAGCTCCAGCACCCGGGCGAACAGCGTGAGGTGCGCGCCGGACAGCACGGAGAGGCCGATCGCGTCGGCGTCCTCCTGGATGGCGGTGGCCACGATCTGCTCGGGGGTCTGGTGCAGCCCGGTGTAGATCACCTCGACCCCGGCGTCCCACAGGGCTCGGGCCACGACCTTGGCCCCCCGGTCGTGCCCGTCCAGCCCGGGCTTGGCGATGACCACCCGCAGCCGCTCGCTCCCCTGCGGGGGCCGGTCCGGGGCCTGGTCCGGGGCCTGGTCCGGGGCCTTGTCCATGGGCGTCCTCCCTGCTGGGAGGGTAGCGGACCGGTAACGACCGGCGGTTTGCCGGGACAAGGCACGGGCAGGCCATTACTGTGCCGGGCCAGCGAGAAGGCCAGCCGGTGGGACGGGAGCCCATGGACCGACCGCACGCGTCGCGAGTGCCGGCCCGACGCCGCGGCTTGTTCGGCGCCCACGTCCCCGGTCCCTGGGACCTGTGGCGGGTCGGGATGCCCAGCCCCCGCCACGTGCAGGGGGTGGCCCTGGAGGCAGCCTGGCTCGGCGCGCACCTGGCGATCTACCCGCTGGGCCTGGTGGAGGAGCGGCTCCGGCTGGACCTGGACCGGTTCTCCCTCGCCGGTCTGACCCGGATCCGCAGGTAGGGGTGTGATCGCGGGCGTGTCATAGGCAGAAAGTGCCTGTCCTGCAAGGGAGAATGTGGGTGTTGAAGTCCAGATCGACCCTCGCAGGAAGGCACCTTCTGGGTGAGCAGACTACGTCATGGTGGCAGGGGTCGGAGGCGGGTTCGCCTCGGCGCGCCGGACGCGTCGCTGACCGGCTTCGCCGGGCTGGTGGTGCTCGACGAGCTGGTGGGGCGTCTCGGCGTGGTGGCGGCGCTGGACGCCGGGGTCGGGCGGATCAAGACGCGTCGGCGGGGCCTGACCGGCGGGCAGCTGCTGGTCGGGGTGGCCAGCGCGCAGCTGACCGGCGCGGCGTGGCTGTCCGGGTTGGACCGGCTGCGCGCCGACGCGGGGGTGACGCTGTGCGAGCAGGCGCCGGTCGCCGCGTCGAGCACGGCCCGGTCGCTGGCGCGGCGGATCGGCGAGGAGCAGGCCGTCGGGGTGGAGGCCGGGCTGCACGCCGTCTACACCGGCTGGCTGGGCCGGTTGGCCGCGCAGCAGCGGGCGGACCTGGTGACCCGGGCGCCGACCATCGACCTGGACGCGACCGACATCGAGGTCTACGGGCGCACCAAGCAGCGGGTCGGGTGGAACTACGCGGGGGTGCGCTGCGGGCGGGTGCACCTGGCGAGCTGGGCGAACGCGGAGCTGCCGCTGGCGGTGGACCTGATCGGCGGCGACGAGGACGTGCGCCCGAACGCCCCCGGCCTGCTGCGCCGCGCGCTGGCGGTGCTGCCGGCCGCGGTGTGCGCCCGCCCCCGGGTGCGTGCGGACGCCGGCTACTTCGACGCCGCGCTCGCGCAGGCGGCCGTCGACGCGGCCTGCGACTTCGCGGTCGCGGCGAAGCGTAACCCGGCGGCCTGGCGGGCCTACCGGCAGATTCCCGACGACGCCTGGGTGGACGCGATCGGCATGCCCGGCGCGCAGGTCGCCGCCTGCGCCTACGCCCCCGCCGGCTGGCCGGCCGGCACGCACACGGTCGTGCGCCGGGTCCGCCTCGACGCCGACGACCTCTCCGCGGACCCGCGCAGCCGCCGGCGGCGCACCATCGACAAGGACCAGCTGGCCCTGATGGAGGCCGGCGAGGTCGACCACGGCTACGCGGTCAGCTTCATCGTCACCAACATCCCCGCCAACGACTCGGCCATCCCCGGCCTGGAAGCGTGGTTCCGTCGGCGCACCTCGATCGAGGACCGGATCCGCGAGGCGAAGCTCGGCGCCGGGCTGCTCCACCTGCCCTCCGCCGACCATGCCGTCAACCGGGCGTGGACGCAGGCGGCGGTGCTCGCCGGCGCGCTCAACGTCATGCTGCACGCGCTGACCGGACCCACCCACCCCGTCCGCCACGACGGGCGGGTCCGCATCACCACGCTGCGCGCTCACCTGCTCGCCGTGCCGGGCCGGCTGATCCGCCACGCCCGCGGGCTGACCCTGCGGCTGCCCCCGAACAACACGACGCTACCGGCCGCGCTCGCCCGGATCCGCGCCCTGCCGTCCCCGTCCTGAACGCCCACCCCCCGTCCCGACGAGAATCTCCCCGGAGAGGCCGGCAGACCGGCGGGCCAACGCTGCCCGCAGCCGCCTCACACCCACAGGAAGACCAACTTTCCCGATCACGCCAAGATCGGCTGCGTAACCGCGGATCTGGGTCTGAAGGCGGCCCAGCGGGGGCTGCTGGTCGCCGACGTGGAGGCGGCCGGTACGCCGATCCTGCTCGTGCACGGCATGGTGGACAACCGGTCGGTCTTCACCCTGCTGCGGCACCGCCTGCGCCGCAGGGGGTTCGGCCGGGTGGTGACCACGAACTACAGCCCGCTCACCACCGACGTACGCGCCGCCGCGGACGCGCTGGCCGAGGTGGTGGAGCGGCTCACCGCCGAGACCGGCTACGAGCGGGTCCACATCATCGGCCACTCCCTGGGCGGGGTGATCGCCCGCTACTACGTCCAGTGCCGCGGCGGCGACGCGCGGGTCCACACCCTGGTGACGCTCGGCTCGCCGCACCGCGGCACCCGCTGGGCCCAGCTGTTCCCGCACCCCCTGCTGCGCCAGCTGTGCCCCGGCAGCGACCTGGTCGCCGAGCTCGACGCGCCCGCACCGGACTGCCGCACCCGGTTCGTGGCGTTCTGGAGCGACCTGGACCAGATGATCAGCCCGAAGGAGCATGCCCAGGTCGTGCATCCCGACCTGGCGGCCACCAACGTCCTCGTCCGCGGGGTGGGCCACCTGTCCCTGCCGGCGCGCGGCAGCGTGGGACGCGGCATCGCCGCCATCCTCGCGCAGCTCGACACGGCGGGAACGGCGCTCCCCGATGATGTGATGCCGATCACAGGCCGGTCCCTCGACGGTCCGTACCGGGGTGGCGACGCAGGGTCCGACCCAGAGTCGCTCGCGTCCCTTTCGTAACAACCGTTAACTCAGGTCCCAGAGAGACGCTTCCGACCCGACCCCGCATCGTGGCCCGGCCGCTGCGGCGGACACGCCGACGCGGCGCGGGAATGCCGCAGGGGGTTTGTCCTCGGCGTGATCGGCCCGTTATGGTTCGGGCCGTCCCCTGCAGCCGACACGAGGTTTCCCCGTGCCGCCCTCACCAAACGCCTCCGGTCGCCACCGGAGGAAGAAGTACCAGAACACGCCGTTCACCGCGGCCGCGATCGGCGCCGCACTCGTCACCGTCGGCGGAGTGAACCTGCCCGCGGGTGTCGGCGGCGTCAGCATCGCCAGCAGCGGGGCGATGACCGGCCTGCCCCTCGTCGAGGCGACCGCCGCCGGGAGCCTTGGCACCGCGGCGGCCCCCCAGGCCCCGCGGGCCACCCGCTACCAGCAGACCGAGCGGGCCCGCGCCGACGCCCTGGTGCTCCAGCAGGCCCTCGACTACGCCCGGTCCCAGCAGGTCGCCGCGGAGGCCGCGGCGCTGGCCGTCCGCCGGCAGGCGGAGGCCGAGCGCGCCGCCCGGGAGCGGGCCCGTACGACGTGGGTGCTCCCGGTGCTGAGCTACCAGCTCACCGCCGGCTTCGGCGACGGCGGCCGGCTGTGGGCCAACGGGCACACCGGCCAGGACTTCGCGGCGCCGATGGGGACCCCGGGTCGGGCAATCCTCCAGGGCACCGTCGTCTTCGCCGGCTGGGACGGCCCCTACGGGAAGAAGGTCGCCATCCGCCACGAGGACGGCACCGAGACCTGGTACGCCCACCTCTCGGCGATCCTGGTCAAGGTCGGCGACCAGGTGGACACCGGCCAGGTCATCGGCCGGATCGGCAGCACCGGCAACACCACCGGGCCGCACGTGCACCTGGAGGTCCGCATCGACGGGAAGCCCATCGACCCGATGCCCTTCCTGCGGGCCAAGGGCCTCAACCCGTAGCCTCCCGCCGCGCGCCCCCACCCGGGCCTCCCGGCGCGGGTCAGCCGGCGCGGGTCAGCCGGCGCGCTCCTCCTTGGCCAGCGGCGCGTAGCGCAGCAGCAGTCGCTTCACCCCGACCGCCCCGAAGTCCACCGCGGCGACCGCCCGCTCCCCCTGCCCCTCGGTCTCGACCACCGTGCCCGGGCCGAACTGGGCGTGGCGCACCCGGTCCCCCGGGGCGAGGGCCAGCACCGGCCGGTCGCCCACCGGCCGCCGAGCCGGGCGGACCGCGACGTCGGCGGCCGTGACGACCGGGCCGGCGCCGCGCCACTCGACCAGCCCGGCGGGCACCTCGTCGAGGAACCGGGAGGCCGGGTTCTGCGCCGGGGCCCCCCAGGAGCTGCGCACCACGGCCCGGGACAGGTAGAGCCGCCGCTGCGCCCGGGTGATGCCGACGTAGGCCAGCCGCCGCTCCTCCTCCAGCTGCGCCGGGTCGCCCAGCGACCGCTGGTGCGGGAACACCCCGTCCTCCAGCCCGGTGAGGAACACGACCGGGAACTCCAGGCCCTTGGCGGTGTGCAGGGTCATCAGGGTCACCACGCCGCCGTGGTCGTCGCCCTCGGGGATCTCGTCGGCGTCCGCGACCAGGCTGACCCGCTCCAGGAAGTCGGCCAGGTCACCCTCGGGGTGCGTCCCGGCGTACTCCCGGGCCACCGCCACGAGCTCGCGCAGGTTCTCCACCCGGCTCTCGTCCTGCGGGTCCGCGGAGCCCTCCAGCTCGGCGAGGTAGCCGGTCTGGACCAGCACGTCCTCCAGCAGCTCCGCGGGGGCCGTCCCCGCCCCGGCCCGCTCCCGCAGCCGGGCCAGCAAGGCGGTGAAGCCCCGGACCGCACCCTGGGCCCGGGGGGTCAGGCCCCAGGCCTCGGCGCAGCGGTCCAGGGCCTGGGCGAAGCTGATGCGCTCCTGGGCGGCCAGCGCCTCCAAGGCGGACACCGCGCGGTCCCCGATGCCCCGCCGCGGCACGTTGAGGACCCGCCGCAGCGACACGGTGTCCTCCGGGTTGGCCACCAGCCGCAGGTAGGCCAGCGCGTCGCGCACCTCGCGCCGCTCGTAGAAGCGGACGCCGCCCACCACCCGGTAGGGCAGGCCGACCCGGACGAAGACCTCCTCGAACACCCGGGACTGCGCGTTGGTGCGGTAGAACACCGCCACATCGCCGTACGCCGCCTCGCCGGCGTCGACGAGCCGGTCCACCTCCTCGGCGACGAAGGTCGCCTCGTCGTGCTCGTTGTCGGCGACGCAGCCGATCATCGGGTGGCCGGGCCCGGCGTCGGACCACAGCTGCTTGGGCTGGCGCCCCGGGTTGCGGGCGATGACCGCGTTGGCCGCGGTCAGGATCTTCTGCGTGGACCGGTAGTTCTGCTCCAGCAGGATCGTCGTGGCGTTCGGGTAGTCGTGCTCGAACTGCAGGATGTTTCGGATCGAGGCCCCCCGGAACGCGTAGATCGACTGGTCGGCGTCGCCCACCACGCACAGCTCCGCAGGCGGCACGCCGCTGCCGGCGCGGACCAGCTCGCCGTCGACCGTCCGCACCTCCCGGTCGTCCACGGTGCCGCCGACGATCTCCCGGACCAGGGCGTACTGGGCGTGGTTGGTGTCCTGGTACTCGTCGACGAGCACGTGGCGGAACCGTCGCCGGTAGTGCTCGGCGAGGTCGGGGAAGGCCCGCAGCAGGTGCACAGTGGTGGCGATGAGGTCGTCGAAGTCGACGGCGTTGGCCTGCTGCAGGCGCTGCTGGTAGCGCGCGTAGCACTCGGCGTACACCTGCTCGACCTGGTTGCGCGCCGAGGCGGCGTACGCCTCGTGGTCGACCAGCTCGTTCTTCAGGTTGCTCACCACCGCCGACACCGCGCGCGGGCTGTAGCGGCGCGGGTCCAGGTCGAGGTCCCGGCACACCATGGCCATCAGCCGCCGGGCGTCGGTCTGGTCGTAGATGGAGAAGCTGCCGGTGAAACCCAGCCGCCGGCCATCCCGGCGCAGGATGCGCACGCAGGCGGCGTGGAACGTGGAGACCCACATGGCGCGGGCCCGGGGCCCGACCAGCCGGGCGACCCGTTCCTGCATCTCCCCCGCGGCCTTGTTGGTGAAGGTGATCGCCAGGATCTCCCCCGGCGGCACGCCCCGGGCGGCGAGCAGGTAGGCGATCCGGTGGGTGAGCACCCGGGTCTTGCCCGAGCCGGCCCCGGCGACGACGAGCAGCGGCCCGTCGCGATGGACGACGGCCGCCCGCTGCGGCGGGTTGAGCCCGTCCAGCAGCCGCTCGGCGGCCGGCAGGGCCCGGGGAGGGGAGGTGTCCATGGGGGTGCTCATGCTGGCAGCGAGTCTAGGTGGGGGCGGCTGCGCCCGGCTGCGGCCGCCGGGGCGCGGCGCGGGGCCACCGGGCGGCGCCCGCGGGCCCCGCCGGCTTCCTAGGATGAGCCGACGGCTGCCGGCGAGAGGGGATGGGCATGCTGGCCGACGGCGACGTGGCACGCGTCCTGGTGGTGACGGCGCATCCGGACGACGTGGACTTCGGCGCCGCCGGGACCGTCGGGCGCTGGACCGACGCCGGCATCGAGGTGACCTACTGCGTGTGCACCGACGGGGACGCCGGCGGCTTCGACCCGGCGGTGCCCCGGGAACGCATCCCCGACATCCGCCGGGCGGAGCAGGCCGCCGCCGCGAAGGTCGTCGGGGTTACCGACGTACGTTTCCTTGGGTACCGCGACGGGCGGCTGGAGCCCACCTTCGACCTGCGCCGCGACATCTGCCGGGTGATCCGCCAGGTGCGCCCGCAGCGGATGCTGGTGCAGAGCCCCGAGCGGCACTGGGAGCGCATCGGGGCGAGCCACCCCGACCACCTGGCCGCCGGCGAGGCGGCGCTGCGCGCCCTCTACCCGGATGCGCGCAACCCGTTCGCCCACCCCGAGCTGCTGCACGACGAGGGCCTTGAGCCCTGGACGGTGTCGGAGGTGTGGGTGATGGGCCGGCCCTCACCCAGGCGGGTCGTCGACGTCACCGACACCTTCGAGCGGAAGCTGGCCGCGCTGCGCGCCCATGCCAGCCAGACCGAGCACATGGGGGACCTGGATGGGACCATCCGGGGCTGGCTCTCCGCGAACGCCCGCGCCGGGGGGCTGCCCGAGGGCCGGCTGGCCGAGGCCTTCGACGTCTTCCCCACCGCCTGACCGCCACCCCCGACAACTTCTGCGTGATCGCTACAAGGGGCGGGGGTCGGCGGTCGAGCTCGGCCGGTCCTTCCCCTGGACCGGGCGCATCGGTTAGGGTCAAGGCAGCCTAGCGAACGATTGCAAGGAGGCACCGGTGGGGGCAGGACCGCGGATCAGCTACGTGCCGCTGGCGGCGATGGACGACCGGATGCGCGCCGAGATGGAGCGCTGTGCCCGGGAGGGGACGCCTCGGCCGGAGAGCTCGGCGGTGCGCGCCCACGTCCCCGCGGCGTTCTGGGCCTTCGCCGACTCCTGGCGTCAGCTGTTCCGGGAGGGGGTCTGCGACCACGCCATCAAGGAGCTGTGCCGGGTGTACGTCTCTCGCAGCGTGAAGTGCGAGTACTGCGGGAACCAGCGGTCTGTGCAGGCCAGCACGGCCGGCCTGCTGGAGCAGCAGTACGACGAGCTGCTGAACTTCGAGTCCTCCGACCGGTACGACGAGCGCCAGAAGGCTGCCCTCGCCTATGCGGAGGCCATCACCTGGCACCTGCAGACCGACGACGCCTTCTGGGACCGGCTGCACCGCAACTTCACCCAGCCGGAGCTGGTGGAGCTCGGCTGCTTCATCGCCCTGACGATGGGCCAGCAGAGCTGGATCCGGCTGCTGGACATCGAGCACCACCAGGTGCTGGCGGGGACCGCGGCGTCGATGGCGCCCGGCTTCGAGGACGCCCAGGCGCTGGCCCGCAGCAAGGCCTCCCCGGACTACTGGGCCGCCCGCACCTGACGCCGCGGGCGGCCGGTCAGCCGATGACGGCGAGGACCGTCCCGACGGGGACCTCCTGGCCGACGGCCACCCGGATCTCCAGCAGGGTCCCGTCCGCCTGGGCCTCGACGTCGGTGTCGACCTTGTCCGTCCCGACCTCCAGCAGCGGTTCGTCGGCGCGGACCGCCTCGCCCACCTGCTTGTGCCAGGCGTTCACCGTCCCCGTGCTGACCGTCTCGCCCAGCTGTGGCATCCGCACCTCGAACACGGGCCGTCCTCCCTACCACTGCACCGCGGCGTAGCGGTCGTCCGGGGCGACCGTCGGTGACCCCATGCCCATCAGCCCAGGGCCTTGCGGACGGTCTCGACGACCCGGGCCACGGACGGGATGGCGGCGTCCTCCAAGGCGTCGGCGGCGGGCAGCGGCACGTGGGGCGTGGTGATGCGCACCGGCGGCCCGTCGAGGTCGCCCCAGACCTCCTCGGTGACGAGGGAGACCACCTCCGCGCCCCAGCCGACCAGCCGCGGGTTCTCCTCCACGGTGAACACCCGTCCGGTCCGGGCGACGCTGGACAGCAGCGTCCGAGCGTCTAGCGGCACCAGCGACCGTACGTCGACAACGGTGGCCTCGATGCCCAGGCCGGACAGCTCCTCGGCGGCGGCCAGCGCGCGCGGCACCATCGCGGCCAGGGCGAGGATCGTGCAGTCCCCGCCCTCCCGCCGGACGGCGGCCCGCCCCAGCTCGTCGACGACCTCGCCGTCGGGAACCTCCCCCTTCGTCGGGTACAGCCCCTTGTGCTCGAAGAACACCACCGGGTCCGGGTCGCGCACCGCCGCGGCGAACAAGCCGACCACGTCCCGGGGGGTGGCCGGCGCCACCACCTTCAGCCCGGGGACGGCCATCGCCCAGCTCTCCAGGCTCTGCGAGTGCTGCGCGCCGAAGCGGAGCCCGCCGCCGTTCCCGGTACGCACCACCAGGGGCAGGGTGACCTGCCCATTGGTCATGTACCGCGTCTTGGCGATCTCGTTGGCCAGCAGGTCCCAGCAGACGGCCAAGAAGTCCGAGAACATGATCTCGGCGACCGGACGGAGCCCGGTCATCGCCGCCCCCATGGCCGCGCCGAGGATGGCCTGCTCGGAGATCGGGGTGTCCCAGACGCGGGACGGGCCGAACCGCTCCAACAGCCCCGTCGTGGCCTTGAAGACGCCCCCGGCCGCGGCCACGTCCTCGCCGAGGAACACCACCGACGGGTCGCGAGCCATCTCCTGGGTGAGCGCCCGCGCCACGGCCTCGCGGTAGGTCAGTTGCGCCATGTCGAGCTCCCGTCGGCCCATACGTCGGTCTCCACCAGGCTCAGATCGGGGGGCGGGGACGCCTTGGCCGCCGCGGTGGCCGCGTCGACCTCCTCGTCGGCGGCGGCCTCGACGTCGCGCAGCACCTGCTCGGCCATGCCGCCGGCGAGCAGGGCCCGCCGGTACGCCGGCACCGGGTCCCGGGCCAGCCACGCGGCCACCTCGCCCTCCGGCCGGTACTTGCCCGGGTCGGCGCGGGAGTGCCCGCCGTGCCGGTAGGTGAGCGCCTCCACCAGCGACGGGCCCCCGCCGGATCGGGCCCGGTCCAGCGCGGCGCACGCCGTCCGGTAGACGGCGGTGACGTCGTTGCCGTCGACGACCACCGGCTCCAGCCCGTACGCCGCCGCCCGGTCCGCCGCCGGCAGCGCAGTCGCCGTCACGCTGCCGATCGGCGTGTACTCCATCCACTGGTTGTTCTCGCAGACGAACACGACGGGCAGCGACCACACCGCAGCCAGGTTGAGCGCCTCGTGGAAGGCACCGATGTTCGTCGTACCGTCCCCGAAGAAGCACACCGAAACCTGGTCGGTGCCGCGGAGCCGGGCCGACCAGGCCGCCCCGTTGGCGATGGTCAGGTGGGCCCCGACGATGGCGTACGAGCCCATGACGTAGTGCTCGACGCTGGTCAGGTGCATCGACCCGCCCTTGCCGGCCATCAGGCCGTCGGCCCGGCCGAGCAGCTCGGCCATCACCGATGCCATCGGCACCCCGCGGGCCAGGGTGTGGGCGTGCCCGCGATAGGTGGCAAAGGTCCAGTCGTCGGTGCGCATGGCGGCCGCGAACCCGGCCGCCACCGCCTCCTGGCCCAGCGAGAGGTGGCTGGTGCCCTTCACCAGGTTCTGCAGGAACAGGTCGTAGGCCCGCTTCTCGAAGCGCCGCAGCCGCACCATGCTGGTGTAGAGGGCGAGGGCGAGGTCCGGGGAGACCGGCTCGAGGACGGGCTCGGGGGGCAGACCGAGGTCAGTAGGGGTTGGCAACGAACAGCTCCTCTGCGGGGAACAGGGTGATGACCCGAGGGCCGTCGGCGGTGACGACGACCTCCTCCTCGATGCGAGCGGCGGAGTAGCCGTCGCTGGCCGGGCAGTAGGTCTCCAGCGCGAAGACCATGCCCTCCTGCAGCTCCACCGGATGCTCCAGGGAGTTCAGCCGGCTGATGATGGGCCGCTCGTGCAGGGCCAGGCCCAGGCCGTGGCCGAACTGCAGCCCGAAGGCGGACATCTCGTCGGGGAAGCCGAAGCTGGGCGCCGCCGGCCACAGCCGGGCGATCTGGTCGGTGCCGACGCCCGGCTTGACCAGGTCGATGGCGGCGTCGATCCACTCCCTGGCCCTGGCGTAGGCGTCCCGCTGCGCGGGCGTCGCGCGGCCGACGGCGAACGTGCGGTAGTAGCAGGTGCGGTAGCCCAGGTAGGACTGGATGATGTCGAAGTACACCTGGTCCCCGGGGCGGACCAGCCGGTCGGTGAAGTTGTGCGGGTGCGGGCTGCACCGCTCCCCCGACACCGCGTTGATGGCCTCCACGTCGTCCGAGCCCATCTCGTACAGCCGCTTGTTGGCCAGGGCGACGACCTCGTTCTCCCGGATCCCCGGTTTGAGGGCCTCGACGATGTCCTGGTAGACGCCGTCGACCATGGCCGCCGCGGTGGACAGCAGGGCGATCTCGTCGGGGGACTTGATGGCACGGGCGTCGAGCATCACCTGCTGCCCGTCACGGACGTCGAGGCCCAGCCGGGACAGCTCGAAGAGCATCGGCGGCTCGACGAGGTCCACGCCGATGGGCTGGTCAGCGACGCCGGCGTCCTCGAGCAGGCTACGGATCTCCCACGCGGCACGGGTGACCAGGCCCGCGTCGGGGGCTACCGACCCGCGCAGGCCGAGCATCCCGGCTCGGCAGTTCTCCGGCCGAAGCCACGGGGCGTACAGCTGGTGGTGCCGGGCGGCTGAGCCGAAGTCCCAGACCACCGGCTCGGCCCCCCGGGCGAGCAGGGCGTAGCGCGCCACCTTGTCCCGCGCCCACTCACCGATCATCGTGGCGCTCACGTAACGGATGTTGTTGACGTCGAAGACGAGCAGTGCGCCGAGCTCGGAGGCCTCCAGCGCTGCGCGGGCGCGGCCGAGCCGGTAGTCCCGCAGCCGGGCCATGTCGACGCGCTCCTCGAAGTCGACGGCCATGCGACCTGGCGAGGGCACGAGCCCCGCCCCCGTGACGCCCATGCGGACCCCTCTCTTGTGGTGTGCGGCTGGATGTGCCGGGTGCCGGCGGCGGGGCTCAGGGCCGCGCGCCGTCCTCACCCAGCCCGTCGTCCACGTAGGTGTCCTCCGCGACCAGCTCCAGCCCCGCGCTGCGCGCCTGCTGCTCGAGCAGCACGGCGAAGTCGTCCTCTCCGTGCCCCCCGCTGATGGTCTGCTGGACGAGCTCGGCGGTCAACGCCGTCACCGGCATCGGTACGTCGAGGGCCCGAGCCGCCGCCAGCCCCAGGTCGAAGTCCTTGCGCAGCAGCACGGAGGTGAAGGTCGGCGTCCAGTCCAGCTGGACCAGGCTCGGGGACTTGTACCGGGTGAAGATGGAGCCCATGACGCTGTTGTTGACGAAGTCGAGGAAAGCGGCCCGGCTCACCCCACCCCGCTCGGCGAGCACCGTCACCTCGGCCAGCGACTGGGTGACCACCCCGAGGAACAGGTTGTGGCAGATCTTCACCAGCCGGGCCGCCTCACCGTTCCCCACGTAGGTGACCGAGCGGCCGACCAGCGCGAGCAGCGGCGCCACCCGGTCGTAGGTGTCCCGGTCCCCGGAGGCGACCAGGCTCAGCTTGCCCGAGGCCACGACCTTGCCGTTGCCGCTCACCGGGGCGGCGAGGAACTGCCCGCCAACGTCACGGGTCGCGGCGCGCATCCGCGCCGAGGTCTCCGCGGACACCGTGGAGCAGTCCACGACCACCCCGGGGGCGGTGCCCGGACGGGTGAGCAGCCCACCGGGCCCAACCAGGACCTGCTCCAGGTCCGCGGAACCCGACACCATGGTGAAGACCACGTCCCGGTCGGCCAGCTCGACCAGCTCGTCGGCGACCTTGGCCCCGTCCACGGCCAGCGCGTCGGCCTTGCTGCGCGTCCGGTTCCACACCGTGAGGTCGATGCCGGCCCGGGCGAGTCGCCGCGCCATGGCCGCGCCCATCCGTCCGGTACCGACCCAGCCGACCCGCGGGTCCGGCCCCCGCCCTGTGTCCATCCACACCGCCTGCAATCGTTTGCTGCAACCTAGCCGGGCCGTCCGGGCGATGTCAAGTCACCGGTTGCGCTCCCAGGGTCGCGGCGACCCAGTCGGCGGTGAAGGGGCGGTGCTGCGCAGCGACGTTCATGCAGCCGTGGTTCCCCCGGTCAAGCAGGAGCAGCCGCACCGGGCCCGCGGCCTCGGCGGCCAGCCGCTGCGCGTGCTGGTAGGGGATGAGCCGGTCCTGCCGGCCGAACACCACGAGCAGCGGGCAGCGGATCCGGCCGGCCCGACCGGCCAGGTCGAGGGTGTGGGCGACGGCCCGGGCCGCGGCCTCGTCGGCGCTGCGGGAGCGGACCCGGAAGGCGGCGCGGGTCAGCTCGGGCAGCCGGTCCCAGCAGTCGCCGAAGTCGTACGGGCCGGCCAGCGCGACGCAGGCCCGCACCCGGGGGTCCTGGCTGGCCAACCGGGGCGCGTAGTAGCCGCCGAGGCTTACCCCCCACACGGCCAGCCGCTCCGGGTCCACCCCCGGCTGAGCGGCCAGCGCGTCCAGAAGGGCGGCGCCGGGCACCTCCCAGTCGCCCCGCAGCGGCAGGTCGTACTCCGCCTCACCCTGCCCCGGCCCGTCCACACTGAAGGTGCCGACGCCCCGGTCCAGGAACAGCGCCTCGGTCGACCGGAACTCCTCCTTCGTGGAGTCCAGGCCCGGCACCAGCAGCACCGCCGGGTGGGGCCCCGGCCCGGCCGGCAGCCGGAGGACGCCGACCAGTCGAGCGCCCTCGAAGGGCACCTCCACCCGGCGGCCGGGCGGGTCCAAGTGTGGGAGGGCGTCGTCGAGGCAGCGGACCGCGCGGCGGTGCGCCTCCCGGAGCTGGGCCATGTCGTCGACGAAAAGGAACTTGCCGAAGTGGTAGTAGACCGCCGCCTGCACCAGGTGCTCCCCGGCCGACCGGGTCCGGCCCTCCGCCAGGGCGGTGCGGCCCAGCTCCTCGTGCTCGGCACCGACGTCGGACCAGGCCTGGCACCACTGGCCCCACTCGCGGACGGCCCCGGTGACCCGCTCGAAGTCGGCCACCGCCACCCCGTTCGTGGTGAACCGGGGCGCCCAGTGCGCGACCGCGGCAGCCACCCGTTCGTCCATCCCGCCTCCCGCCAGCCGCCACCGGCCCTCGTTGCAATCGAGTGCATGCTCGGGCATTGTGGGGACCGTGTCAACGTCCCTAGGAGCCGGGTCCCTAGGAGCCGGGTCCCTAGGAGCCGGGTCCCTAGGAGCCGGGTCCCTAGGAGCCGGGTCCCTACCGGCCCCGGCTGCTTTCACCGCCGAGGAGTACGCCACGCGGCGGCGGGCCCTCTGGGCGGCGGCCCAGGCCCGCGGCGCCGGATCCGCGCTGGCCTACGGGGCCAACCGGCAGGGCAGCGCGGTGCAGTGGCTCACCGGGTGGCCGGTGACCCGGGAGGCCCTGGTCGTCCTGCACGGTCCGGACGACGTGGACCTGCGCGTCGGCTTCCCCAACCACGTCCCGGCGGCCCGCCGGCACGCGGTCGGACCGGTACGGGTGGCCTGGTGCGGTGACGACCCGGCGGACACCGCCGCGGCGCTCGTCGCGGCGGGGGCCGGTGCGCGTCGGCCGGTGGGCACCGTGGGTGTGCTGCCCGCCCGGCTGGCCGCCGCGCTGGCCGGGACGGCCCCGCCGGTCCCGCTGGACGCGGACTACACCCGGCTGCGCCAGACCAAGAGTCCGGCCGAGCTCGGCTGGCTGCGGCACGCCGCCCGGCTCACCGACGCCTCCGCCCGCGCCCTGGTCCGCGCCGCCGTCCCCGGCGCCCACCAGCTGGACCTGCTCGCCGCGGTGGAGAGCAGCTACCTCGCGGCGGGCGGCACGAACCACGTGCACTACCTGTGCTCGACGGCGATGCCGGCGCCGGACCGGTGCGTGCCCGCACAGTACCCGGAAGACCGGCGCCTGGCCGCGGGCGACGCCGTCGTCGTCGAGCTGAGCACCGCGTGGGGCCAGGACTACCCCGGACAGCTGCTGCGCACCATCACCGTGGCCGCCGAGCCCACGGCCCGGTACGCCGAGCTGCACGCGGCCGCCACCGAGGTGCACGACCGCATCGTCGCCCGCCTCCGGCCCGGCACCCTGCCAGCAGAGCTGTGGGAGGCCGCGGCCCTGGTGGCCGAGCAGGGGTTCGGCACAGTGGACGACCTGGTGCACGGGCTGGGCGGCGGTTACCTGCCGCCCGTGGTACGGCAGTGGGACGGCCCACCCGCGGGCCTGCACGCCGAGCCGCTACGCGCCGGCATGACGCTCGTCGTCCAGCCCAACGTGTGCACCCTCGACGGCACCGCCGGGGTGCAGACCGGGGAGATGTACCTGGTCACCGACGACGGTGCCGAACCCCTGCACGACGTCCGGCGCGGCCTGCTCCCCGGCGGCGCCGACCCCGGCGGCGCAAACCCCGGGGGGCGCCGAGCCGAGGGCCCAGCAGGCCACCCCGCCGTCCAGGAGGGACCGACCGATGGCTGACCCGGACGAGGCCGACGTCGTCGTCATCGGGGCGGGACACAACGCCCTGGTCTGCGCCGCCTACCTGGCCGCCAGCGGGCTGGAGGTGGTGGTCCTGGAGGCCCGGGAGGTACCGGGGGGCAACACCGTCACCGAGCAGCTCACCCTCCCGGGCTTCCAGCACGACTCCTGCTCCAGCGCGCACGTGCTGATCCAGGCCAACCCGTTGCTGCGGGACGACGAGCTGGGGCTGCTGGCGCGCTACGGCCTGCGCTACGTGCGCACCGACCCGGCCGTGGTGATGCCGCTGCCTGACGGCGACGCGGTCGTCATGCACCGGGACCTGGAGGCGACGGTGGGGGAGCTGGCCCGCTGGTCGGCCCCCGACGCCGCCGCGTTCCGGGCGCTGGTCGGCGAGTGGGAGGGCGGGCTGGCCGCCGCGCACGGCCGGTGGAACTCGGGCCTGCCGGTGGGCGACGTGCCCGCGGGTACGGCGTACGAGGCGCTGCGCCGCCGCTCCGCCTGGGACGTGGTCACCGAACGGTTCGAACACCCCGTCGTCCGGTCCTTCCTGCTCTGGCTGGCCTTCGCCACCATCCAGCCGCCGGACCGCCCGGGCACCGGAGCCTTGCCCGCCGCGATCGCGGCCGGGCGGCTGCGACACGGCTGGGCCACCCCCGTCGGCGGGTCCGGCGCCCTGCCCGGCGCCCTGCTCGCCCACCTCGTCGACCACGGCGGCCGCTGCCACACCGGCGCGGCGGTGACCCGGATCCTGGTCCGGCACGGTCGGGCGGCCGGGGTGCGCACCGCCGACGGCCGGGAGGTCCGGGCCCGGCGGGCGGTAGTGTCCTCGGCGCACGTGGTGGACCTGCCGGGCCTGCTCGACGGGGTCGCCCTGCCCGACGACCTGCGGGCGGCCCAGGAGGCCTGGCGCCCCGGGCTGAGCCTGTTCGCCGTGCACGCGGCGCTGCGCGCCGACCTGCGCTGGCACACCGGGGCGGGGGACCGTGTCGCGGTGGCCGGGGCGCTGGGTACGGCGACCGGGCTACGCGACCAGCTGGCCGCGTTCCAGGCCGGGCACACCGACCCGGGTGAGGGCTGGCTGCTCGTCGTCAGCTCCACGGTGGTCGACCCGGACCGGGCGCCGGACGGCGCCGCCACGCTCAAGCTGCTCACCGTCGCGCCGTACAAGCGGGCCGACGGGCAGGACTGGGACCGCGCCAAGACCGCCTACGCCGAGCAGCTGCTGGCCCGGGTCGCGGACCGTGCCGAGGGGCTGAAGCCGGGGGACGTGCTGGCCGTCCGCGCCGAGTCGCCAGTGGACCTGGCCCGGGCCAACCGGCACAACCGGGGCGGCTCCTGCCACGGTGGGGAGTTCCGCACCCCCGACGGCGGCACCGTGCCGGGCTGGCCGGCCCACCGCAGCGGCGTACCGGGGCTCTACCTCACCGGGGCGACCACCCACCCGGGAGGCTCGGTGTCCGGCCGCCCCGGGCGCAACACCGCCCGGGTCCTGCTCGGGGACCTGGGCCTGGAGCCGGCGCAGGTCATGGGCCCGGGGTGACCGCCGTCGCCGCCCGGTCCGCCGTCCCTCCGCCCAGGTAGAGCGCGGCCATGTCCGGATGCCCCGCCACCTCCGCGGCCGGCCCGGTGAGGCGGACTCGGCCGCCCTCCATGACCACCCCGTGGGTGGCCAGGCCGAGGCCCAGCCGGACGTTCTGCTCCACCAACACCACCGTGGACCCGTTGGCGTGCAGCCGGGTGACCAGGCCGGCGACCGCGGCCAGGCTGCGCGGGTCCAAGCCCAGCGAGGGCTCGTCGAGGAGGATGACCCGCGGGTCGAGCATGAGGCACCGGGCGATCTCGACCAGCCGCCGCTGACCGCCGGACAGGTTGCCGGCCGGGTCCCCCGCGCGTTCGGCGACCAGGGGCACCAGGTCGGTGACCTCGGCCAGCCGGGCGCGCAGCAGCGCTGCGTTCCGGCGGATGAGGTAGCCGCCCATGAGCACGTTCTCGCGTACCGTCATGCCGGGGAACAGTGCGTGCGACTGCGGCACCTGGGTCACCCCTCGGGCCAGCACCTGGTGCGGCTCCAGCCCACCGACCGGCTCGCCATCCACCAGCACCTCCCCGGCGGTGGGGCGCAGCAGGCCGCTGACCACCCGGAGCACGGTGGACTTGCCCGCGCCGTTGGGCCCGACGATGCAGGTGACCGAGCCGGCCGGGCAGTCGAGGTCGACGCCCTGCAGGACCGCTCCCCCGCCGTAGCCGGCGACGACGCCGCGCAGCGTCAGCACGTCAGCCCACCCCCTTGACCGTGGCCGTCGCGTTGTCAGCGTGGTCGGCGTGGTCGGCGGTGCTCGCCGGGCGCCAGTCGTCGCCGAGGTAGGCGTCCAGCACCAGTGGGTCCTGCCGGATGACCTGCGGCGGCCCCTCGGCGATGGCCCGGCCCCGGGAGAACACGATGACCGGGTCGCACAGCTCGAGCACCAGGGGGATGTTGTGCTCGACGACGAGGAACGTCATGCCCTGCGCGTTGAGGTCCCGGATGATCTCGCCCATCCGGGCCACCAGCGACGGGTTGACCCCGCCCGCAGGCTCGTCCAGCAGCACCAGCTCCGGCTCCAGCATGAGCACCTGGGCCAGCTCCACGAGCTTCTGCTGCCCGTACGACAGGCTGGCCGCCGGCTGCTGGGCGAAACGGCCGAGGCCGACGAAGTCGAGCAGCTCGCGCGCCCGGGTCGCCTCGCTGCCACGGACTGCGCCGGCGAACATCTCCCGCCACCGGTCGTGCGGCAGCGGAGCGACGACGTTCTCCAGCACGCTGAGGCTGCCGAACAGCCGGGTCACCTGGAAGGTGCGGCCCATGCCGAGGTGGGCCCGCCGCCAGGGGGGCAGACCGTCCACCCGGCGCCCGGTGAAGCGGACCTCCCCGGCGTCCGGCCGCATGCCCCCGGTCACCAGGTTGAACAGCGTGGTCTTGCCCGAGCCGTTGGGCCCGATCAGCGCGGTGATGCTGCCGCGGCGCACGGTCAGGTCGGCGCCGTCCACGGCGACCAGACCGCCGAAGCGCTTGCGTGCCCCGCGCACCTCCAGCAGTGGGACCGCGGCGTCCGGCGGCTCGGTCCGCCGGTGCCGCACCTCGATCCGACCGCGGGAAAGGGCACCGGCCTGGTCGGTGAACTCGGTGGCGGCGGGATGCCGGCGTGCCCACCAGCCGGCCACGGTGGGCAGCAGCCCCCGGGGTAGGAACAGCACCACCAGCATGAGCGCCACACCGAACAGCAGCACCCGGCTCTGCGACCCGCCACCGTAGACGGTGGCGGCCTCGCTCCCGAGCTGCACGATCATGGCGCCCAGCACCGGGCCGTACAGCGTCCCGCGGCCGCCCAGCAGCGCAGACAGCACGATGGTCACGCTGACCAGGATGTTGAACGCGCCCAGCGGGTTGAGGAACGTCAGGAAGTAGGCGTAGACGCCACCGGCGACCCCGACGAGCAACGCGCTCAGCGCGTAGGCGAGCACCTTGTACCGGGTGGTGTTCACCCCGATGCTCGCGGCCTTGCCCTCGTCCTCCCGGATGGCGACCAGGCCGGTGCCGAACTTGGTACGGCGCAGCCAGGCGCTCATTGCCACCGAGGCGACCAGCAGGCCCAGGAAGGCGTAGTAGAAGGGGATGTTGCCGACGTCCCGCCCCCAGAACGGCAGGGGAAGGGTGATGCCGTCCGAGCCCTTGGTCAGGGACGACCAATTCACCGTGACCACCTGGGCGGCCAGGAGCAGCGCGATGGTGATGATGACGAAGGCGTGCCCACGAGTGCGCAGGACCACCAGTCCCACCGCGACCGCGACGAGGACGGCAACGGCACCGCCCAGCGGGGCGAGCAGGAACGGGTTCAGCCCCGACTTCGCCGCGACGATGCCGACCGCGTACGCCCCGATGCCGAGGAACACGCTGTGGCCCAGGGAGACATAGCCGGCGTACCCGGAGACGATGTTCCAGCTGACGGCCTGGATGGCGAGCAGGAAGCCGAGCAGCAGCACGGTCTGCGGGTACGTCGCCGACGGTGCCCACAGGGGGTAGGCGGCGAAGGCGCCCAGGGCGACCAAGGCCACCCCGTGGGGGCTGCGCAGGAGGCGGGCGACGGCGCTCACGTGACCGCGTCCTCCCGCAGCCGGGCACCGAACAGCCCCTGCGGGCGGACCAGCAGCACCAGCACGATGACGACGTAGAACACCAGCGTCGACCAGCGCAGCGAGCCGTAGGTGGCGGTGAGGGTCTCGGCGAGCCCGAGCACGAGGGCGCCGACAAGGGCACCCGGCAGGCTGCCCATCCCGCCGAGCACGATGATGCCGAGCAGGCGGGAGATCCAGTCGTAGTGGGACGCCGGGAAGAAGGGGTAGAGGACCGAGAGGATGGAGCCGCCCACCCCGGTGGTGGCCGCGCCGACGGCGAACGCGAGCGCGGCGGTGGACGTCGCACCCACACCGACCAGCGCCGCCCCCGACGGGTTCTGGGAGCAGGCGCGGATGGCCCGCCCGGTCCAGGTCCGGGTCAGGCCGACGTACATCGCGGCGAGGACGAGGGCCGCGGCGAGGAAGCCGAACACCTGCGCCTTGGGCAGGGCCAGCCAGCCCCAGCGGAAGGACTCCTCGAAGTACGACGGGGCAGCGGAGCGGAACTTGTTGCCCACGGTCACGTTGAGCACGCCCTCAATGGCCAGGGCCAGCCCGAAGGTCAGCAGCACCGACATCGACGGTGAGGACCCCCGGATCCGGACCAGCACGGTGCGGTAGAGCAGCCAGCCGAAGCCGAACATCAGCGGGGTGGTGAGGACGCTGGCCAGCACCGGGTCGATGCCGGTGACCCGCCACAGCCACCAGGTCAGGAACGCGACGAGGACGAGGAAGGCGCCCTGCGCCACGTTGATGATGTTCATCACGCCGAAGATGAGGGTGAGCCCCGAGGCCATGAGCGCGTACACGCCGCCGATGAGCAGGCCGAGCACCAGGGCCTGGACCAGCTGGGTCATCGGTGTCCTCTCTCGTGCTCACCCGGTCTGGTGATCACCCCGGCGGTCCCGGGATGGCCAAACCCTGGGGCGAGGGGCGGTGGGGGGCGCCGCAGGGGCGACGCCCCCCACCGGGTCTCACTGCCAGCCGGGCTTCGGGTAGATGACTCGGTCGGTGGTCGCGACCTCCTTGGGAGCGATGATCTGGACCCGCCCGTCCTGCCACTGCGCGAGCAGGAACTTGCCGATCGGCGCGCCGGTCTGGTCCCACTTCAGCACACCCAGGATGGTCTGCACCTCGTTGGCGTGCAGCCAGTTCGCGATGGCGTCCTGGTCGATCTTGCCCACCGCCTCGACCGCCTTCTGCAGCACCTGCGCCGCGGCGAAGGCGTCGGCGGCGTCCTCGGCCGGGATGCCCCCGCCGTACGCCTTCCCATAGCTCGCCACGAACTCCTGGTTCAACGGGGTCTTGGCGAACTCGCTCCAGCTCACCGCGTAGAAGACCCCCTGGGTGTTGGGCATCCCGACGGCGTTGCTGTACTGGTCGGCGTTGCTCGGCGCGGAGGTCTGGAACAGCGCCTTGGGCGTGTAGCCGAGCTGCTTGAGGGACCGGACCAGGCCGACACCGTCCTCAAAGACCGCCCCCTGGGCCACCAGGTCCGGCTTCTTGCTGGCGATCGCCGCGGCGATGGTCTGGAAGTTGGTGGTGTCCGCGGGGTAGACGGTGGCGTAGACGGTCTGGACCCCGGCCGCCTCGAGCTGCTTCTGCATGGACTCGATGACCGGGCGGGTGAAGGGGTCGTCCTGGGTCGGGTAGGCGGCCGTCTTCGGCCGCTCCGCGGCGGGCAGCGACGTCACCCACTCGACGAAGCCGTTCGGCTGGTTGGGCGCGGTGGCCTGCTGGGCGAAGAAGAGCTTCTTGAAGCCGCGGGTGAACATCTTCGGTGCCCCGCCGGCGGGCTCGACGAAGACCATGTTGTACTTCTCCGCCACCGCCGAGGCCGGGTAGTTCAGCAGGGACGAGAACGTGCCCAGGACCAGGTCCACCTTGTCCTGCGTGATGAGCTTGGTGTAGTCGGCGACGATGGTGTCCTGGTTGCTCGCGTCGTCGACGATCTTCAGCTGCACCGGACGGCCAAGGAGCCCGCCCTGCGCGTTGACCATGTTGGCCCACACCTCGTAGCCGCGCTTGGCCTCGCCGCCCGGCTGGGAGAAGTCGCCGGTGAGCGGCAGCGAGATGCCGATGACGAGGGGCTTGCCGGCGGGGGCCCCAGTGACCGCGCCGGAGGCGCCGCCCGCGGCCGGGCTGGTGCTCGGCCCCCCGCAGCCGGCCAGGACGAGCAGCGCACCAGCGGCCAGCAGGGCGAGCAGCGGGCGGTGCCCTCGCCAGAGACGCTGGCGGAGACGCCGGCTGCGACGCTGACGGGGATGCTGGCTGGGCGCCTGCGAGGGATGGGTTCGACGGACGGCCATGCGCCCTCCCTGGTCCGTGATGCGGCGAGTGGCTCGCAATCGTTTGCGATGCCGGCATCATGGTGACCGGGACTGCACCCTGTCAAGGTCTCCGCATGAAGGCGCCGTCGGGGGGAGCAAACGTTTGTGTAGCATCGCTCGCCGGGGCGTCACGGCGAGCCGGCGGGAGGGCGGATGACCGGACCGAGCGTGGTACGGCTCGGGGTCTTCAGCCCACCGGTCCTGGTGCGGGTGGCCCGGGCCTGCGGACACCTGGCCGACCTCGACGTGGTGGAGGTGCCGGCCACCGACTCGCCGGCGCAGTTCCGCGACCTGGCCGCCGGCCGGCTCGACGCCGCGCTGACCAGTCCGGACAACGTGCTGCGCTACCGGTTCCGACCGGACAACCCGGTGGGCCGGACGCTCGACGTACGCATCGTGCTGGGAGTGGACCGGGGGCTGGGCCTGGCCCTCTTCGGCCGGGCCGGCGCGCGGGACCTGGCCGACCTACGCGGCGGGCGGCTCGGCGTCGACGTCGCGGGCTCCGGGTTCGCGTACGCCGGGTACGAGCTGCTGGCCCGCGCCGGCTGGACGTCCCCCGCCGACTACACCGTGGTGGAGCTCGGGTCCACCCCCCGGCGGCTGCAGGCACTGCTGGCCGGGCAGTGCGACCTCACCCTGCTGGGCGCGGGCAACGACCTGCGGGCGGAGGCGGCCGGGCTGCCCCGGCTGCGCCGGGTCGCCGAGGTGGTCACGCCCTACCTAGGGACGGTGCTCGCGGCGACGGGCCAGACCTGCGACCGGCGTGACCCCGGGGTCCGGGCGCTGGCCCGGGGCCTGCGGGCGACCATGGCCGACCTGCTCGCCGGGCGGCACCGGGCGGCCACGGTCGAGGCCGCGGCGGACGCCCTGGGGCTGCCGGCGACCCTGGCGCGGCGTTACCTGGACACGCTGCTCGACCCGCGCGAGGGCCTGGTCGCCGGCGGCCGGCTCGACCCGGCGGACCTGGCCGCGGTCGCCCGGCTGCGCCACCGGCACGACCCCGCACCGCCCGGCACCCGGCGGGACGAGGACCGCGAGCGCCCCGAGGACCGGCCGACCCCCGAGGACCCCGACCTGGTCGACCAGGCCCTGCTGGCCGATGGCTGACGCGGTCGCGGTACCCGTTGCGGACGGACGTGGGTCCCTGCGCCTGCTGCAGCTGACCGCGTTCGTCAGCACGCTGGACCGGTTCGCGATGCCCCCCATGCTGCTGGCGATCGCCACCGACCTGCGGGTCCCCCTGGGCCAGGTGGCGGCGGTAGCCAGCGCCTACTACCTCGCCTATGGGCTGATGCAACCGGTGTGGGGGGTCGTGTCCGACCGGGTCGGCGTGGTGCGGGTCATGCGCTGGTCGCTGCTCGCCGCCGCCGGGGCGACCGCGCTGTCCGCACTCGCCCCCAGCACCGGTTGGCTGGCCCTGGGCCGGGGGCTGGCCGGCGCCTGCTTCAGCGCGGCCATCCCCAGCACCCTGGTCTACGTCGGGGACACCGTGCCGTCGCACCGCCGGCAGCGTGAGGTCACCGACCTGATGGTCGGGGTGGCGCTGGGCACGACCGTGGCGACCGCGGGCGCCGGGGCGGTCGGCAGCCTGGCGAGCTGGCGCTGGGCGTTTCTCGCCACCGGCCTGCTCGCCGCCGTCCTGGTCCTGCGGCTGGGCCGGCTGCACGTGCCGGAGGCCGGCCGGGCCGGCCACTCGACCTGGCGGCTGTTCGGCACCGCCCTCGGCTCCGGGCCGGCCCGCCTGGTGCTCGCCCTGGCCTTCGTCGAGGGCATGGTGCTGCTCGGCGCCCTCACCTACCTGCCCCCCGCGGTGGAGGCCACGGGCAGCAGCGCCACGGTGGCCGGCGCGGTCACCGCCCTGTACGGCGTCTCCGTGCTGCTGTCCGCCCGCGTCGTCGGCCGGCTCGCCCCGCGGGTCCCCGCGCACCGGCTGGTCGCCGCCGGTGCCCTCGCGGCGGTAGCCGCGGTGGCTATCGCCGCCGTGTCCACCCGCCCGCTGGTGGCCGTCCCCGTCAGCCTGCTGCTCGGCGCGGCGTGGGCGGGCATGCACTCGACCCTGCAGACCTGGGCCACCGAGGTGGTGCCCGCGGCCCGGGCCACCGTGGTCTCCCTGTTCGCTGGCGCCCTGTTCGCGGGCAGCGCCGCCGGTGCGGCCCTGCTGGCCGCGCCGGTCCAGCAGGGCCGCTACCAGGTGGCGTTCCTGCTCACCCTGGTCGGCGCGGTGCCCCTCGGCCTGGCCGCCACGGTGGGCCGGGCCCGCTGGCGGGCCCCCACCGGGTCCACCGCGTGACGGCGCCGCGGGGGCATACGGTTGCACCGTCGGGCCGTTGGCCGGGATATTCTGTCGCATGGTGAGAGCACCCACGCTGCGCGACGTAGCCGAGCAGGCCGGGGTGCACCCCGCGACCGCCTCCCGGGCGCTGAACCCGGAGACACGCCGGCTAGTCAACGACGCCACCGCCGAGCGGGTGCTACGGGTGGCCCGCACCCTGGGCTACCGCCCCAACCCCATCGCGCGCAGCCTCAAGACGGCGCGCTCCGCCAGCATCGGGGTCATCATCCCCGACCTGACCAACCCCCTGTTCCCGCCGATCGTGCGCGGCATCGAGGACGTGCTCGCGCCCGCCGGCTACAACGCCTGGATCGCCAACACCGACAACCACCCCGAACGCGAGGCCGCGCAGGTGGAGTCGATGCGGTCCCGCCACGTCGACGGCCTGATCATCGCCACGGCCCGGCTCGAGCATCCTCTCGTGGAGCGGCTGGCCGACGAGGGCATGCCCCTGGTGCTGGTGAACCGGCGGCTGGCCGGGTCCGCGGTACCGTCGGTCACCGGTGACGACGCCACCGGTGTGGCGCTGGCCATGCGCCACCTCGTCGACCTCGGCCACCGCCGCATCGCCCACCTGGCCGGGCCGCAGGACACCTCCACCGGCCTGAACCGGCTGCGCGCCTACCAGCAGGCGCTGCACGACCACGGGCTGGACGCCGACCCGGCGCTGGTCGCCACCTGCGCCGCCTGGACCGAGGCGGAAGGTGCCAAGGCGCTGGGCGCCATGCTCGACGCGGGGTCGCCGTTCACGGCGGTGCTGGCCGGCAACGACCTGCTGGCCCTCGGCTGCTACGACGTGCTGGCCGAACGGGGCGTCCCCTGCCCTGAGGCGCTGAGCATCGTCGGCTTCAACGACATGCCCTACATCGACAAGCTGCGCCCGCCCCTGACCTCGGTGCGCATCCCGCACTACGAGATCGGCGCGGAGGCCGCCCGGCTGCTGCTCGACGGGCTGCGCGAACCGCACCGCCACCCCCGCTCGGTGCTCATGCCGCTGACCCTGGTGGTGCGGCAGTCCACGGCGCCCCCGCCGGTCGTCCGGGACACGGGGCGGGTCCGCGCCCGGCGGGCCGCCGGGTAGCCGGGCGGGCCGGGCTGGTCCCCGGCTCAGCCCGGCCGGGGGATGACCTCCCGGGCGGCGGCAAGGATGCCCTCGTACCCGGTGCACCGGCAGATGTTGGATGAGACCAGCTCCCGCACCTCGGCGTCGGTGAGCGCCCGCCGCTGGTCCGCGGCGTGGGCCAGGAGGACGACGAAGCCGGGGGTGCAGAAGCCGCACTGCAGGCCGGCGTGCCGGGCCAGGGCCGCCTGCACCGGGTGCAGGTCGCCCTCCCCGGCCGCGCTGGCCCCGCCGGCGATGCCGGCGACCGTCGTGACCGTCGACCCGTCGCACTGCACGGCGAAGAGGAGGCAGGAGCGCACCGGCTGCCCGTCGAGGAGCACGGTGCAGGCGCCGCAGGCCCCCTGCTCGCAGCCCAGGTGGACGCCGGTCGCCCCGCAGCGATCCCGCAGCGCGTCGGCGAGGGTCAGGCGCGGCTCCACGTCCAGGTGGTGGGCCCGCCCGTCCACGGTCAGGTCGACGACCACCGGGCCACCTCCCACCGGGCCACCTCCCGCAGGGCCTCCCCGACGGCGTCCTCGACGAGCGCGGCGAGAACCTCGCGCCTGTGCCCGTCCGCCGCGCCGGCCAGCTCCCCCCGTACGGCGTCCCCGGCGCGCCCGACCAGGGCGGCGTCGGCCCGCTGGCCGCGCAGCGCCTCGGCAGTGCCGGCCAGGAGCACCGGTCGCCCCTGGGTCCCGGCGACCGCGACGCGCGCGGCGTCGACCCGTCCCGCAGCCAGGCCGAGGACAGCGCAGGCGGCCAGCTCGGCGAAGGAGCCGGCCGTCCGCGCCAGCTCGGCCAGCCCGCCCCCCCAGGGGGGCGCCAGGGCGGGGAACACCGCCTCGAGGATGACCTCGGTGGGGCGCAGGGTGGTGCTGAAGGGGCCGTCGAGGAGGGCGTCGACGGACAGTTCGCGCACGCCCTGGGAGCTGCCCACCACCACCCGGGCGTCCAGGGCGAGCCCGACCAGGCTCCACTCGGCGGCCGGGTCGGCGTGCGCCAGGGACCCGCACAGCGTGCCCCGGTTACGGATGGGGGGGTGAGCCACCCGGCGGGCGGTCCGGGCCAGCAGCGAGGCCAGCGGGTCGGCCCCGGCGAGCTCGGCCAGGGTCCGGTGGCGCACCAGGGCGCCGGCGCGCAGGGCGGCCCCCTCGCGGCGGAGCCGGGACAGCGCCGTCCCGGCGCCGTCCGCCCCAGCGCCGTCCGCCCCGGCGCCGTCCGCCCCAGCGCCGTTCGCCCCGGCGCCGGTGGCACCGGCCGCGGCGGGCCGGGCGAGGGCGTTGAGGTCGACGAGCAGCGCCGGGCGGGCCAGCCGCAGGTTCATCATCGGCACCAGGCTCTGCCCGCCGGCCAGCACCTTGGCCTCGTCGCCGTACCGGTCGAGCAGCGCGTACACGTCGGCCAGGTCCCCCGGGCGCGCGTATTCAAACGATTGCGGTTTCATTGCCGGGAAACCTACTATCCGGTGTCCGGCAGCGTCCACCGGCTCGGTGCGGCCGGTGGCCCGGCCCGCTGGACGGGCTCCGGTGCCGCCGACCGCGAAGGAGGGGGCGTTGACCCACACGGTGCAGCGTCCGGCCGGTGCGGTCACCGGGTGGCGTCACGTCGGGCGGTCCCTTCCCCGGCCCGAGGACCCCGACCTGCTGTGCGGGCGGGCGGCGTACGTCGCCGACCTGCCGGTGCCCGGCTGCCTGGAGGCCGCGTTCGTGCGCAGCTGGGCCGCGCACGGCCGGCTGCTCGCCGTCGACGCCGGCCCGGCCTGCGA
>JBMOMH010000345.1:0-2286 GCA_049323135.1 Actinomycetota bacterium
GACCCGGACGACGTCGGTGTCGCCGTCGACCGGTACGCCGGCCGCGCACCCGTACAGGGACACCTGCTCCCGGGGCACCTCCAGCAGCGCCAGTACGCACCCGCCGCGCCGCTCCCGCACGTCGATCATCCGGTCCAGCAGCGGGTCGCGGGGGTCGACCAGGTCGTCCCCGAGCAGCACCGCGAACGGCTCGTCCCCGACGTGCTCGGCGGCGCAGCCGACGGCGTGGCCCAGCCCCCGGGGCTCGCCCTGCCGCACGTAGTGCATCGCGGCCAGCTCGCTGGGCCGGCGGACCAGGTCCAGCCGCTCCTGGTCACCCTTGGCGGCCAGCGCCGCCTCCAGCTCGTGGGCCCGGTCGAAGTGGTCCTCGACGGCCCGCTTGTTCCGCCCGGTCACCAGCAGCACGTCCCGGCAGCCGGCGCGCACCGCCTCCTCGACGACGTACTGGATGGCCGGCACGTCGACCACCGGCAGCATCTCCTTGGGCGTGGCCTTCGTCGCCGGGAGGAACCGGGTGCCCAGACCGGCCACCGGGATGACCGCCTTGCGGACCCCACGGTCGAGAGTTCCCCGCACACTCATGCGGGGAACCCTAGCGTTGCTGCGGCAGCACCGCGGCCTCGGCGTCCCCCGCCATCGTCCACCGGTCCCGGCCGCCCCGCTTGGCCCGATAGAGGGCCTGGTCGGCGCTGTTCATCAGGGTCGCCGGGCTGGCCCCGTGGTCCGGGAACACCGCGACGCCGATGGACACGGTCAGCCGCAGCCCCGGCGCGTCGCCGTCCGCGTCGAACGGCTCCCGGCGTACGGCGGCGCAGACCCGCTCGGCGACCCGCGCCGCCCCCTCCACCCCGGTCTCCGGCAGGACCAGGACGAACTCCTCCCCGCCGTACCGGGCCAGGGTGTCCACGTCCCGGCTGTGCTCGAGCACCCGCTGCGCCAGCTCGCGCAGCACCACGTTGCCCCGCTCGTGGCCGAAGGTGTCGTTGACCTGCTTGAAGTGGTCCAGGTCGAGCATCAGCGCGGCCAGCGGCCGGCTGAACCGGATGGCCCGCTCGATCTCCCGGTTGAGGCTCATCATCAGGTAGCGGTAGTTCCACACCCCCGTCAGCGCGTCGGTGATGGACAGCCGTTCGGCCTCCTCGTGCAGCAGCGCGTTGTCGATGGCGATGCCGGCGTGGCCGGCGAGGGTGCGCACGGTGTCCTCGGCGTCCGCGGCGAACGGTTCGGGGCCGTAGACGGCGAGCACGCCGACGTCGCGGCGGGACCGGCGCAGCGGTACGGCGAGCACGTGGCCGCGGGAGGGTTCGGCGGCCAGCGGGGCCAGCTGGGCGCCCAGCTCCCCGCGCACCGGCTGGCCGGTGGCGACGACCCGGCCGAGGACCCCGGCGCCGAGCGGGATGTCCCGGGGCACCACCAGGCCCCGGTCGGCCAGGCCGGTGGAGGTGACCAGGGAGAGCCGGCCGCTGTCGAGCAGCAGCACCGCGCCGGCGTCCGCGCCGGTGGTGGACAGCGCCGTGTCCAGGACCACGTTGCTGATGCCCTGCAGGTCGTGGGTGCGCGACAGGGCCTCCCCCAGCCGGTCCAGGCTGGCTCGCATCTCGTCGCGGCTGCGTTCCAGCGCGGACATGGACAGCTGCAGCGCCGCGGTCATGTTGTTGAAGGCCGCCCCCAGCCGGCCGACCTCGTCCTCCCCGTGCGGGGCGATGGCGGCGCTGAAGTTGCCCCCGGCGACGCGCTCGGCGGCGCCGGTGAGCTCAACCAGCGGACGGGTGAGCCGCCGGGCCACCCACTGGGCCACGACGGCGGCCAACAGCACCGCGCCGGCGAGGATCCCGGCGAGGGCCCGGCGCATCCCCGTGCTGGTGGGCACCGGCCGGGCCACGAGCAGGGTGAACGGCTGGCCCGCGGTGGGGCCCACCGCGGCGACCAAGTCGCCGCCGGAGCGCAGCACGGTGGCCCCGCCGGCCTCGGGCACGGGGCCGGCGTCCCGGGCCCAGCGGGCGGCCCGGTCCGGGGCGGCGGTCGCGGCGAGCACCCGGCCGTCCCGGGCGAGCACGATGTCGTCGGGCAGGCCGAGGCGGACGCGCAGCGAGCGCAGCGCCGCGCCGTCCGCGGTCACGCCGGTCACCGCCCAGGCCAGCTGCGGCTGCGGGCCGATCTGCAGGGGGACCCGGGCCACCAGCTCGGGCCCGGTGGCCCGGCCGTCCACGCAGGACGGGGTGCTCGCGTAGTCCGGGCGGGGCAGGTCGGGCCGGCGGGCCGCCTCGGCGACCACCCGCCCGGACT
>JBMOMH010000346.1:0-2254 GCA_049323135.1 Actinomycetota bacterium
GCCCCGGTCCCGCCCCGGCGGAGACGGCTCCCCTCCCCTCCGGGGCGGGTCCGGCACCGGCCGGGGTGTCCCCGCTGCGCGGACGGACCGAGAAGATGTCGCGGCTGCGCCGGGTCATCGCCGCGCGCATGGTGGAGTCGCTGCAGATCTCCGCGCAGCTGACCACGGTGGTCGAGGTAGACGTGACCAACGTGGCCCGGCTGCGCGACCGGGCCAAGGAGGGCTTCCTGGCCCGGGAGGGTGTCCGCCTGACGTTCCTGCCCTTCTTCGCCAAGGCGGCCGTGGAGGCCCTCAAGAGCCACCCGTCGGTGAACGCCAGCATCGACACCGAGCGCGGAGAGATCACCTACCACGACGCGGAGCATCTGGGGGTGGCCGTGGACACCGAGCGCGGCCTCCTGGTGCCCGTGGTGCGCGACGCCGGTGACCTGAACCTGGCCGGGCTGGCCCGCAAGATCAACGACCTGGCGGAGCGGACCCGCAGCAGCCAGATCACCCCGGACGAGCTGTCCGGGGGGACCTTCACGGTGACGAACACGGGCAGCCGCGGGGCGTTGTTCGACACGCCCATCATCAACCAGCCCCAGGTGGCCATCCTCGGTACCGGCGCGGTCGTGAAGCGGCCCGTGGTGGTGGCTCACCCCGAGCTGGGAGAGACCATCGCGATCCGCTCCGTGGCCTACCTGGCGCTGACCTACGACCACCGGCTGGTGGACGGTGCCGACGCCGCACGGTTCCTCACCACGGTGAAGAACCGGCTCGAGGAGGGCGACTTCGCCGCCGAGCTCGGCCTCTGACCCGCGGACCACGGGCGGACGGCGTACGGGCAACCGGCGGCCAGCGTGCGAGTCGCCGTCTCCGGGGCGGGGGGCTTGATCGGCGCCGCGCTGGTGGCGGACCTGCGCCGGGACGGCCATGAGGTGCTCCGCCTGGTCCGGGGCGGGCCGGCGGCCCCGGACGCGGTCCGCTGGGATCCGCACGGGGCGGTCGACACCGCTCGGCTGGAGGGTGTCCACGCCGTGGTCCACCTGGCCGGGGCGGGGATTGGGGACCGCCGCTGGACCGCGGCCTACCAGGCGGAGATCCGCGACAGCCGGGTGTCCGGCACCCGCACGCTGGCCGCCGCGCTGGCCGACCTGGCTCGCCCGCCCCGCGTGCTGGTGTCCGCCTCGGCCATCGGCTACTACGGGGACACCGGCGACCGGGTGGTCGACGAGAACAGCCCGCCGGGCCACGACTTCCTGGCCCAGGTAGTGGTCGACTGGGAGGCCGCGGCCGAGCCGGCGCGGCAAGCGGGCATCCGTGTCGTTCACCCCCGGTCGGGCATCGTCGCCGCCGCCCACGCCGGAGCCTTCCACCGGCTGCTGCCACTGTTCCGCCTCGGCCTGGGCGGCCGGCTGGGCTCGGGTCGCCAGTTCTGGAGCGTCGTGTCGCTGGCCGACGAGGTTGCGGCGCTGCGCTTCCTGATCGACCGGGAGGACCTGTCCGGACCGGTGAACGTGACGGTGCCCCGGACGCCGACGAACGCCGAGCTGACCCGGGCCCTCGCCGCGGCCCTGCGCCGACCCGCGCTGCTGCCCGTCCCGGCGCCGGCCCTGCGTCTGGTGCTCGGTGAGCTGTCCGTCCAGGTGCTCGGCAGCGCCCGCGTCCTACCCGGCCGGCTGACCGCCGCCGGCTTCACGTTCCGTCACCCCGACGGCCCCTCGGTCGTCGCCAGCCTCATCGGGCACCGCTGAGCACGGTGGCAGGCTCCCACGGGCGGACCTCGGCCAGCCGCCAGGGAGCGGCTCCGGACCGGACCAGCCGCACCCGCCACGCCCGCAGCCCCCGGCCCGGGTCGTGGACCACCACCCGCCCCGTGTCGTCCACCAGGTCGTAGCCGGGCAGGACGTCGGTCACCCGCAGCGTGGCCGCCTCTGCGGCGACCGACTCGGCCACCACCTCGCGCACCTCCCAGCGCAGGCTCCGGGCCGTGGTGCCGGTCTGCTGCAGGCGGGCCAGGCGCGCCAGGTCGGCCTGGTGGGCCGGGGAGCCCGGCGCGACCGCCGCCAGCAGGGCACCGGCGTCCCGCGCCGCGAACGCCTCGGTACGACGGGCGTCGAGCTGGTCAAGCACCCGCGCCCACGCCGCACTGGACGCGGCCGGAGGCGCGGCGGAGGTAGCGGGGGTCGCGGCCGGCCGGGGTACGGGAACCCCGAGCCTCGTCACGGGCCGGAGCCCCCACCACCAGGCCACGGCCAGGCCGGCCAGGAGC
>JBMOMH010000347.1:0-2195 GCA_049323135.1 Actinomycetota bacterium
CTGGCCTGGGCGCTGGGCCGCGCCCTCTTCGGGTAGGGGGCCGCCGTGCGTCGCCTGCTCGTCGTCCTAGCCGTCCTCGCCGTGCTGTTCGTCGCCGCCGACCGCGGAGCGGCCGTGCTCACCGAGCGCACGGTGGCCGCGCAGCTGGGCCGCCAGCTCGGCGGGACGGCCAGCGTCAGGGTGCACGGCTTCCCGTTCCTCACCCAGCTGGCCGCGGGGGACCTGCGCGACGTCACCGTGAGCGTGCGCGGGGCGCAGATGGGTGGCCGGCTGCCGCTGGCGGAGGCGGACCTGGCCCTGGCCGGCGTCCGGCCCGACCTGGCCCGTCGTACGGCCCGGGTGGACCGGGTCACCGGGACCGCGCTGCTGCCTTTCACCGACCTGGCCCGCGCCGTGGGCGGCGGGGTCAGCCTGGCCGCCGCCGGGCCGGACACTGTCCGGGTGTCCCGCACCGTTGACGTCCTCGGCCGCCCGGTGGCGGCCACCGCGACCGCCACCGTCGCGGTCGAGCAGGGTGCGCTGGTCGCCACCCCCCAGCAGGTGGACCTGCCCGGGGGGCTGGCCGCCTTGGCCCCGGCGGTCCGGGCCGGGCTGCGGGTCCGGGTCCCCCTCGGGGGGCTGCCGGCCGGGCTCACCGTCACCGGGGTCACGGTGACCGCGCAGGGGCTCCGGGTGACCCTGGCCGGGCAGGACGTGGCCCTGTCCGCCGGCCCGTCCGCCGGCCCGTCCGCCAGCGGGGCCGGCTGACCGGCGCTGCTAGCATCGGCCTGTGCAGCAGCGGACCGACGGCGTACGCCGAGCCTCCCTGCCGCTCACCCGGCGGCGCGCGGTCGACCTGTGCCGCGTGGCCACCTGCCTGTGTCGCTGCGCCTGACCCCTGCCGTTCAGGTATTTCCGGCCACCGCACGACCAGAGGAGAACCCCATGAGCCGTTCCACCGTCCTGGTCGACGCCGACTGGGTCGAAGCACACCTCGACGACCCGTCCGTCGTCCTCGTCGAGGTCGACGAGGACACCTCGGCGTACGACAAGGGCCACATCCGCGGCGCCGTGAAGATCGACTGGAAGCAGGACCTGCAGGACCCGGTGCGCCGCGACTTCGTCGACCGCGCCGGGTTCGAACGGCTGCTGTCCGCCCGCGGCATCGGCAACGACCACACCGTGGTGCTGTACGGCGGGAACAACAACTGGTTCGCCGCGTACGCCTACTGGTACTTCAAGCTGTACGGGCACCGGGACGTCCGGCTGCTCGACGGTGGGCGCAAGCGGTGGGAGCTGGACGGCCGCGAGCTGGTCACCGAGGTGCCGCGGCGCCCGGCGACGACGTACACCGCGCAGGAGCCGGACACCTCCATCCGGGCGTTTCGCGACGAGGTGGTCGCCGCGATCGGGACCCAGAACCTGGTCGACGTGCGGTCCCCCGACGAGTACACCGGGCGGCTGCTCGCTCCGGCGCACCTGCCGCAGGAGTCGGCGCAGCGCGCCGGGCACGTGCCGACCGCGAAGAACATCCCGTGGTCGAAGGCGGCCAACGACGACGGCACCTTCCGCAGCGACGACGAGCTGCGGCGGCTGTACGAGAGCGCCGGGGTCGACTTCGGCCGGGACACCATCGCCTACTGCCGGATCGGGGAGCGCTCCGCGCACACCTGGTTCGTGCTGCACGAGCTGCTCGACCAGCCTCGGGTGAAGAACTACGACGGGTCCTGGACCGAGTACGGGTCGCTGGTCGGCGTACCGATCGAGGTCGGCGCGGGCGGGGGGGCCGCCTGATGTGCGGGGTGACCGCCGGCGGTGCGGACCTGGAAGGCGTCGACGTCGCCCGGCAGGCGGTCGTCGCCGGTCGGGTGCTGCGCGGCGGGGAGCCGGTGGGCGGCGCCTACGTCCGGTTGCTCGACGGGGACGGGGAGTTCGTCGCCGAGGTGCCGACCAGCGCCACCGGGCAGTTCCGGTTCTTCGCCGCCCCCGGCACCTGGACGCTGCGCACGCTGGCTCCGGGAACCGACCCGGTGGACCGGCCGGTGGTGGCGCGGACCGGCGCGGTCGCCGAGGTCGAGGTGGTCCTGCCCTAGCTTGAGTTTCCGGTGATCATGGCCTGTGCGCGGGTTGCCGCCGGACACCGCTGATCAGTTTTCCTTACGACACACCGGATTCGGTGCTTGATCGACGATCTCCAGTAGTGTATGACCTAAATC
>JBMOMH010000348.1:0-29890 GCA_049323135.1 Actinomycetota bacterium
GGCCCCGCCCGGGTCACCCCCGCCGCCCCCGCCGCCCCCGCCGGCACCGGCCGGGTCACCCCCGCCGCCCCCGCCGGCCCCGCCCCGGGTGTCGGTGCAGCTGCGGGTGGACCTGGCCACCCTGCTCGGGTTGGCCGAGGACCCGGGGCACCTGGTCGGCTACGGTCCGATCCCCGCGGCGCTGGCCCGCGAGCTGGCCGCCGACGGGGCGTGGCGGCGGTTCGTCACCGACCCGCTGACCGGGCGGCTGCTGGACCGGGGGTGGCGGGTGTACCGGCCACCGCGGGCGCTGGCCGAGTTCATCCGGGCCCGCGACCGGACCTGCGTGTTCCCGCACTGCAACCGGGCGGCCGCCGGCTGCGACCTGGACCACGGGGTGCCCTGGCCGCACGGACCCACCGACCGGGCCAACCTGGCCTCCCTGTGCCGGCAGCACCACCGGTTGAAGACCCACGGTGGCTGGCGGCTGCGGGTCGACGAGCAGGGCTACCGGTGGACCAGCCCGCTCGGCCGGGTCTACCTCGAACCCCACCGCGACCAACGGGAGTGACCGGCCCCCCACCCCCCAACCCGGGGACAGCACCGGGGAATGGGGGTCGGGCCAGCCCAGGCACGGGAGAGCGAGCCGGCTCGTCGGGCCTTGGCGGACGTCCAGGATAAAGGTCACCCGGCCGCGCGCCGATGCAGGACTCGCCGGGCCACCGCGGGCCCGGTTCGGCATCGGAAGGTCGCCCATGCTGCGCAACCTCGGCATCCAGCAGAAGCTGCTGGCCGTTCTCGCCATCCCGATGGTCGTCCTGCTCGCGGTGTCCGGGGTGCTCGTCGCCCAGGCGGCCGGTACGGCGACGCAGGGCACCCGGGTGGCCTCGCTGACCGAGGCGTCCGCGCAGCTCAACCAGCTGGTCCGGGACCTACAGACCGAGCGCACCCGCACCGAGGCCTACCTGCTCTCCCCCACCCCGGCCAACCGGGACGCGATGACCCGCCAGCGCCCGGTCGTCGACGCGGACATCGCCGCGGTACGCCGGCTCGCGCGGAGCTCCGCGATCTCCGCGGTGTCCCCCGCGGTCGCCCAGGGGGTGCTCGCCGCCGAGGGCCGGCACCAGGGGCTGGCCAGCATCCGCCGCCAGGTCGACGCCGGCCAGGTGGCCCGGTACGGGGTGGACCGCTACTACACCGACACCATCGCGGGGGACCTCGCGCTGCCCGGGCTGGTCGCGGACGCGGTCGGCGACCCCGGCCTGGTGCGGCTGCTGCGCAGCTACGTGGCGCTGCTGCAGGCCGACGAGACGGTGGCCCGGCAGCGCGACCTGCTGGCCGGGGTGTTCACCGCCGGCCGCTTCGGCCCGGGCGAGTACGGCCAGTTCGCGGCGCTGGCCGCCCAGGAGGACGCCTGGCTGGGCGTGTTCCGCAGCCGCGCCGGCGACGCCCGCAGCCTGGCCCTGCAGGCCGCCCTGTCCCGGTCGGACGAGCTGGCGTACGACGGGATGCGGCGTACGGCGAGCGACGGCGCGACGGCAACCCAGCTCGGCGTCGACCCGGCGGCCTGGACCAAGGCCGCCACCGCGCGGCTGTCCGCGCTGTCCAGCGTCGAGCAGGGCCTCATCGGCGACGTGAACACCCTCGCCCGGGACCTGGCCGACCAGGCCCGGCTGCGGGCCCTGCTGGTCGCCGCGTTCGCCGTCCTCGCCGTGGGCCTGCCCTTGCTGCTGGGCCTGGTGCTCTCCCGGCGGATCGTCGGCCCGCTGCGCCGGCTCACCCGGGCCGCCGAGCAGGTCGGCGAGCAGCTGCCGGTGATGGTCGAGCGGATGCGGGAGCCCGGCGCCAGCCCGGAGCTCACCGTCGAGCCGATCGAGGTGACCGGACGGGACGAGGTCGGCCGGCTCGCCGAGGCGTTCAACGTCGTCAACGACGTCACCGTGCGGGTCGCCGAGGAGCAGGCCGCCCTGCGCGGCAGCATCGCCGAGACCTTCGTGAACATGGCCCGGCGCAACCAGCTGCTGCTGGGCCGCCAGCTGGCCCTCATCGACGAGCTGGAGTCCCACGAGGAGGACCCGGACACCCTCGACAGCCTGTACCGGCTCGACCACCTGGCCACCCGGATGCGGCGCAACGCGGAGAGCCTGCTGGTCCTCGCCGGGATCGACGCCAGCCGCCGGCTGCGCCGGCCCATGCCGCTGTCCGACGTGGTGCGCACCGCGGTTGGGGAGATCGAGGCCTTCGAGCGGGTGGACGTCGCCTTCGCCACCGACCCGGACGTCGCCGGCCGGGCCGCCCTGGCGGTGGCCCACCTGCTGGCCGAGCTCCTGGAGAACGCCACCCACTTCTCCAACCCGGAGAGCCGGGTCCGGGTCTCCGCGGTGCCGCACGAGGAGGGCGTGCTGCTCGCCGTCGTCGACCAGGGCCTGGGGATGAGCGAGGAGGAGCTGGCCGAGGCCAACGACCGGATCGCCCACCCACCGGTCGCCGAGATCGCCGTCGCCCAGCGGCTCGGCTTCTACGTCGTCGGCCGGCTGGCCCAGCGGCTGGGCGCGTCGGTCACCCTGCGCCGCGGCCGCACCGGCGGGACCACCGTGTCGGTGGTCCTCCCCGTCGAGGTGCTCGCCGGGGACGCGCTGGCCACCGAGACCACCGGGGCCGTGGCGGCCACCCAGGCCACCGGGGCCGTGGCGGCCACCGAGCGCGAGCCGGCAGCCGCCGGGGCGGGGGTCCCCGAGCGCACGGCGGCCTTCACCGGCGGCCCGCCCATCACCGTCGTCCCGGTGCTCGGCGACGACCACCCGTGGCCCCCGGTTTCGCCCACGGCGGCCCCCGGGCCGTTCGTGCTGCTGCCCGAGCCGGCGCCCGAGCCCATGCCCGAGCCCGCTCGCCAGGTCGGCCCCGAGCCGGCACCGGAGCCCGTGCCCGAGCCCGTACCCGAGCCGGCTCGCCAGGCCGCCCCCATGCCGGACCCGGAGCCCGTGCCCGAGCCCGCGCGCCAGGCCGACCCTGAGCCGCTGCCCTTCCCGGTGCCGCCCGCGCCCGTCGCCGACGACCCGGGTCACTGGCCGGCGACGCCGGCGGAGGTGCTGGAGGCCGCCGCCGAGGCGCTCACCGACGCCCCGTTCGTCTACGCGCCGGCCCTGGACATCCTGCCGGGGCGGGGGCTGAACCGCCGCGGCTCCCGCGGCGCCCACGGCCTGCCTCGGCGGCGGCTGGGGCTGGGCTTCGGCCGCGGTCGCGGCGCGAGGCCGGGCAGAGGGCCAGCCACTGGGCCAGCCACCGGGCCAGCCACTGGGCCAGCCACCGGGTCGGCCCCTGGGCCGCTGGCTCGCCCCGAGGGCAGCCCGATGCCGGGCACGACCCACCTGGGCGGCCCCCCGCCCGCGCCGTGGCCGTTCGGGCCGGCCCCCGCCCCCACGCCGGCACCCGCCCCCTCCCCGTTCGGCTCGCCCGGCGGCGGCCCCCGCCCGTTCCCCGGCCTGGGCGCCCCCGGGGGCCCGAACGGCAGCAACGGGGAGCGGGAAGCCGGCGAGACGGCCGCGCCGGACGGTACGGCGGACGAGCGGACCGCCGCGTTCGGGGCCCGCTCGTCGATGGCCTCCGAGGCGCTGATGGAGCTGTCCCGGCTGTCCTCGGCGACGTACATGCCCTCCTTCGCCCCGGCCGCGTCGAACACCAGCGCGGGGCTGACCCGCCGCGCCCGGCGGGCCGACGAGGTGGACGGGCCGGTCGAGCAGGCCGGGCCGCCGCCGCGGCAGCGCAGCGCCGAGGACGTCCGCAACCTGCTCTCCGGGTTCCGCGCCGGGGTGACCCGGGCCCGCACCGGGGACGAGCCGGCCCCCCCCGAGCCCGCCGCAGACCCGCCCGCCGCGGACCCGCCCGCCGCCCAGACCTGACCCGTACCCACGCCGTACCCCCGCCCCCAGGAGGAACGTCACCGTGACCACCCTCTCGCCCGAGGCCACCAACTTCGGCTGGCTGCTCGGCAACTTCGTCCGGACCGTGCCCGGGGTTCGCCACACGCTGGTGGTGTCCGCGGACGGCCTGCTCATGGCGATGTCCGAGGAGCTGGACCGGGTGTCCGGGGACCAGATGGCCGCGATCGTCTCGGGGCTGGCCAGCCTGACCCGGGGCGCGGCCCGGCAGCTGCGGGCCGGCGTGGTCCGCCAGGCCGTCGTGGAGATGGACCAGCTGTTCCTGTTCACCACCAGCATCAGCGACGGCTCGGTGCTCGCCGTGGTCGCCGACGCGACCTGCGACGTGGGGCTGGTCGGCTACGAGATGACGCTGCTGGTCAGCCGGGCCGACGCGGTGATGACGCCCCAGCTGGTCAGCGAGATGCGGGCGCAGCTGCCGCTGGCGGGCCCGGTCCGGCCGGCGGCGGGCCCGATGCGGCCGGCGGCGGCCCCGGCGGGTCCCCGGTGAGCACCCCCGAGGAGGACCTGCCGGACGACCCCGTCCGCAGCGTCCGCCCGTACACGGTCACCGGGGGGCGGACCCGTCCCGCCGGCCCGGCGCCGCTGCCGCTGGAGGCGCTGGTCCGGGCCCGGGCCCCCGAGGTGGGGGAGTCGCCGCCGTCCGGGGAGACCCTCGAACGGGGCCGCATCCTCGAGCTGTGCCGGGACGGGATGCTGTCCGTCGCGGAGCTGTCCGCCCACCTGCGGCTGCCCCTGGGGGCGGTCCGGGTCCTCGTCGGCGACCTGGCCGAGGAGGGCCTGGTCGTCGTGTACGGCGTCGGGCACGGCGCCAGCGCCCCCGCCCACAACCTGACGATCCTGGAGAGTGTTCTCGATGGCATATCCCGGCTCTGACGTGGTGACCACGGTGCCCCCGCGGGGGGCGCCGGCGGAGGCGCCGCCGATCACCGTCAAGATCGTCGTGGCGGGCGGCTTCGCCGTGGGCAAGACCACCTTCATCGGCTCGATCTCCGACATCGAGCCGCTGTCCACCGAGGCCGCGATGACCTCGCACAGCGTCGGCGTCGACGACGCCGGCCACGTGCAGGACCGCAAGACCACCACCACGGTAGCCATGGACTTCGGCCGCATCGCGCTGCCGGGCAACCTGTGGCTCTACCTGTTCGGCACCCCCGGCCAGGACCGGTTCTCCTTCATGTGGGACGACCTGGTCGTGGGCGCGGTGGGGGCCGTGGTCCTCGTGGACACCTCCCGGCTGGACGCCTGCTTCCCCGCGGTGGACTACTTCGAGACCCGGGGCATCCCGTTCGTCGTCGCGGTGAACTGCTTCGACGGGCTGGCCCGCCACACCCTGCAGGACGTGGCGGAGGCGCTGGGGGTCGGCGAGGACGTGCCGATGCTCTACACCGACGCGCGGTCCCGGGAGGCCACCAAGCAGACCCTGGTTGCCCTGATCAAGCTGGCCATGGCCCGCATCGCCTGACCCCCTTTCGTAGAGGGGGCCTGCCTACCAGGTTCGGGCTTGGCGGGCCAGGTCGGCCAGGTCGGCCGGGCTCATCGGGAGGCCGAACAGGTAGCCCTGGGCCCGGTCGCAGCCGAGCCGGCGCAGCGCCGCCAGCTGGTCGGGCCGCTCCACCCCCTCGGCGACGACCAGCATGCCCAGCGCGTGGGCCAGGTCGACGACGCCCCGGACGATCGCGGTGGCCCGCGGGTCCGTGCCGAGCGGCGCGACGAACGACTGGTCGATCTTGAGGAAGTCCAGGGCGAAACGCTGCAGGTAGGACAGCGACGAGTAGCCGGTGCCGAAGTCGTCCAGCCCCAGCCGCAGCCCCATCGCCGCCAGCCGGTCCATGCTGGCCCGGGTGGCCGCCGTACCGTCAAGCAGCGTCCGCTCGGTGAGCTCCACGCTGAGCCGCTCCGCCGGCAGGCCGTGGCGGAGCAGCGCCGCCTGCAGCCGGGACGGGAAGTGCGCGGTCTCCAGGGAGCGGGCCGAGACGTTCACCGCTATCTCGGCCAGCCGGCCCAGCCCGAGCCGGTCCGGGTCCGCCGCTAGCGCCACGGCCACCTCGGCCACGTGGTCGTCGATCTCGGTGATCAGGCCGGTATCCTCGGCCAGCTCGATGAACCTGTCCGGCCCGAGGACGCCCCGCTCGGGGTCGTCCACTCGAACCAGCGCCTCGGCGCCGACGATACGGCCGGTGGCCAGGTCGACGATCGGCTGGACCCGGACCAGCAGCCGCCCGTCGGCCAGCGCGCGGCGCAGCCGACCCTCGGCGTCCAGCCGGTCCACCGCCCGGGCCCGCAGCTCGTCGTCGAACAGCGCGTAGCGGTCCCGCCCGGCGTCCTTCGCCCGGTAGAGGGCCAGGTCCGCCTCCCGGTACACGTCGTCCTGACCGCGCCCGGCCTCGCCGACCACGGCGACGCCCATGCTGGCGGTCACCACCACGGGCTGTTGGGGGGCGGTGAACGGCCGGCGGATCTCGTCGAGCACGCGCCGCGCGACGGCGTGCACGTCCTCGGGGCGGGACAGGTCCTCCAGCAGCACCACAAACTCGTCCCCGCCGAGCCGGGCGACCGTGCTGCCCTCCCGGACGACCTGGCGCAGCCGCTGCGCGACCTCGACGAGCAGCGCGTCCCCCACCTGGTGGCCGAGGCTGTCGTTGACCACCTTGAACCGGTCGATGTCCAGCAGCAGCACCGCGTGGTGGGTCGACTCCCGGGCCAGCCGGCTCAGCGCGTGGGCCAGTCGGTCCTGCAGCAGGGCCCGGTTGGCCAGCCCGGTCAGCGTGTCGGTCAGCGCCAGCCGTTCCAGCTCGGCCCGCTGCGCCCGCTGCTCGGTGATGTCCACGTAGTGCGACACCAGGTAGAGCGGGCTGCCGTCGTCGGCGTACGCGACGCTGGTGGTCACCCACACCGGCACCGGGTGTCCGTCGGCGTGCAGGAAGCGCTTCTCGAAGGACAGCGTCGGGTGCCGGCCGCTGTGCAGGTCGGCCAGGCGGCCCAGGTCGGGGGCCACGTCGTCCGGGTGGGTGAGCTCGGCCAGCGGCCGGCCGACGACACCTTCGGTACGCCGGCCCAGCATCTGGCAGAACGCCGCGTTGGCCCGCAGGTAGCACACCGGGACCTGCGGGTCGAAGCTGAGCATGCCCATGCCGATGGGGGCGTTGTCGAAGGCGATGCGGAAGCGTTCCTCGCTGTCCCGCAGCGACAGGGCCCGCTCCCGTTCGTCGGTCACGTCGACCAGGGACACCGCGGCCCCGGTGACCGGCTCGCCCGGGGCGTCACGGAGCGGAACCGAGGTGACGCTGACCCAGCGGCGGGCCCCGTCGTCGGCGCGGTGCAGGCCGACCACCTCCCGGCGCAGCACGCCGGTGCGCAGCGAGGTGGACACCGGCCCGGCGTCGGCGGGGCAGGGCCTGGCGTCCTCGAACAGCGTCCCCCACGCCGGGTCGTAGACGTTGCGCCCGCACAGGTCGGCCTCCGAACAGCCGAGGATGCGGGCGGCCGCGGGGTTGCCGAGGGCGACCGAACCGTCGGCGCGGACGACGAGAATGCCCTCGTCCAGGGCGTGCAGGACCCCGGCCAGCTGCAGCTCGCTGGCCACCAGCGCGGCCCGGCTGGCCAGCTCGTCGCGCACCGCGCGGGCGTGGTCGAGGCGGGTCACGCTGATCTCGCCGAGCAGGGTGAGCAGCTGCCGGTCGGCCTCGCTGAAGGCGCGGGGGGTGTCGGACAGGGCGGCGACCACGCCGATGCTCCGGCCGCGGCGGACCAGCGGCACGAGCACCGAGGACCGTACGCCGTGGATCCGGCTGTGCTGCTGGTGGGCCCGGGTGTCGGTGAGGGCGTCGTAGCAGACCTGGCTGCGCCCGGTCCGCAGCGCGACCCCGGCGAGGCTGTCGTCGAGGGGCAGCTCGTCCCCGACCGTCATGGGCAGGCTGCCGTTGAAGGCGACCAAAACCAGCCGGTCCCCCTCGACCAGGCAGACGGCGGTCGCCGGGGCCTCCAGCAGCCGCCGAGACTGCTCGACGATCACCTCGACGAGGACGTCCACGGTCGGCGCGGCCAGGGCGATCGCCTGCTGGGCGGCGACGACGAGCTCCAGTCGGTCGGCGAACGGGGCGGCGCGCGGCAGCCGGCCGCCGGGCGCACCGCGGCCCAGCGGCGCCAGTTGGGTCGGCACCACCTTCACGGGGGCAGTATCGGCAGTCCGCGGGGGAAACTGTGCCGTCTCCGGCGGTGCTACCCTGACCGACGGCCGGGTACGGCCACGGGAGGCTTCGCCTAGTCCGGTCTATGGCGCCGCACTGCTAATGCGGTTGGGGTCTTAAAGCCCCTCCCGGGTTCAAATCCCGGAGCCTCCGCCCGAGCGTCGACACCGGTTTTGCGGCCGGTCAGGGGCACACTGAAGGGGTGTCCGCCCCCCGCCTGGTGATCTTCGACGTCAACGAGACGATGTTCTCGCTGCACCGGCTCGAACCGGTGTTCGCCGCGGTGGGGCTGGACCCGGCGACCCTGCCGCTGTGGTTTGCCCGGACGCTGCGCGACGGCTTCGCCCTGTGCGCCGCCGGGGACTACCGGCCGTTCGCCGAGGTCGCCACGGCCACCCTGCGCGGCCTGGGGGCGGATGTGGCGGGCGCGGCCCAGATCCTGGGGGCGTTCCGGGAGCTGGACCCGCACCCCGACGTGGAGCCGGCGCTGCGGCTGCTGGCCGCGGCCGGCGTACGGGTGGCCACGTTGACCGTCGGCTCGGCCCAGGTGACCGGGGCGCTGCTGGCCCGGGCCGGGCTGTCGGCGTACGTCGAGCAGTGCCTGTCCGCGGACGCCGTCCGGCGGTGGAAGCCGGCGCGGGAGCCCTACCTGTACGCCGTGGAGCAGGCCGGGGTGGCGCCGGGGGAGGCGGCGCTGGTCGCCGCCCATTCCTGGGACGTGCACGGGGCCCGGCGGGCCGGCCTGCGCACCGGGTGGGTCAGCCGGCTGGAAGGCGTTCCGATCACCAGCTTCGCGGGCGCCGACGTCCGGGGCGACACCCTCGACGAGGTGGTCAGCGCCCTGCTGGCCGACTGAGCCAGCCCCGCCCCCGTTGCGGCCCCCCGTTGCGGCCCCCCGTTGCGGCCCCCCGTTGGCGCCGCGCTTCAGCCGCCGGCCAGGTCGGCGGCCAGCCGTTCCACCAGCGCCCGCTGCTCGGGCTCGAACCAGGGGCCGACCCCGGCCCGGGCGTTCTCCGCCGCCCGCTCCGGCCGGGACGTGGCGGGGATCACCACGGTGGTCCGCAGGTCGGACAGCGCCCACTTCAGCAGGGCCTGCGCCCAGGTGCGGACCCCGAACTCGCGTAGCGGCGCGAGCGCCCGGGCCGGCGGGCTCCGGCGTACCAGGTCCCCCTCCCCGAGGGGCCGCATCACGACCACCCCCACGCCGTGGTCCGCGGCGACCGGGAGCAGGCGATCCTCGGCCTGCCGCTGCCACGGGTTCAGCGGCACCTGGATGGCGTCGACCCGGCCGGAACGGACGATCGCCTCGATCTCGTCGAAGGCGGCGGGGTCGTAGTGGGTCACTCCCAGGGTGCGGACCCGGCCGGCGTCCCGCTCGGCCTCCAGCAGGGCCAGCCGCTCCGGCCAGGCGACCAGGTTGTGCACCTGGTAGAGGTCCACCCGGTCGCCGTACCAGCGCAGCGCCCGGGCCAGCTGCCGGCGCGCCTCCCTGTCGCTGGGAGTCCACAGCTTGGTGGCCACGAAGGCCTGCTCCCGACGGCCCCGCAACGCGTCGGCGAGGACCCGCTCGGCCTCCCCGTACATGGGTGAGGTGTCGACCACCGTGCAGCCGGCGTCCAGCGCCCGGTGGACCACCGCGTGCCGCTCGGCCTCCACCTGCGCGCCGCGGACGTCGAGGACCCGCCAGGTGCCCAGCCCGACGGTGGGCACCTGCAGCCCGCCGCGGCCCAGCGGCCGGGTCTCCAGCGTCACGGTCCCCTCCTCCCCTGGTGTGCCGGCTGGCACACCAGGCTTGCCGGCGGGCACACCAGGACGGTAGACCCCAGGGGTGGGCAAGATCCTCGTCGGCACCGCCTCCTGGACCGACAAGACCCTGCTGGCCGCGGGCTGGTACCCGCCGGAGGCCCGGACGCCGGAGCAGCGGCTGGCCTACTACGCCAGGCAGTTCCCCCTCGTGGAGGTCGACGCCACCTACTACACCCCGCCGAGCGAGCGCAACAGCGCGTCGTGGGCCGCCCGCACCCCGGACGGCTTCACGTTCAACGTCAAGGCGTTCTCGCTGCTCACCGGGCACCCCACCCGGGTCAGCGCGCTGTACGCCGACCTGCGGCCGGACACCGACCGGCGCCTGCTCTACCCCAAGGACCTCGACGCCGCGGTGGTCGACGCGGTGTGGGAGCGCTTCCTCTCCGCGCTGGAGCCGCTGTACGCCGCGGGACGGCTCGGCGCCGTGCTCTTCCAGTTCCCGCAATGGTTCCCGATCGGGCGGCGGAACAAGGAGTACCTGCTGGAGTGTGCGCGCCGGGCGGCGCCGTACCGGATCTGCGTCGAGTTCCGCAACCGCACCTGGCTCTCGGAGGAGAACCGGGCGGAGACCCTCGACTTCCTCGCCTCCTACGCCCTGCCCTACGTGTGCGTGGACATGCCGCAGGGCTACCCGTCGTCGGTGCCGCCGGTGGTGGCCGCCACCGCCGACCTGGCCGTGGTCCGGTTCCACGGGCACAGTGACCGGTGGGAGAGCAAGGACATCTACGAGCGGTTCGGCTACCGGTACGGCGAGGCGGAGCTGCGGGAGTGGGTGCCGCGGGTCCGCCAGCTGGCCGACCAGGCCGGCACGGTGCACGTGCTGATGAACAACTGCTACCGGGACTACGCCCAGGTCAACGCCCGGCAGCTGGCCGACCTGCTGGGCGTGGGGTGACGGGAGGAGGCCGCTGGGGCGGGGGCGACCCGGGTGGCCGTTCCGGGCGGTACACTTTCACGCTGGCGTCCCGGGTTCCGGGGTGCCTGCGCTCGTAGCTCAACGGATAGAGCATCTGACTACGGATCAGAAGGTTGGGGGTTCGAGTCCCTCCGAGCGCGCAATGTCCTCGCAGGTCAGACGCGTGGCCCGGTCATCCGGCCCGGCTCGGGGGCGGCGGCGGGCGCCAGTGGCAGCTCTCACCGGGTGGATCGACCTGCCCGGCGGATGGGACCGGATCCCGGCGGCGTACGTGGGGTTCGGGGACACCTGTGCCGAGGAGCTAGCGGAGGCCCGGAACCGAGGCTGGCCGGTGAGCGTGATGGTCGGCCGCCACCTGCACATGCTGTGCGACTCGACGGCGGTGGCGGGGGAGATCAGGCGGCAGGCGCTGGCGTTCTGACCTACTCACCTCCGTGTGCCGCGCGAGTCGTCGCCGGCAGAGACTCTCGCCGGCAGGATCCGAAGGAGCCATACTTTCCGGGATGGACCTGCCTGAGGAGTCATGCGTCGCCGTCTTCCCGAGCTATCCACTGCTGAACTTCGCCTTCGTCAACGGGGAGTGCATCCACGACGCCGAGACGATCAGGCGAGTCTGGTACGACGGCACCGTCGAGATCAAGATCTTCGATGACCCCAGGTTGGGTGAACTGGCATACCTGATGTGGCAGCTGGATCTGCCGACCACGTGTGTTGAGTGGAAGTGTCCACGGGACTGCCGACGATGCGAGTAGTGGTGCCCTGACGCAGCGCGTCGCGGTGGCCCCTCGCCATGGTGGGGACCCTCACCGCCCGATGGCGGCTGGACCCGGTCCACGACCCTGCCGGGCATCCGGCTCGATGCGCACGCAGCAATGCCCCGGCCCCGGGTCGAGCCGGGCGTTCAGGTCGGGGACGGCGAGGCCCTCGAGGAGACCGGTGAGCAGGTGCAGGTTCATGCCGCACACCAGGTCGGTGTACTCCCCCGCCAGGGCGTGGAACGGGCAGTTGGCGAGCCGGATGCCGTGGTCGGCCTCGCGGGGTTCGAAGCCGTGCTCGGCCAGGGTTCGCCAAAGGACGTTCCGGCCGTCCGGTACGGCGGCTGCCGCCTCACCCAGCTGCCGGCCCAGTTGGCGGGCCCGCCGGTTGAGCACGGTCCGCGGTGGTTCGCCGGTGTGTTCGGCCTCCTGAACCGCGGCGGCGAGCAGCTGCCCGGCGAGGTCGTAGCGCCGTTCCGGCAGCGAAACCATGATCTGTTGGCCGGAGCGGCGGTACAGGTTCGACGGCCGGCCGGCTCCCGGGCCGCTGCGGCCGGTCCGCCGCTCCCGGACGACGTCCAGCAGCCCGGCGGCGACGAGCCGGTCCAGATGGAACGCGGCGGTGCTGCGGGGCACCCGCAGCGCTGCCGCCACCTCGTCGCGGCTCACGGGCACCGCCTGGCGCACCACGTGTTCGTAAAGCCGGCGCCGCGTGGGCTCCTCGAGCGCGGCGACGGCCGACACCTGGGAGCGCCGCCCCCGATCGACCTCTGACACTTCTAAAACCAACCTCGGTTGACAGATGCCCTCTGGCGCTGCAACGCTAGCACAGGTTGCTTATAGAAGGAGGAGCCATGGCCAGGAAGCTGATCGGGTCGGAGGCCTCGGGCCGGCCGGCCCTGTCCGACCCGGCGTACCAGGCGTTCCTGCTGTTGCGGACGGTCTTCACCGTCGCGCCGATCCTGTTCGGCCTCGACAAGTTCACCAACCTGCTCGTCGACTGGCCGACCTACCTGGCCCCGTGGGTCAACGGGATCGTGCCCGGCACCGCGCAGCAGGCGATGTACGCCGTCGGTGTGGTGGAGGTCGTGGCCGGGATCGTGGTGGCGCTGGTCCCGCGTGTCGGCGGTTGGCTGGTCGCCGCCTGGTTGGCCGGGATCATCCTCAACCTGCTGACCATCCCCGGGTTCTACGACATCGCGCTGCGCGACTTCGGCCTCCTGGTCGCCACCGTGGCGCTGGCCCGGCTGGCGACCCGCTACGCGCCGCCCCGACGGGGATCCGCGGCATGAGCCTCGTCGAGGCGCGCCCGTCGCCTGCACCGGGGGCTGCGCCCACCGGTCGCCGGTGGGCCCGGGTGGGGCACGACCCGGAGGCGGTCGACTCGCAGGCGGCGCAGCGCGCGGTCGCCGACCTGCTGGTCGCCCTCGGCCGGGACCCCTCGTCGCCACACCTCGCCGACACCCCCCGCCGGGTCGCCGAGGCGTACGCCGAACTGCTGACGCCCCGCGCGTTCAACCTGACCACGTTCCCCAACGACGAGGGCTACGACGAACTCGTGTTGGCCAGGAACATCCCGGTGCAGTCGCTGTGTCAGCATCACCTGCTGCCCTTCCACGGCGTAGCCCACGTGGGCTATCTACCCGGGAAGCGCATACTCGGCTTGTCGAAGCTGGCCCGCGTGGTGGAGATGTTCTCCCGGGACCTGCAGGTGCAGGAACGCCTCACCAAGCAGGTCGCCGACTGGTTGTCCGTGCACCTGGCGCCCAAAGGCGTCGGCGTGGTCATCGACGCCGAGCACCTGTGCATGTCGCTGCGCGGGGTGCGGGCCGGCGGGTCGCGCACCGTGACCTCCGCCCTGCAGGGGCTGCTCCGCGACGACTCCCGCTCCCGGCAGGAGTTCTTCGCACTCGCCGGCACCGGCAGCTGAAACCACCGGACCGTAGGAGGATCGTCCAATGGGACCTGACGAGACGTTCGTGATCGTGGGCGCCAGCCTCGCCGGCGCCAAGGCAGCCGAAACCTTGCGCGAGGAGGGCTTCCCGGGACGCGTCGTCCTCGTGGGCGAGGAGGCCGAGCGGCCGTACGAGCGCCCGCCGCTGTCCAAGGGCTACCTGCTCGGCAAGGACGACAAGGCGAAGATCTACGTCCACGACGAGGGCTGGTACGACGAGCACTCGGTGGACCTGCGACTCCGGCGCCGCGCGGTCGGCCTGCACCGCGACCGCCACGAGGTCCAGCTGGAAGACGGGGAACGGCTCCACTACACCAAGCTCCTCATGGCCACGGGCGCCGCACCCCGCCGCCTCGACGTGCCCGGCTCCTACCTCGACGGGGTGTACTACCTCCGACGCGTCGAGGACTGCGAACGGCTGCGCCAGGCGCTGCGCGGCGGCGGCCCAGTGGTCGTCGTGGGCGCCGGGTGGATCGGCCTGGAGACCGCCGCGGCGGCCCGCGAAAGTGGCTGCCAGGTCACCGTCATCGAGCCGCAACCCACGCCGCTGGCCGCGGCGCTCGGCCCGGAGATGGGCGGCTACTTCGCCGACCTGCACCGCCGCCACGGCGTCGACCTGCGCCTCGGCTCGGGCGTGTCCGAACTCCATGGGGCAGCGGGCCGGGTCACCGCCGTGCGCACCGACGACGGCACACCGATCCCGGCCGAGGCCGTCATCGTCGGCGTGGGCATCGCGCCGAACACCGAACTGGCCGGTCAGGCCGGTCTACCAGTGGACAACGGTGTCCTGGTCGACCAGTCGCTGGGCACCGAAGACCCCGACGTGTACGCCGCCGGTGACGTCGCCAACGCCGTCCACCCCCGCTACGGCCGACGCATCCGAGTCGAGCACTGGGCCAACGCTCTCAACCAGGGATCCGCCGCGGCCAAGGCGATGCTCGGCCAGCACGTCTCCTACGACCGGATCCCCTACTTCTTCACCGACCAGTACGACGTCGGGATGGAGTTCACGGGCTGGTTCCCGCCCGGCGGCTACGACCGCGTCGTCACCCGAGGAGACGTGGAAGGCCATGCGTTCTACGCCTTCTGGCTGGCCGGCGAGCGGCTGGTCGCCGGTCTGCACGTCAACCTCTGGGACGACGGCATCGGACCGGTTCAGGAACTGGTCCGCAGCGGTCAGCCGGTGGACGCCCGCCGACTCGCCGACCCGTCGGTGCCGCTCCTCTAGGTGGTCAGCCGCTAGCCCCCACTGCCCGCACCGACCCCCTCGGCGCTGCCCTCCGCCGCGTCGGCCCGCTCGACGTGCGGGCGCGACTGCCACAGCGCCCACTCGGCGCTGATGTCGCCCGCGGTGCGCAGCAGCAGCGGCAGGTGGTCGTGGAGGAGCCGCTCGGTGGAGGTCTCGGCCGCGTGCACGGTAACGTTCATCGCGGCCCGCACCGCACCGGTGCCGTCGCGGACCGGCACGGCCACCGACCGCACGCCGGGAGCCAGCTCCTCGTCGGCCAACGCCCAGCCCCGGGCGCGGACCTGGGTCAGCTCCGCCCGCAGCTGCTCCTCGGTGCGGCCGATGTAGCGGGGCAGCCCGGACCGGCTCGGCTTGGCCAGCGTGGCAGACAGCTGCTCGGGCGGCAGCGCGGCGAGCAGCACCTTGCCCTGGGAGGTCTGGACGGCGGGGAACCGGGTGCCGATGTCCACCCGCAGCGCGATGATCTTCGGCACCGAGACGCGGGCCACGTACACGATGTCGGACCCGTCCAGCTGGGCCATCGAGGACGACTCGCCGGTGCGGGCCACCAGCGCCTCCAGGTGCGGACGCGCGATGTCCCACAGCCCCAGGGCACCGACGTACGCCATTCCCAGGGTGAGCACCTTGGGGGTGAGCCGGAAGACACCCCCCGCCGACCGAACGAAGCCGAGCTCCTCCAAGGTCAGCAGCAGTCGGCGGGCGGTGGGTCGGGCCAGCCCCGCCGCCGCCGCGACCTCGGTGAGGGTCATCGCGGGGTGGTCGGCGTCGAAGCCGGCCAGGACGTCGAGACCCCGGGCCAGGGACTCCACGAAGTCCGGCCCCGTCCCGCGTCCGGCCATGGCCTGCCCTCCTGGTGTGCTGTCAGCGTCCGGCGCCGGGCTCCCCGAACACCGTCCCCCGCGCCTCCCGGGTGCTGCCCGACTTGTACTCGGTGTACTGGTAGGGGTTGTCCAACACCTCCTCGTCGGGGGGGAGGTCCGGGTTCATTCCCTTGGTCCACGCCTCCTCGCCCAGCTCCGCCTTCAGGTGCTCGACGGTGGCCTTCACGGTACGGCGCACCGCGGGCAGGTCCACCCCGACCAGCTGGTGCTCATGCTTGACCACCCGCCCGTCCACGAGGACGGTGTGCACGTCCCCCCGCTGGGCCTGGAAGGCAACGTGGCCGTAGGGGTTCAGCAGCGGGAACGACACCGGCGAGCGGTCGTTCTTGATCAGCACCACGTCGGCCTTCGCGCCCGGTTCGAGCCGGCCCAGGTCGTCCCGGCCCAGCGCGCGGGCGCCGCCGCGGGTCGCCCAGTCGACGACCTGCTCCGCGCGCAGATGCACGTGGGTGACCGTCTCCCCTCGGGCGTGCGCCTCGAGGTGCTCCCGGGACCGGTCCGCCCCCAGCGTCGTACGCATGGCGGAGAAGAGGTCGCCGCTCCACCACACGCTGGTATCCATGGACAGCGAGACGGGGATGTCGTAGCGGCGCACCTGCCAGGTGGGCGGGTAGCCCTGGCCGGCGCTCTGCTCCGACTCGGTGGACACCGAGACCGAACCACCGGTGGCCGCGATGCGCTGGTAGGAGTCGGCGGTCAGGGTGGCCGCGTGAACGTAGACCGTCTCCGGGGTCATGAACCCGTGCTCGTGCATGAGCCGGATGCCTTGGTCGTTGGTGGCACCCCACACCCCCGCGTGCGTGGTCACCGGCAACCCCAGGTCGCGGGCCACCTCGAAGGCCGCCCGCTCCGGGAACGTGGGGTCGCCGGTCACGTCGAAGGCGAGCTGGAAGCCCAGCCGGTCGCCGGCGCCACTGCGGTGCCGCTCGAGGAAGGACCGCACGGCCGGGTCGGCCGTCCACTCCCACGGTCCGGCCTGGATGTTGCCGTAGGCGAGGACGAACCGGCCAGGGACGGCCCGCAGGGCGTCGAGCGCGGCCTCGGCGTGGTCGACGGTCTGCAGGCCGTGCGACCAGTCGACGGTGGTGGTCACGCCGGCTTCCAGCGCGTCCCAGGCCGAGACCAGGTTTCCGGCGTACACGTCCTCCGGCCGGAAGGCCTTGCCGTGCTCAAGGTAGTACCAGACGAAGTACTGGGTGAGCGTCCAGTCCGCGCCGTAGCCCCGCATCGCGGTCTGCCACATGTGCCGGTGGGTGTCGATCATGCCTGGCATGACGATGCCGCCGGACGCGGCGATCTCCTGGGTGCCCGCGGGCACCTCCAGGGACGGGCCGACGGCCGCCACCCGGTCGTCCACGACCAACACGTCCGCGTGGGGCAGGACGCGGTGGCCGTCGTCCATGGTCAATACCGTGCCGCCGCGCAGCACCACCGGCCGGCCGGTCATCGGTACCGGAGCGTCGGGGTTCGACATGGGTCCTCCCGCCAAGCAGCGCACCGGACATGCGTCCGTATGCCGGCCACCAGGGTTGCTTCGGCAACTCTGCGGTTCGCCCCGGCGGGTGTCAAGGGGTACGGCGAAGACCGGCCCCGCCGGTCGCTGGCCCGGGCCTCCCTTGACAGGCGCGCGCGCGGCGGCGGAGACTGACGCGTCCGACGTGGCTCGCGGACGAGTGTCCGTTTTCGGCCTCCCCGGCGCGGCGGTGCCCGCCGGGACGAACCTGGAGGTTGCACCCTTGGCTGCCCGCCGACCCCCTAGCGGTCCCCTGGCCGGCCTGCTGGTCGCCGACTTCTCCCGGATCCTGGCCGGCCCCTACGCGACGATGCTGCTGGCCGACCTGGGCGCGGACGTCGTCAAGGTGGAGGCCCCCGGGGGGGACGACACCCGCAGCTGGCAGCCCCCGGTCCGAGACGGCGTCTCGACCTACTACCTGGGGGTGAACCGCAACAAGCGTTCGGTCGCCCTCGACCTGACCGACCCCACCGACGTGGCCGCGGCACGGGAGCTGGCCCGGCGGGCCGACGTACTGGTCGAGAACTTCAAGCCGGGCGGCCTGGCCCGCTTCGGCCTGGACTACGACGCGGTGGCGGCCGTCAACCCGCGCCTCGTGTACGCCTCGATCAGCGGGTTCGGCAGCGGCCCGAAGGGGCGGGTGCTCCCCGGTTACGACCTGATCGTGCAGGCGATCTCGGGGCTCATGAGTCTCACCGGCGACCCCGACGGGGAGCCGTACCGCGCCGGGATCTCCGTCTTCGACGTGATGGCCGGGCTGCACGCCACGATCGGCGTGCTGTCCGCCCTGCATGCCCGGCAGGCGACCGGGCGCGGGCAGCACGTGGAGGTCAACCTGCTGTCCTCGGCGCTGTCCGGCCTGGTCAACCAGGCCAGCGCCTACGTCGCCGGCGGCGTCGTGCCCTTCCGGATGGGCAACAGCCATCCGAGCCTGTTCCCGTACGAGCCGCTGCCCTGCGCCGACGGCGAGCTCATCATCACCGCCGGCAACAGCGGCCAGTTCCGCAAGCTGGTGGAGGTGCTGGGCGCGCCCGAACTGGCCGACGACCCGCGGTTCCGCCGGAACGAGGACCGGACCGCCAACCGGGACCTGCTCCGGCCGTTGCTGGTCGAACGGCTGCGCACCCGTACCCGGATGGCGTGGTTTCACGACATCATCGCCGCCGGGGTTCCCTGCGGGCCCATCAACACCGTCGACGGTGGCGTGGCCTTCGCCGAGGGGGTCGGTCTGGACCCGGTGGTCACGGTGGGGGAGGGGGCCGCCGCCGTGCCGTCGGTACGCAACCCGATCACCTTCTCGCAGACTCCTCCCGACTACCGGCTCCCCCCGCCGTCCCTCGACGAGCACGGTGCGGAGATCCGCCGGTGGCTGGCCCCGAGCGGGCGTCGCGACGAGGAGCGGTCGGCGTGAGCCAGCCAGTGGAGGGCCTCGCCTTCCCCACCTCCTTGGGCACCTCCAGCGCGGACCAGATCCGACTGCTCGGGCAGGACCTGACCGCGGACCTGATGGGCAAAGTCGGCTTCGGGGAGCTGGCTTTCTGGCTCGTCGCCCTGCGCCGGCCGACCCCGGGGGAGTGCCGGGTCTTCGAGGCGGTGCTGGTCGCGCTGGCCGACCACGGCTTCACCCCCACCGCCATCGCCGCCCGGCTGACCTACCTGTCCGCACCGGACTCCCTGCAGGGGGCACTGGCCGCGGGGCTGCTGGGCGGCGGGTCCCGCTTCCTCGGCGTGACGGAGGACTGCGGAACCTACCTGCACGACGCCCTGACGTCGTACGACGGCGAGCTGCCCACCGACGACGTCGGCTGGGACGAGCTCGCCCTGGCCGCGGTCACCCGCAGCCGCGCGGCGGGCCGGCTCGTCCCGGGGCTCGGTCATCCCGTGCACAAGGTGCGGGACCCGCGCACCCCGGTGCTGCTCGGCATCGCCGACGAGGAAGGGCTGCGAGGGCCTCACCTGCGGCTGTTCGAGGCCATCGGCCGGGTGCACGAGCTGGTGCTCGGCCGGCGCCTGCCGCTCAACGGGGCCGGTGTCTGCGGTGCCGCCCTGGCCGACCTCGGGCTCCCCGTGGAGCTGCTGCGGGGCTTCGCCCTGCTCGCCCGCGCGGCCGGGCTCCTCGGCCAGATCGCCGAGGAACGCCGACGCCCGATCGGGATGGCCGCGTACCTGGCCGTGGACCGCAACGCCGTCTACGTCGACCCCACCGACTGACCCAGCGGGAGCAGAGGAGCACTCATGGCCACCGTCGCCGCGGTCATCGCCTCGACCCACCACCCCTTCTACTACCGAGCCAGCACCAGCACCGGCCCCAACCGTCCCCCGTTCGCCGACGAGTGGGTGGCGAAGATCGAGGCGTTCCGCGAGACGCTGACCAAGGCGCAGCCAGACGTGCTGGTGATGGTGGGCAGCGACCACTTCCACCAGCTGTGGCTGGACAACATGCCGCAGTTCCTGGTGGGCAAGGCCCCGTTCTTCGACGCCAACTTCTACAACGAGGAACGCGAGTTCGGCCTACCCCGGATGACCCTGCCGGGCGAGGAGGACCTCGCCGCGCACATCCTCCGCAACGGCTTGGACGCCGACTTCGACCTCGCGTTCAGCAACGAGCTGCGCATCGACCACAGCATCACCTGCCCGATCATCACGCTGCGCCCGCAGGGGGACCTGCCGATCGTCCCGATCTACACGAACATCTTCGCCCCGCCCCTGCCGCAGCCGAGGAGGTTCGTCGCGCTGGGCCGAACGATCCGCGCGCTGGTCGAGTCCTGGCCGGCGGACAAGCGGGTCGCCATCATCGGGACCGGCCACCTGTCGTTGGAGCTGGGCGGTCCCCGGCAGTTCGGGGAACACGGCCCGGACCCGGAGTTCGACCGCAAGGCCGTGGAATGGATCGCCACCGGTGACCTTGCGGGCTGCCTCGCGGAGGTCACCCTGGAGAGCCTGCACCGCCCGGGGAACGCGACACACGGGTTCATGGACTTCCTGCTGATGATGGGCGTGGCCGGGGAGGGGGCGAAGGCCGAGCACGTGGACTCGCTCGACCTGTTCCACACCATGGAGGCCTACTTCACCTGGTACCCGAACGGAGTGCCGGCATGAGCACATACCTGCTCGACAAGTTTCTGTTCACCGTCGACCGCGACCCCGAGCTGGTCGAGCGCTACCGGGCGGACCCGGCCGGCACCGTCGCCTGGTGGGAGCAGGAGATGGCCAACCGGATCCTGGGCTGCACGCCGGACGAGCGGTCCACCTGGCTGTCCTTCACCGAGGAGGAGCGCCGGGCCCTGCGCGCGCACGACCACGTCGCCCTGTTCGAGATGGGCGCCCATCCGTTCCTCACCCTCACGTTGTTCATCGCCATGTTCGAGCGCGACCACGGGCCCCTGGAGTACCAGAAGGCGTACGGCGCGGCGCTGCGGCACGTCACGCTGCCCTACCCCGACATCGCCACCTGAGGCCTCGGAGCCCACCGCTGATGCCCACCGCTGATGCCCACCGCTGATGCCCACCGCTGATGCCCACCGCTGATGCCCACCGCCGCCTGACGCCGGGAGGAGCGCGAGAGTGCGCGCTGCTGTCCTGCACATCCCTGGTGCCCCACCGAGGTTCGGGGACCACCCCGACCCAGAGCCGGGGCCCGGCCAGACCCTCGTCCGGGTGCTCGCGGCACCGGTGGTGCCGCTGGACCTGCTGTGCGCGTCCGGCACGTCGTACTTCGGCACGCCGACGGTGCCGTACGTGCCCGGCGTCCAGGGGGTCGGGGTGGTCGAGCGCTCCGGCGTACACCCCCCGGGGAGCCGGGTGTGGTTCGTCACGTCGGCGGGGATGGCGCCGGGTGACGGCAGCCTGGCCGAGTTGGCCGTGGCGGCGGACGACGACGTGGTGGCGGTGGACCCCGACCTGCCCGCCCCGCTGGTCGCCGCGCTCGGGCTCTCCGCCGTGGCGGCGTGGATGGCGCTGTCCTGGCGGGCCGGGCTGCGGCCCGGTGAGCGGGTGCTGGTCCTCGGGGGCGGTGGGGCGGTCGGCCAGGCCGGGATCGGAGCGTCCCGGGCCCTGGGCGCCGCGCGGGTGGTAGCCGTCGCCCGGTCCGCGCAGGCCCAGGACCGGGCCCGGGCCAGCGGGGCCGACGTGGTGGTTCCGATGACCGACGACGTGGCGGAGCTCACCGCCCGGCTGGCGGAGGCCGCGGGGGGCGAGGTGGACGTCGTCCTGGACCCGGTGTTCGGGCCGGCCGCCACGGCCGCCTGCCGCCTCCTGGCCCCCGGTGGGCGGCTGGTGAACCTGGGTGGTGCGGCCGGGGACGAGGCGGTCCTGTCCTCCGCGGTGCTGCGCAGCCGGTCGGCGAGCGTGCTGGGCTACACCAACAACGCGTTGACCCCCCAGCAGCGCCGGGAGGCGTTCGGCGCGGTGCTGCGGCAGGCGTCGGCCGGGCTGGTCACCGTGGCCCACCAGACCCGGCCGCTGGCGGACGTGGCCGCGGCCTGGCGGGCCCCGGCCCCGGGCGAGGCGTCGCCCCGGGTCGTGCTCCTGCCCTGACCAACCGGGCCCTCGTACGCCGCCCTCCCGCCGTCCGCCGTCGCCCCGTGCCCGAGGGCCCCCCAGGGGTCGAGGGAGCCAACGGCCGGCGGGGCCGGCTCAGCTGGGGAACAGCGCGCTGTAGGCGTTGAGCGCCGGCTGGCCGCCGAGATGGGCGAAGAGGACGTTGCTGTCCTTCGGGATGTCCCCGGACGCCACGAGGTCGACGAGGGCGGCCATCGACTTCCCCTCGTACACCGGGTCGAGGAAATCCCTTCGAGCCGGCCGGTCAGCCGGATCGCCTCGAGGGTCGAGGCAACGGGGACCCCGTACCGCTCGCCGGCCCAGCCGTCCAGCAACGTGATCTCGTCGTCCCGGATCTCCCGGCCGACGTCGATCAACTCGGCGGTGTTCCGGGCCAGGCGCGCCACCTGCTCCCGGGTCTTCTCCAGCGTCGCCGAGGCGTCGATGCCGAGCACCCGGCGCGGCCGGTCCTGCCCGGCGAAGCCGGCGATCATCCCCGCCTGCGTGCTCCCGGTGACCGAGCACACGACGACCGTGTCGAAGAAGACGCCCAGCTCCCGCTCCTGGGTCGCCACCTCCTCCGCCCAGCCGGCGAAGCCGAGCCCGCCGAGGGGGTGGTCGGACGCGCCGGCCGGGATGCCGTACGGCGTGCCGCCGCGGGCGCGCACCTCCTCCATCGCCCGCCGCCCGCTGTCCCGGAAGCCGATGTCGAAGGGCGCGGGGTCGAGGCGCACCTCAGCGCCCATGACCCGCGACAGCAGGATGTTGCCCACCCGGTCGTACACCGCGTCCGGCCAGTCGACCCACCGTTCCTGCACCAGCACCGCGCGCAGCCCCAGCTTGGCGGCCACGGCCGCCACCTGGCGGGTGTGGTTCGACTGGTACCCGCCGATCGAGACCAGCGTGTCCGCGCCCGCGGCGAGGACGTCGGGCACGATGTACTCCAGCTTGCGGGTCTTGTTGCCGCCGTACGCCAGCCCGCTGTTGCAGTCCTCGCGTTTGGCCCAGAGGCGCGCCCCGCCCAGGTGCGCGGTGAGCCGGTCGAGCGGGTGCACCGGGCTCGGACCGAACAGCAGCGGGTAGCGGGGGAACTCGGCCAGCCTCATATCGTCTCCGGAGCCCGTCGGTGACCTCGGGCGCAGGCTACCGGCTGACGCCCGCCAGGTGCCGGCGAAACCACGCCGCGGCCAGGTCCGCCACCCGCTCCAGGGCCCCGGGCTCCTCGAACAGGTGGGTGGCCCCGGGGACGACCTCCAGCCGGTGTTCGGCCCCCAGGGCGTCCGCCGCCTGGCGGTTCAGGTCGAGGACGAACGCGTCCCGCCCACCGACGACCAGCAGCGTGGGTGCGGTGACCCGGGGCAGCGCGTCTCCGGCCAGGTCGGGCCGCCCGCCTCGGGACACCACCGCCCCGATCCGACGCCCCTGGCTGGCCGCGGCGACCAGCGCGGCGGCCGCCCCCGTGCTGGCCCCGAAGTACCCCAGGCTCAGGTGGCCAGGGAGGTCGCCCTGCGCGTCCAGCCGCTGCGTCGCCGCGACCAGCCGCCCGGCCAGCAGGTCGACGTCGAAGCGCAGGTGGCCGGTTCGGCCGTCGACCTCCTCCTCGGCCGGGGTGAGCAGGTCGAGCAGCAGCGTGCCGAGCCCCTCCTCCTGCAGCCGACGGGCCACCTGCCGGTTGCGGGGGCTATCCCGACCGCTGCCGCTGCCGTGGGCGAACACCACCACCGCCGAACTGCCGTCGGGTACGACCAGGTCGCCGGGCACGGCAGCGGCGCCGAGTTCGATCGTCACGCTGCGGGCGAGGGTCATGCCGGTCACCTCCTGCCTGCGGCCTACCCAGCCCGGGTCCTACCCGCCGTACGCGGAACGAACGGACTAACCTGTTGGTGGCGGAGGGGCGTCGTCCGCGGTTGTCGGCGAGCCCCAACGGTCCCTACTGGTGACCCGCGTGAGGAGCCCGCCCGCCATGTCGCCGACGGACCTGACCGGCGCGCTCGCCCGGCTGCACGCGCTCGCGCCCGAGCCGTACCACCCCGAGATCGGCGCCTGGGCCGGCCGGCTGGCCGACCGCCGGCTGCGGGTCCTGGTCGCCGGTGAGGCCAAGCGCGGCAAGAGCACCGTGGTGAACGCGCTGCTCGGCCGTGCCGCCCTCCCCACCGGGGTCGCCCCGGTGACCGCGCTGGCCACCACCGTCGTCCACGGGTACGACGAGCACGTGGCCGTCGCCTACCGGGACGGGCACACCGAGCGGTGGCCGCTGGACCGGCTGGCCGACGCGGTGACCGAGCACGGCAACCCGGCCAACCGCCGGGGGATCTCCCACGTCCAGGTGCACCTGGCTGCCCCGCTGCTGGCCGAGGGGCTGGAGATCGTCGACACCCCGGGCACCGGGTCGGTGCACGCGCACAACACCGCCGAGGCGCAGCGGGTCCTGCCCACCCTGGACGCGGCCATCGTCGTCCTGACCGTCGACCCCCCGGTCTCCGCCAGCGAGCTCGACCTGCTCGCCGCGGTGCACCGGCGGGCGGTCCGGCTGTTCGTGCTGCTGAACAAGGCCGACCGCCTGGACCCCGAGGAGTGCCGGGAGGCCGTCGCGTTCACCGCGTCCGTGCTGGCGGGGCGCCTGCACGAGGACCTCCCGGTCCGTGCCGTGTCCGCCCGGCGGGGTGACGCCGACCCGGCGTTCGCGTCCTTCGCCGCCGACCTCGCCCGCTACCTGCAGGCGAAGGGGGAGGACGACGTACGACGTGCGGTGGCTGGCCACGCCCGCTCCCTGGCGGCGCGCCTGCTCGAGGAGGTCGACCTCGCCCTTGCGGTGAGCCGGCAAGCCGACGACGAGGCTGCCGCGACGGTCGCGGTCCTCCGGCAGCGGCTGGACGCGGCGCGGCAGGCGCGAGCCGAGCTGGCGGCCGACGTCCAGGCCCGAGCCCGCAACCTGCGCGCCGCCCTCGACGCGGCGGCCAGCGAGGCCATCGCCGCCTGCTGCCCGCTGGTTCGGGACAGCCTGGCGGCCCAGCTGGCCGCGCTGGACGGGCAGCCCGTGGCCCACCTCGAACGGAGGGGACGCGACGTGCTGGTGACCCGTACCCGGGACCTCGTCGAGGCCTGGCGCGCCGAGCGCGCCCAGGCGTTGCAGGCTGGCCTGGCCGACGTGGAGCGTCAGGTCCGGCACCGGCTGCTCGGCTCGCTGGCCGAGCTGCACGACACCGTCACCACAGTGCTGGGCCAACCGGTCCGGGTGCCAGAGGTCGACGTGCGGCTCGTCGACGCGGCGGACTTCTTCTACGTCACCGACGAGGACGTCGACACCGCCGAGCTGTTGGCCGGACTGGTACGTCGCCACCTGCCCGGCGGGTGGGGGCGGCGCTGGGCCACCCGGCGGCTGTACGACGAGCTCCCCGGGTTCGTCGCCGCGCAGGTGGGCCGGGCTCGGGGGGACCTGCAGGCGCGCCTGGAGGAGAGTGCCCGGCAGCTCCTCCGGGCCGCCGACGAGCGGTACGCCGGCGCCACCGACCATCTGCAACGTGCGGTGGCCACCGCGCAGCGGCTGCGCGAGGCCTCCCGTAGCACCGTCGTCCGGGAGCAGGATGACCTCCTGGCCCGGCAGGCCAAGCTGCGGGAGCTGGTGGAGCACCTGTCGCCGTACGCGTCAGGGAACGGTGGGCGACCCGACCGCACCGAACACCGACCCTCGCCCGACGGTCGCGGCGGCGACCAGGGCCAGGACCATGAGGGCCGCGGCGTAGGCGAAGCCAGCCGTCGGTGACACCACCGCGTACAGGACGCCGACCACGGTGGAGGCCAGCAGGTCACCTACCGACTGCAGTCCCCCGAGCAGGCCGAAGCCGCTGCCCCGCAGGTCGTCGGGCAGCACGCGGGCGACGAACGCCGACTCGGCCGTCTCCGCCAGGCCGATCCCGGTCCCGGCCAGGCCGAAGAAACCGAGCAGCGCCCACGGGCTGTGCAGCGGGGCGGCAAAACCCGCGTAGGCGACCACGTAGGCAGCAGCCCCGGCGACGAACACGACCCGGGGTCCGGCCGTGTCCAGCCAGTGGCCGCCGCCGAGCGCCACCAGCGACGCGACCACGTTGTGGCCGGCGTAGATGACGATGGCCAGCGAGGCCGCGGCGGTGACCGAGCGACCGCCGGCGGTCAGCAGCTGGGTGGCGCGCAGGATCAGCAGCGTCGTGGCCATGTTGCCCAGCTCGAACAAGGCGATCGGCACGAGGGGCCGGGCGATGCCTGCGTCGCGCAGCCGGCGCAGCTCCAGCCGCATCCGGCGGCGTTCGGCGCCCAAGTGCCGCCGCCGGGCCTCCCGGGCAGTGACCGTGATGGCGATCGCGGCGAACAGCCCCGGGACCGCCGCAAGGTACATCGTGGGCCGGATGCCCACCCACGACACCAGCGCCGCGGCTAGCAGGGGGCCGGCGACCGCCCCCAGGTTGTCCCCGGCCCGTTCCAGGCCGAAGGCCCGTCCGTACGCCGCGCGGGGGGTCAGCGCCGCCAGCAGGCTGTCCCGGGCCGGGGTGCGCAGCCCCCGGGACATCCAGGCCAGCCCCCGCAGCAGGCCGGCCTGCCACACCGTCGAGGCCAGGCCGACGGCGCCGGTCGCCAGGGCCGTGCCCAGGTAGCCGCCGCTGGCCAGCCGGCCCCGTACCCGGGGGTCGTTGGCCAGCGGCCCGCCCAGCAGCTTCATCGCGCCGACGAGGGCGTCGCTGATCCCTTCGATGACGCCCAGGGCGCCCGCCGACGCCTGCAGCGTCGTGGTGAGGAAGCTGGGCAGCACCGCGGTGGTGATCTCGTGCCCGGCGTCGGAGAAGAAGCTGGCCACCCCGACCCCGCCGACCCCGGGCGTCAGCCACCTCTCGCCGGCCCGTTCTGGCGTCGCCGGCACCGCCGGCTGGTCCTGGCTCACCGCTGCCTCACCGCTGGCTCACCGCTGGCTCACCGCTGCCTCACTGCTGGCTCACTGCCGGCCGGGTGTGGTCAGCGCCGGCTCCGGGCGGGCAGGTGAGCCGAAGACACGGCGGTAGACGTCCTCGCCGTGGCTGGTGGGCAGCGGTGCCCCCTCCACCAGGCGGAACGTCCGGCTCCCGTCGGCCCGGCGCTCGGCCCGCAGGAACAGCGTGTCCGGCCGGCCTGCCGTATGGATGCTGTGCGCCAGATCGAACAGGTGGGTCACATAGACCACCTTGACCCCCGCCTCCAGCAGGGCGCGCAGGATCTGCCGGGCCACCTCGGACCCTTCCCGCTCGTTCGTGGACGCGAACGACTCGTTGCACAGCAGCAGGGCCTGGGCGTCCATCTGGTCGACCACGTCGCTCATGCGCTGCAGCTCCTCGACCAACCGCCCGCGACGCATCGACGCGTCCTCCTCCCGTGTGAAGTGGGTGAACACCCCGCTGCGTACGTCGGCCTCGTACGACCCGGCGCCCACGAACATGCCGCACTGCATCATCAGCTGGGCCAGCCCGACGCTGCGCAGGAAGGTCGACTTGCCGCCTTGGTTGGCCCCGGTGACCATCAGCAGGGACTTGCCGTCGGCGGCCACGTCGTTGCCGACCACCGGGCCGTCCCGGGTCAGTCGCAGGCACACGTCGTACAGGCCGGTGCTTCGCAGCCGTGGGCCGCCCGCGGAGTGTGCTGTGGGGAAGCAGAGGGGGTCGCCGTACGCCGTGAGCCGGCGGTGCAGGTTGAGGCAGCCCACGTAGAACGCGAGCTCAGTGCGCAGCATGTCGAAGAACGCGAGGATGTGGTCGGTGGACTGGGCGAGCGCGTTGGCGACCAGGTTGAGACCGCGCCCCCGCAGGTCGGACAGGGCCCGGGCGCCGGCCTCGTCGCGGTCGGGGATCGTGAAGGCGTACGTCGTACCGTCGCCCACGCCCAGCCGTTCCCGCCAGCTTGGCGGGTGTGGCCGGCGCAGCACGTAGTCGGCCCCATGCAGGCCGGGACCCAGGGTCGCGCTCGCCAGCGTGCCTTGGGTGAAGCGAAGCTGGCGCAGGTGCCGGCGAACCGTCGCGAAGTAGCTCTCGTCCAGCTCCCTGGACAGCGTGGCGCACAGGTCGACCAGCCCGGTGGAACGGAACCCGCCGGCATGCTGCGCGGCGAGGTCTCGCAGGGCGGTCAGCCGGTGCACGAACATCTCCAGCACCTCGACCGACCGGTGCAGGATCGCCTCCGGCGACTCGCTGTAGAAGATGCCGTAGTAGTGCTTCTTCTCGTCGACGATCGCCGACACCGCCAGGTTGTACATCGCCACGACGACGTCCGGGTGGTCCAGGCAGTCCCGCAGCACGTCCTGCCGGTAGGTGATGACCTCCGGGTCGGTGAGACTGGGCAGCACCGCGACCCGGGCGACGTCGAACAGGAACCGGTCCCCGCCGGCCATCGCCTCGAACAGCACGTCCAGCTCGAGGTCCTGCCGGACGTCGTCATGGGTGGCCGGCGGCGGCCGGTCGCAGTCGAAGTCGGCCGCGGGGTGCATCAGGTACGCCTTCATCGGCTCACCCGCTCCTTCACCCGCCGGTAGGTCAGCCCGTACTTCTCGGCCAGCGCCGCCGCATAGGCCAGCCCGTCGGCTGGCCGGCGTTCGATGCGGAAGGTTCGCCGGACCAGGTCGTCGGGGTCGACGCTGCTCACCATGCTCACGGTGGCCTCGCCCAGCGAGGCCAGCTCGTCGACGAACGTCACGTAGACGCCGAGCACGTCCCGCTCGATGAGCTGGCGCAGGATCGTGCTCCCCAGGAGCAGCGCGTCCTCCAGGGTCGTGGCGGTGAAGCTCTCGTTCATGATGACGACGCTGCGCGAGGTCGCCCGGTCGAGGATCTCGCGCATGCGCAGCAGGTCGTCCTCGAGCTTGCCGCGATGGGCGGTGATGTCCTCCTCCCGTTCGAAATGGGTGAAGATGTCGTCGCACAGGTACAGCTTGGCCTCCCGAGCGGGTACGGGAAGGCCCAGTGCGGCGAGGTGGTGCAGTTGGCCGAACATCCGGGCGAAGGTGGTCTTGCCTCCCTGGTTCGGTCCGCTCATCACGAACAGCCGTTCAGGGCCCTGCAGGTGGAAGTCGTTCCCGACGACCTCGGCGCGTCCGTCGGGCCGTTCGGCGCACAGCGTGTCGGCCAAGGCCAGGTCGAACGCCTCCCGTGCCCGCACCTCCTTCGAGGTGGCGCACACCTCGGGACAGCAGAACGGCTGCCGTGGCGTGCTCAGCCGGTGGATGTACTCCAGGTAGGACAGGTAGAACTGCGCCTCACGGTCGAAGGCGTTGACTCCGGCGTCCAGGAAGTCCTGCTGGTCCTCGGCGAAGCGGGCCAGCGCGTCGAACACCTCGGGGAACAGCCGGGCCAGGCGGTCCACCACCTGGGCTTCCACGTGGTTCATCTCCAGGTACTGGGTGAAGGTGACTCGGTGGTCCTTGACCGCTCCCTGGCGGAACTTCTCGAACGTACGGGCGACCTCGTTGCTGTAGTCGGCCTGCCCGTCGTACCGGCCGACCCTGACCCGGCTGCCCTTGATGTGCAGCGTGTAGTGCACGCTGCGCAGGGCCTCGGCGACCGTGGCTGCCTCCACGCAGAGCTGGGTGAAGGCTGCTCCGTCGACGTACCCCGCGAGGTAGTCCCGGAACGACTGGAACCCTCGGGAGCGCAGGTCGGCTCCCTCCAGGTCAGCCCGCAGCCGTCGCACCGCCGCACCGTAGGTGTCGACGGCGTCGCGAAACCAGGCCTGGCGCTGATGCCGGTCGTGCAGCTTTCGGCCCTGCGCCAGCTGGGCGCGGGTCTCCCGCATCGCCTGGGCGAACGACGACACCTGGGTGCGCAGCTGGTCACTCTCCAGGTCGCGCAGCACCTCGTGCCGGTAGGACACCTGGTCGGCGTGCCGTAGCCGGGTGTGGAAGAACGGTGCCAGGTCGTAGGTGTCCCGTCCCGCCGTGACGGCGCGGACGACGTGGTCCAGGCGCAGGTCGGCGAAGTAGGCCGGCTCCTCGGTCCGCAGGGGAGGGAACGGGGCGTCGGGCGGAAAGAGCAGGAAGCCGGGAGGCACGGGGCCGGATGCCGTCACCGCAGTCAGCTCCTCTCTCGAGGAACCGTCAGCCAGGCGACTCCTGGCGGTTCGACCCTGCGGTCCGGCGGGATCCATCGCCGTCGTGCCCTTCCATGCTAGGCCGGCCCAGGCC
>JBMOMH010000349.1:0-29841 GCA_049323135.1 Actinomycetota bacterium
CTGGGGAGAGCTAACAACTCCCATCCAAGTCACACAGGGCACACCCGTCACTCATGTCACACGGCGTGTCGACCCACAAAACCCCTGGTCAGCGCCCACCCACCCGGACTTTGCCGGGGCCCTGCCCCTACCCCGAGGAGACCCGCCACACCCTCCGGAACCCGGCGTGACGGACATGGCCTTCGCCGTGACATGAGCGGCTCGGCTCTCCCGTTGCATCTCTGACGAGGCTGCAGCGTTCGCTCCACGCTACGGCCCGCGCAGTTGCTCCCCCCGAAGGGGCTCTCGACACCCCGCTCAGCCCGCCACCTCTCAGCGACGAACCGGGGCCTGCTACCCGGCGCTCCGGCGCCTACCGGGACGGGACTCACACCCGTCGGCCTGACACAGCTTGCAGGACGCACCATGCAGGGCAGGGTAGAGGGCCAGGGCCGGCCTCAGCCGGCCAGGCCGTCCGGCGGCGCGTCGTCCATCTCGAAGGTCTGCGGCGTCGGGGCCCGGCCGGCCAGCCGCAGGTAGCGCACCAGGCGGGCCCGGCGCAGCGCCCGGGCGGCCCGCACCGCGTCGTTGTGGAACCGGCGGGCCAGCGCCACCCGCCGCCAGGTCGAGTCCAGCTCGGCGAGGACCGCCGCCCCCGGCGGGTCCGCCTGCAGCGCGGCAAGGGTCTCCGGCTCGCTGAGCGCGGCACGCAGGGCCCGCGACAGGTCGCTCTCGGCGAGCTCGCGGGCGTCCCCCTCGGCGGCCCGGGCCCGGTGGGCCGCGGTCACCAGCAGCACGCTGGTGGCTGGGTCGAGCAGGCCGGACGCGGCCAGCTCCAGGGCGACGGCGGCGCGGTGCGCCAACTGGGCGTCGAGGGCCGCCCGCGCCCCCTCCACCCGGCCGTGCAGGCGGTCCAGCCGACCCACTGTCCACACCAGGTACCAGGCCAGCAGCAGCACGGCGACGGCCAGCGCCGCGAGGGTGGCCGGCCCGGGGCGGATCATCGGCCGGCCCGGCCGGGTCGACCGGCCCGCGCCGGCGGGGGGGCCTCCGCGCGGACCCGGGCGGCCCCCAACGCCACCGTCTCGTATACGGCCACCACCTCCCGGGCCACGTTCGGCCAGTCGTAGCGGCGAACCAGCCGCCGCCCGGCCTCGGCGTACGCCGCCCGCCGGGCGGGGTCGTCGAGCAGCCCCGCGGCGGCGGCGGCCAGGGCCGCGCCGTCCCCCACCGGGAACAGCCCGCCGGCCCGCCCCCCGTCGAGGACCCGGCGGAACGCGTCGAGGTCGCTGGCGAGCACCGGCACGCCCGCGGCCATCGCCTCCAGCAGCACGATGCCGAAGCTCTCCCCGCCGGTGTTGGGCGCCACGAAGAGGTCCACCGACCGCAGCGCCCGGGCCTTGTCGCCCTCGCTGACCCTCCCCAGGAACGTCACCTGCGCCCGCAGCCCGGGGGGCAGGGTCGCCGCCACCTCGCCGGTGTCGCCGGGGCCGGCGACGAGCAGCCGCAGCCCCGGTCGGGCCGCGGCCAGCCGGGCGAAGGCGTCGAGCAGGACCGCCAGCCCCTTGCGGGGCTCGTCGATGCGGCCGAGGAAGCCCAGGGCTCCGTGCTCCCCCGGCCAGCCGGGGAGCGGGGCGGCGCCGGCGAAGCGGCCCACCGCGACCCCGTTGGGGATCAGCACGGCGTCCCCGCCCAGATGCTCGACGAGGGTGCGCCGGGCGTCCTCAGAGACGGCGATCCGGGCGTTCACCTTCTCCAGGGCGGGCTGCAGGAACGGGTAGGCCGCGGCGAGCATGCGGGAGCGGAAGGTGGAGGTGTGGAACGTCGCCACGATCGGCCCTTCGGCCGCCCAGCAGGCCAGCAGCGACAGGCTCGGCGACGCCGGCTCGTGCAGGTGCAGCACGTCGAAGTCCCCGTCACGCAGCCACCGGCGGACGCGGGTGTTGGACCCGAACCCGAAGGACAGCCGGGCCACCGACCCGTTGTAGGGCACGGGGATGGGCCGCCCGACGGACTCCACGTACGGCGGCAGCTCGGCGTCCTCGTCGGCGGGTGCGATGACCGACACCGGGTGGCCGAGGCTCAGCAGCGTCTCGGCCAGGTCGCGCACGTGCGCCTGCACCCCGCCGGGCACGTCCCACGCATAGGGGCAGACGAGACCGATCTTCACGAGGCGATCTTCATGGGTTGATCGTGACAGGACATCCCTCATCCTCGCCTGCCGGTGGCTCGTCGGGCCACAGCCGCGCGAGCATGTGCCAGTCGGCCGGGTGCGCGGCGACCGCGGCCTCGAACACCCGGGCCACCTGCTGGGTCATCGTCGCGATCCGGTCCGCCCGGGACCCCGCCCCCGGGTCGGGCACCGCGGGGTGAATCTGCACGTGCAGCCGCGGCCCGTCGTACCACAGGGTCACCGGAAGCAGCGCCGCCCCCGTCTGGACGGCCAGCGCCGCCGGGCCCGCGGGCATGCGTGCGGTGGCGCCGAAGAAGCACACCGGTACGCCGGTGGCGGTGAGGTCCCGGTCCCCCAGCAGGGCGACCAGGCCACCCTGGCGGAGACGGCGGGCCAGCAGCCCGAACACCTCGGGGTCGCCCAGGGGAAGCACGGTCAGCCCGAGCCTTTCCCGGTAGGCGACGAACCGGTCGAACAGCGCCGCCGGCTCCAGCCGTTCGGCCACCGTGGCCAGGGGCAGCCCGACCGTCGCCGCCCACGCCCCGGCGAGGTCCCAGTTGCCCATGTGCGGCAGGACGGCGACGACGCCCCGCCCGGCGTCCAGCGCGGTCCGCAGCCGCTCCTCCTCCGGCACCTCGATGCGGGCGAGGATCCCCCGCCCGTCCCACGCGGGCAGCCGGAACGCCTCGCACCAGTAGCGCAGGTAGGAGCGCATCCCGGCCCGGCTGAGGGCGCGCACCCGGTCCGGGCTCGCGTCCGGCCCCAGCACCCGGGCCAGGTTGGCCTCGAGCCGACGCACCCCCCGGCCCCGGCGCCACCAGGCCACGTCGGCGGCCGCGGCGAACAACCCGCGGGCCGCGGGCTCGGGCAGGTGGCGCACCAGGCCCCAGCCGGCGGCGTACACCGCGTCGCGCAGGCGGTCCCTCACGCGGCCCCCGGCGGCCCGGCGGCCACCAGCTGGCGGCGTACGGCGACCACCCGCTGCAGCACGGTGACCAGGGCGGCCACCGCGAGCAGCCACAGCCCGCCGGCCCGCAGCCACGGCCAGGCGAACAGGCCGGACAGCCCCGTGGTGACCAGCACCAGGGTCAGCCGCTCGGCCCGCTCCGCCAGCCCCACCTCGCAGGTGGCGCCGAGCCCCTCGGCCCGAGCCTTGACGTAGGAGGTGAGCGCCCCCCCGACCAGGCACCACAGGGCCACCGCGGCGAGCACCGGGTCGGCGCCCCGCCCGGCGTACCAGAGGACCAGCCCCCCGAAGACCGCCGCGTCACCGACCCGGTCCAGGGACGAGTCCAGGAACGCCCCCCACCGCGTGGACCGGCCGGACAGCCGCGCCATGGTCCCGTCGACGACGTCGGCCAGGACGAAGCCGGTGACCACCAGGGAGCCCCAGAAGAAGTCGCCCCGGGGGTAGAAGGCCAGGGCACCGGCGACGACCCCGCCGGTCCCCACCAGGGTCACCGCGTCCGGGCGCACGCCGCGCCGCAGCAGCTCCCGGGCGAGCGGAGTCACCGCGCGGGTCACCAGCGCGCGGGCGTACCTGTTCAGCATTCTTGTCCCGTCGTCGGCACCGCTCCGCGGCGGCACCACGAGAGGACGGGTGCCTTCCACCGGCCGCAGGTCCGGCCATGGTAGCCAGCCGCGGACCCCGGCCTTGTCCTCCGCCGGGCGGGGGGGCAGGCTGGCGCGCAGCGGGGCCGGGCCGGCCCCGCCGTGCGAGGAGGGGATGTCCATGGCGGACAAGCAGACCGGCCCTGCAGGAGCCCCCGGCAGGGCACCGGCGGCCGGCCAGCCGGCGACGATCCGCAACGTCGTGCTGGTCGGCCACACTGGAGCCGGCAAGACCACGCTCGTCGAGTCGCTGCTGGTGGCCACCGGCACGATCAACCGGGCCGGCCGGGTGGAGGACGGCACCACCGTGTCGGACTTCGACGAGGCCGAGGTGCGCCAGCAGCGTTCGGTGTCCCTGGCGGTGGCCCCGTTCGAGCACGCGGGGGTCAAGGTGAACCTGCTGGACACTCCCGGGTACGCCGACTTCGTCGGGGACCTGCGGGCCGGGCTGCGGGCCGCGGACGCGGCCCTGTTCGTCGTCAGCGCCGTGGACGGCGTTGATGGCGCGACCCGGCTGCTGTGGGAGGAGTGCGCGGCCGTCGGCATGCCCCGCGCGGTGGTGGTGACGCGGCTGGACCACCAGCGGGCCGACTTCGACGAGACGGTGGCGGTCTGCCAGCGGGTGTTCGGGGAGGGCGTGCTGCCGCTGTACCTGCCACTGCATGACGACGACGGTCACGTCGCCGGCCTGATCGGGCTGCTGTCCCAGCGGGTGTACGACTACACCGGAGGCACCCGCCGGGAACGGGCCCCGGACCCGGAGCACCTGCCGCTGGTCACCGACGCCCGCAATGCGCTCATCGAGGGCATCATCGCGGAGTCCGAGGACGAGTCCCTGATGGATCGCTACCTCGCCGGCGAGGACCTCGATGTGAAGATGCTGGTCGACGACCTGGAGAAGGCGGTGGCCCGGGGCTCTTTCTACCCGGTGCTGGCCACGGCCACGACCCCGCCCGGGCTGGGCACCGCCGAGCTGCTGGAGGTGATGACGCAGGCCTTCCCGTCCCCGCTGGAGCACCCGGTGCCCCCGGTCACTGCCCCCGACGGAACCCCGCGCGGCCCGCTGACCTGCGACCCGGCCGGCCCCTTGGTCGCCGAGGTCGTGAAGACCACCACGGACCCGTACGTCGGACGGATCAGCGTGGTCCGGGTGTTCTCGGGAACCCTGCGCCCGGACCAGACGGTGCACGTCTCGGGGCACTTCTCCGCCTTCTTCGGCGACGGGCGGGGGCACGAGGACCATGACGTGGACGAGCGGGTCGGCGCTCTCTCCTGCCCGCTGGGCAAGGCACAGCGCCCGGTGCCCGCGGCGGTCGCCGGGGACATTGTGGCGGTGGCGAAGCTCACCCGTGCGGAGACCGGGGACACCCTGTCGGACAAGGACAACCCGCTGCTGGTCGAGCCGTGGGTGATGCCCGAGCCGTTGCTGCCGGTCGCGATCCGCGCCCGCAGCAAGGCCGACGAGGACAAGCTGTCCCAGGCGCTGGCGCGGCTGGTCGCCGAGGACCCGACGCTGCGCCTGGAGATGAACCCGGACACCCGGCAGCTGGTGCTGTGGTGCATGGGCGAGGCGCACGCCGACGTGCTGCTGGACCGGTTGGCGCACCGCTACGGGGTCGAGGTGGACACCGTCGAGCACCGGGTGTCGCTGCGGGAGACCTTCACCGCCCCGGCCAAGGGCCACGGGCGGCACGTCAAGCAGTCCGGGGGTCACGGGCAGTACGCCATCTGCGACATCGAGGTGGAGCCCCTGCCGTCCGGGGCGGGCTTCGAGTTCGTCGACCGGGTGGTCGGCGGCGCGGTCCCCCGCCAGTTCATCCCCTCGGTGGAGAAGGGGGTGCGCGCGCAGATGGAGCGGGGGGTTTCCGCCGGGTACCCCGTGGTGGACGTACGGGTCACCCTGGTCGACGGCAAGGCCCACTCGGTGGACTCCTCGGACATGGCCTTCCAGACGGCCGGGGCGTTGGCCCTCAAGGACGCCGCGGCCCACGGCTCGGTGACGCTGCTGGAACCCGTGGACGAGGTCAGCGCCCTGGTCGCCGACGAGTACCTCGGGGCGGTGATGAGCGACCTGTCCGGCCGGCGCGGCCGGGTGCTGGGCACCGAACCGGTGGGCACCGGGCGCACCCTGGTCCGCGCCGAGGTGCCGGCCCTGGAGCTGACCCGGTACGCCGTGGACCTGCGGTCCCTGTCCCACGGCACCGGGACCTTCAGCCGCGCGTACCGTCGGCACGAGCCGATGCCCGCGGCCCTGGCCGCGCGGGTGCAGGCCGCCGCGTCCCCCGAATGAAGGCGCCCTTCTGACCCGGTGTTCGTCGCCGCCACCAGCGACCTGTCCGTGCTGCTCGCCCAGGGCGATCATGTTGGCCCGGGCCGCTCATCGTCGACTCCACCCAGACCGTGGCCCCGGCGACGTGGACAGCGGGCCGGGAACGGGGGCGCTGCGCGCCGTCACCCACCAGCGCCCGGGCTAGGCGTCTCCGATTGCGCGCTGAACCACCTCCGGGGAAGCTGCAATCAGGCAACGACTGCACCGTTCAGCTTGGACGCCCGTCGGGAGCCGCCATGCCACCAGCCCGACGGCGGCGCATCCGCAGCCGGCCAGTTCACCAAGTTCCTTGTGATCGTCAGCCCGTGTAGGCGGCGGTGGTGCCGCGGCCCCAGGCTTCAAGCTCAGCGAACATCCGGTCGTGACGCGACCGCATCACCTGCGCAGTCTCGGTGTCCCCCGCCTTACGGGCACCCTCTGCCAGCGCGTGCATGTAGCCCAACGCGAACACCACGAACTTCCGCGCGATCTCGTCGTCGGTATGAACCCGCACGGCAATGGCTGTCGGACCCAACGCGAGTTCGCCATTCGGAAAGACGATGGACCCCGCGATTGCGACACCTTCCACGGTGAGAACCGCCCACACCGGACCTTGGCCGGTCCCATACAACGCCCATCCCAGCTGCGGTGGGCGACGGCTAAGCTCAACCCGCTGAGTGAACGACGGGACGATCCGAGTGAGATAACCGTGAATTGAGTGCAGGCGCTTCGCTTCCCTCATGACCCACCCCCAGGCCAGACCGCTGTTAGCAGATCGATGCTATCGCCGAGTGGCCTCGCGGGGAAGTCCCATGAATCGGTACATAATTGCTCGCCCGGGGCCGCCGGTTCTCAAAGATCCCCGGGGGAGGCCGGCTAATCCTTCGAGGAGGGCGCGTACAACATCCAGCAGAGGGTGGCCCCTCGGCACACTCCAGGTCGCCTTCCCAACAACCGCAAGGGAGAAATCCCGTCCGGCAGGTGCGGTTGGCGGACGCCCGTCCGGAGCTGGAACCGTCGGGGAGATGCGGTAATAGGAGGGGCGCCGGATTCCCCCGATGGCCCCTCCAGCCGGTGGCTGTACTCAAGTGAGGCCAGAAGGACGCCTTCATAGCCTGGGACGGCCGGGGAGACGGCCGCGGCGGGCGGCCACGAACCGGTAGCCGGTGGCCGCGACCCGACGCAGTACCGGGGCGTCGAGGAGCCAGCCCAGCGGCACCCAGGGGGTGCGCCCGGCCCGCAGGGCGGCGGCGACGGCCGCCGCCCCGGAGCGGGGCCGACCGGGTGGGACCACCCACTGCACGGCCTGCCGGCACGCCTCGGCGGCCACCCCAAGGGCGGCCAGGTCCGCGCGCTGCCAGGGCAGGACGTCCCAGGCCGGCTCCCCCCGGGGGGCCGGGCGCACCCATCGGGCGAGGAACCCCGCCGCCGCGCTGCAGAACCCGCAGCGCCCGTCGTACAGGAGCACCGGCCGGCCCGGTCCGCCGGCCACCGGTCAGCCCTTGAGCCAGTGCCCGGCGAGCAGGTCCCGGGTGTCGCGCAGCAGCTGCGGCAGGACCTTGGTGCCGCCGACGACGGGCATGAAGTTGGTGTCCCCGCCCCACCGGGGCACCACGTGCTGGTGCAGGTGCGCGGCGATCCCCGCCCCGGCGACGCCGCCGAGGTTCATGCCGACGTTGAACCCCTGCGCGCCGGAGGCGGCCCGCAGCGCGCGCATCGCCTGCTTGGTCAGCTCGGCGACCTCCTGGGTCTCCGCGGGGCCCAGGTCAACGTAGTCGGCCACGTGCCGGTAGGGGCAGACCATGAGGTGACCCGAGTTGTACGGGTAGAGGTTGAGCACGGCGTACGCGTGCTCGCCCCGGGCGACCACCAGGCCTTCCTCGTCGGGCAGCTCCGGGATCCGGCAGAAGGGGCAGTCCGCCCCCGCCGCCCCGCTGGGCTTGCCCTCGCCGCGGATGTAGGCCATCCGGTGCGGGGTCCACAGCCGGCGGAACGCGTCCGGCGCCCCGACGCCGTGCTGCGGTTCGAGTTCGGTCACACCTGCACCCGATCCCGTACCGCGCGGCCGATCTCCGCGACGGCTTCGGCCACCGGTACGCCGTTACGCTGCTCCCCACTGCGGTAGCGAAACGAGACCGCGCCCTGGGCGACGTCCCGGTCCCCGGCCAGCAGCATGAACGGCACCTTCTGCTGCTGCGCGGTGCGGATCTTCTTCTGCATCCGCTCGTCGGAGGCGTCCACGATGGCCCGCAGCCCCGCCCCGCGCAGCTGGGCCGCCACCTCCTCCAGGTAGGGCACGTGCTCGGCGGCGATGGGGATGCCGACCACCTGCACCGGGGCGAGCCACGGCGGGAACGCCCCGGCGTAGTGCTCCAGCAGGACGGCGAGGAAGCGTTCGACCGAACCGAACAGCGCCCGGTGGATCATGACGGGCCGCTGGCGTGACCCGTCGGGCGCCTGGTACTCCAGGTCGAACAGCCCGGGCTCCTGGAAGTCCACCTGGATGGTGGACATCTGCCAGGAGCGGCCCAGAGCGTCCCGGGCCTGCACCGAGATCTTCGGCCCGTAGAAGGCGGCGCCGCCCTCGTCGAGGACCAGTTCGAGGGCCTGCTTGTCGGCGGCTGCCCGCAGCATCGCGGTGGCCCGCTCCCACTCCTCGGGGGCGCCGACGAACTTGGCCTCGTCCCGGGTGGACAGCTCGAGGTAGAAGTCGGCCAACCCGTAGTCGCGGAGCAGGTCGAGCACGAAGGTGAGCAGCCGGTCCAGCTCGTCGGGCATCTGCTCGACGGTGCAGTAGATGTGTGCGTCGTCCTGGGTGAAGCCCCGGGCCCGGGTCAGGCCGTGCACCACCCCGGACTTCTCGTACCGGTACACCGTGCCGAACTCGAACAGGCGCAGCGGCAGCTCCCGGTAGGACCGGCCCCGGGACCGGTACACCAGGTTGTGCATCGGGCAGTTCATCGGCTTGAGGTAGTAGCGCTGGCCCTCGTCGAGCTCCATCGGCGGGTACATGCCCTCGGCGTACCACTGCAGGTGCCCGGAGGTCTCGAACAGCCCCGCCTTGGTCAGGTGCGGGGTGTACACGAACTCGTAGCCGGCCTCCAGGTGGCGCCGCCGGGAGTACTCCTCCAGCTCGCGGCGCACCACCCCGCCCTTGGGGTGGAACACGGCCAGCCCCGACCCGATCTCGTCAGGGAAGGAGAACAGGTCCAGCTCCACGCCCAGCCGGCGGTGGTCGCGCTTCTCCGCCTCGGCGAGCAGGTGCAGGTGCCGGTCGAGGGCCTCCCGGCTCTCCCAGGCGGTGCCGTAGATCCGCTGCAGCTGCGGGTTGTCGGCCTTGCCCCGCCAGTACGCCGCCGCGGAGCGCACCAGGCGGAACGCGGGGATGTGCCGGGTAGTGGGCACGTGCGGTCCCCGGCACAGGTCCTTCCAGCGAACCTCGCCGGTGCGCGGGTCGATGTTGTCGTAGATGGTGAGCTCACCGCCGCCCACCTCCACGGCGGCGCCCTCGGTGTCCGCGGCCGCCCCCTTCAGCCCGACCAGCTCGAGCTTGTACGGCTCGCCGGCCAGCTCCGCGCGGGCCTGCGCCTCGGTCACCACCCGGCGGCGGAAGGTCTGCCCCTGCCGGACGATGTCCCGCATCAGCGTCTCGATCCGGCCCAGGTCGTCCGGGTGGAAGGCCGCGGGCACGTCGAAGTCGTAGTAGAAGCCGTTCTCGATGGGCGGCCCGATGCCCAGCCGGGCCTGCGGGTGCAGCTGCTGCACCGCCTGGGCCAGCACGTGCGCGGTGGAGTGGCGGACGATGGCCCGCCCCTCGGGGGAGCCCACAGGGATCGGCTCTACCTCGGCGCCCAGGGTCAGCGGGTGGGCCAGGTCCCGCAGCGCGCCGTCGATCCGGGCCGCGACCACGTCGCGCCGACCGGGCAGCAGCCGGCCGAGCAACTCACCGGCCGTCGTACCCTCGCTCACCGTCTGCTCGTGGCGCCCGTCGTCGAGGCGGACGGTGACGAGCAGGTCGGACACGGGGGACCTCCGGCAGGGGGGAGTGGGCTCCCGCGATGCTACCCAGCCGCCTCGCGGCGCCGGCCGCTCCCGGTGCTCGGTCCCGCGGAGATGTCCCGCAACCCGCGTGCAGATCCGGCACGGTGTGGTCCCCGTCGATGGCGAGCTTCATCATCGGTCCGCCGCAGAGCGGCAGCGGTCGACGGAAACCATCGCATGGCGGCCGCCGACCGGGACGCCGAGATCGCCGGGCGTCTATCGGAACGGCCCGAAGGGTGAGCGCGTGGCCAAGGGCAGGGTGCTCGGGCCTACACTCGCTGTATGTCTACCGACCGCATCACCGTCGACCCGGCCCGCATGGCCGGTGCGCCGACGATCCGCAACACCCGGGTCACGGTCACTGCCGTGCTCGGGCAGCTTGCTGCGGGTAGGACAATCGATGAGATCCTCGCGGACTACCCGTACCTTGAGCGCGAGGACATCTTGGCTGTTCTTGAGTTCGCGACCGAGTCCATCGAGCGCGAGCTTCCGATCACCGCCGCATGAAACTGCTGGTCGACGCCAACCTGTCACCGGTCGTATCGGAGCAACTCAAGGCTGTGGGGATCGACGCGTCGCATGTGTACGACCATGATCTTGGGACCTCCTCTGATGAGGCCATCGCTGCGTTTGCCGAGGAAGTGGGCGCCTCGGTCATCTCCGCTGATAGCGACTTCGCGACCAACCTCGCGCTGAGTGGCAAGATCGCGCCGTCATTGGTTCTGTTGAGGTCAGCCGACAAGCTCATTCCGACGGAGCAGGCTGCGCCGCTTATCGCCAACCTGTCCACGATGGAGCCTGAGCTGGAAGCCGGGGCGGTTGTCTCGCTGTCGCCCACGCATCTGCGGGCTCGCCGGCTCCCGCTCAAGTCATAGCAGTTGATCGTTGAGGTTTTCTCACCGGACCGGTCGCTGTAGGTGGAGAAGTACGAGTGCCGCGCGAGTGATGGCGCCGATGCGCCAGGGGTCGAGGGTGACGCGTTCGAGTGCTTTCCAGCTGCGATTGAGCCGCGCATTCGCGCTTTCCGCGCGCGCTAGCAGGCCTTGATCAGCTTGTTCCGGGCGCGGGTGTCATCATGGTGAGGATGGCTCGCACGATCGAGGTTTGGGGTACGGCCGCCCGGCCGCCAAGTCTTTCCTTGGCCTGGTGATGGTGGGCAGCGTGCTGTACGTCCATGCCGTACGCGCGTGGCATCCCACGGCGTGGCTGCTCGGCCTGATTGTTTTCCCTGCCGCTTTAGTGGGTTGGCGGTGGTTGGCCGGCCGCCGCGGTGCCCCGCCCATGCGGATGAGCGGACTGGGAGGCGACCTCTTGGGCGGGACGATCTTCCTGGCCCTATATCTGACCTGATGGTACGCACCGGGCCCGGACGTACTCAGTGACGCGGCGCTGCTGTTCTCCGGGTCGTCGATGCTGATCTCGGCGGTCCGCGGCTACGCCGGCTGCGAGCTCCTCGCCTACTCCAACTGGACGCTACGACGCGACGACGAACTCGGCTGCGCGATCTTCTGACCAGCCGACGTCCTCGACAGCCGCCGCTCGCGACCTCGGTAGCAACGCCGGCAGGCAGGCATTGCGTCCTGTCCAACCTCCTTCGGTTGGATCCCCCATCAAGTCGAGCGGCCCACGCCCGACCAACTGGCGGGTGGCGCCGGGCCGGATGAGCATCGCGAACCTGCCGGAAGGACCCGCTCGTACGTTCCTCGATAGCAGGTCCAGGCCCTCGAAATGCCCTCTGAGCTGCGAAGACGCGGTGGGCGATACTGGGATCGAACCAGTGGCCTCCTCGGTGTGAACGAGGCGCTCTCCCGCTGAGCTAATCGCCCGGGCGAGGACTCACCTTAGCGCACGGGGCGGGCCTTCAGCGGCCCCCTGCCGCTGGCCGCCCGGGCCGGGGTCACAGCGACAGCGCCAGCCCGTACCGCCACAGGTACAGCACGCCGCCGGCCAGGGCCAGGGCGAGCACCAGCAGGGCCAGCGTCTGGTTGCGCCGGCGTACGGCGGGGTCGGTGGCGTGGCGGCGGGCCCGCTCGTACAGGTGGCGGGTCCGCACGGCCAGGCGGCGGGCCCAGTGGAACTCCGAGGCCAGGATGGTCAGGCCCACCAGGAGCGCGGCGATCCCGGGACCGGGCAGCACCAGCATGACCAGGCCGGCGAGGACCACTACCCCGCCGACGACGGCCACCAGCAGCCGGTAGGCCCCCTCCACCGCCGGGCGGCGCCGGATGAAGGCCCGCAGCCGCCGGGCCAGCCCAGCCCGGCTGGGCCCCTCGGCAGCGGCATCGGCAGGTGTCGGCGACGAGCCGGCAGCCGAGGCCCGGGCGGATGCGTCCGAGGGTCCCGGGACCGGTGACGGCACGCTCACCCGCCCACGGTAACCGGGCGGGCAGGTGTGGCGCGTGACGGACGGGGGCACTCACTCGTTGAGTGTTTGGCGGGCCGGCTACGGCGTGCGCCGGGCGGTTGGGGCACCGGGGAGGACCGGGGAGGTCGGACATGGGCAACCGGGCACGGGGCAGCGTGAGCGCCGCGATCGACGTGCGGCTGGTGGTGTCCGGGGAGCACCGCCTGGCCGTGCCGGTGGACCTGCGCTACGACCCGAGCGACCCGTACGCCGTCCATGCCACCTTCCATGCCGGGGACAACGCGGTCGAGTGGGTGTTCGCCCGGTCGCTGCTGGCCGACGGGATGTACCGGCCGTCCGGGGAGGGTGACGTGCGGGTGTGGCCGGGTGGGCTGGGCGGCCAGGCGGTGTTGATCGCGCTGACCTCGCCGGACGGTGCCGCGCTGGTCGAGGCCCCGCGGGCCGCGCTGGCCGCCTTCGTGGCGCGAACGTATGCCGTGGTGCCCGGCGGTACCGAGGGCAGCCACCTCGACCTGGACCGGGCTATCGGCCGGCTGCTCGCCGACGCCTGACGGTCCTCGCTACCGTCGGGGGGTGCCGCCCCCGCCGTCCGGTCGTCGCCCGCCCCCCCCGCCGCCGACGCGTCCGCGCCCGCTGCCCAGCCTGATCCCGCTCGCGGTGCTGCTGGCCGTGGTCGGCCTGGTCGTCGGTGCTCTGCTGGCCGGCGGCCTGCCCGGACGCGGTACCCCGGCCCCGACCGGCGCCCTGCCGACCGCCCAGGCCACGGCCGCGCCCACGGGGGACCCCGCCCTGTCCGCGACACCGGCACCGACCCCGGGGTCACCCAGCCCGACGGTCGCCCGGCTCCCGGTCACCGTGCTGAACGCCACCACCCGGGCCGGGCTGGCGACGTCGACCGCGGAGGTGCTGCGGCGGGCCGGCTGGACGGTCAGCGAGGTGGGGAACCTCCGGGGCCGACCGGTGACCCGCACCACCGTGTTCTACGGGCCGGGCCAGGAGTCCGCCGCCCGGGCGCTGGCGGCCGCGTTCCCCCAGGTCGCCGCGGTCGCGGCCCGCCCGACCTGGCTCACCGGGGGCGGCAGCCTGGTCCTCGTCGTGGTCACCTGGCGCTGACCGGCCCGGACCCCGGCACCACGACGGCCGGCCGGTCAGGGTCCGGCCGATCAGGGGTCCGGCGCAGCGGCGGAGCGCCGGGCGAAGGCGGCCGCGGCGGCCCGGGTCAGCGGTCCGGGGGCCACCGGCAGCGGGACCCCGTCCACCACCTGGATCGGCTGCACGTCCCGGGTGGTCGACGCGAGGAACGCCTCGGGGGCGGCCGCCAGCGCGGCCACCGGCAGGTCCACCTCCATGGCGTCCGTCCACTCCAGCAGCAGACCGCGGGTCACGCCGGCCAGGCACCCGGAGGCCAGGGAGGGGGTCACCAGCCGGCCCTCGTGGCCGAGGAAGACGTTGGACCCGGTGCCCTCGCACAGCTGGCCGACGGTGTTGGCGAAGACCGCCTCGGTGGCCCCCCGCCGCCGCGCGTGCGCGAGGGCCACGACGTTCTCGGCGTACGAGGTCGTCTTCAGCCCCGCGGTGGCCCCCCGTTCGTTGCGGGTCCAGGGGACCACCGCCACGCTGGCGGCTGCCGCCGGTGCGGGCAGCGGTCCGAGCGCCACCCAGAGGGTGGGCGGGCCGTCTCCCCGCTCCGAGCCGAGGGGCGAGGGGCCGCCGGTGCAGGTGATCCGCAGCCGGGCCGGGTCGGGCCGCCCAGGTTCGGCGAGCAGGGCCGCCACCGCGCTGCGGACCAGGTCCTCGTCCGGGGCGGGGAGGCCCAGCCCGGCCGCGGAGGCGGCCAGCCGGCGCAGGTGCCGGGTCAGCGCGAAGGGCACCCCCCGCACCACCTTGACCGTCTCGAAGACGCCGTCGCCCACGGTCAGCCCGTGGTCCAGGGCGGCGACCCGGGCCTGGTCGGGCCCGACGATCCGGCCGTCCAGCCACACCCGCGTGTCCATCCTCATCCCGTCGCTCATCCCGTCGCCCTTCCGGCGAGGCCGAGGAGCCGGGCCGCCTTCAGCTCGGTCTCCTGCCACTCCGCCGCGGGGTCGGAGTCCCAGGTGATGCCCGCCCCCGTCCCGAAGTGCACCTCCCCCGCCGCGCCGCCCGCCGCGCCGGTGAGCCAGAAGCTGCGGATGCCCACGGCGAGCACCCCCTGCGCGGCGTCGGCGTCCACCCAGCCGACCGCCCCGCAGTACGGCCCCCGCGGCACCGGTTCCAGGGCCGCCAGGAGGCGCAGCGCGCTGGACTTGGGCGCGCCGCTAACCGAGCCGGGCGGGAAGGTGGCCTCGAACAGCCCGGCCCAACCGACCCCCGGACGCAACCGACCCTCCACGACGGAGACCAGGTGCACCAGCCCGGGGTGCTCCTCGACCCGGCACAGGTCCGGCACCCCGACGCTACCCGGCTGGCAGACCCGGCCCAGGTCGTTGCGCACCAGGTCAACGATCATCACGTTCTCGGCGGTGTCCTTGGGCAGCAGGCCGGCCACGGTCGGCGCGGTCCCTTTGATGGGGCCGCTGCGCACGGTCGCCCCGTCCCGGCGGAGGAACAGCTCGGGGGAGGCGCTGACCACGGCCAGGTCACGCTGGGGCACGGCCACGAACCCGGCGTACGGCGCGGGGTTGCCGCCGGCCAGCAGCCCGGCCAGCCCGGCCAGCCGGCCCGCCGCGGACACCGGCGCCGGGGGCAGCGGGGCGGACAGCACCCGGCACACGTTGACCTGGTAGACCTCCCCGGCGGCGATCGCGCGACGGACCGCCGTCACCGCGGCGCGGTAGCCCCCCGCGTCCAGGGAGGACCGCCAGCCCGGCCGGGGCACGGCCGGCCACCGGCCCTGCGGCGGGGTCGGGGCGGGGCGGGTACGGGCGAACCGGGCGCAGGTCAGCTCGCCTTCGAAGGTGGCGACCACCGCCCAGAACCCGGTGCTGTCCAGGGCCGTGGGGTCGGCGGTGAGGTCGACCAGCTCGGTGGCCCACCGGCCGCCGAGCCAGGCGCACCCGGCGGGCAGGCCCACCTCAGGCCAGCGTTCCGCCCGCCGCACCGGCGGCGGCCACCAGATCGGGCAGCAGGGCGTCCACCGCGGTGATCTGGTCGGCCACCACCCGGTCGGCGTCAAGGACGGCCACCGCCTCGCGCAGCCGGCGGTGCACCGCCGCGGTGGCCGGGGCCAGCCGGTCCGGTCCGCCGCGCAGGTCCACCCCCTGCGCGGCGCACAGCAGCTCCACGGCGAGGACCACCCGCACGTTGGCGACGACCCGGCGCAGCTTGCGCACCGCCGTCCAGCCCATGGAGACGTGGTCCTCCTGGTTGCCGCTGGTCGGGATGGTGTCCACGCTGGCCGGGTGGGCGAGCACCTTGTTCTCGCTGACCAGGGAGGCCGCGGTGTACTGGGCCAGCATGAAGCCGGAGTTGGTGCCCGCCTGACGAGCGAGGAACGGCGGCAGGCCGCGGGAGAAGGCGGGGTCGAGCAGCCGGTCGGTACGCCGCTCGCTGACCGAGGCCAGCTCGGACAGCGCGATCGCCAGCATGTCCGCGGCGAACGCCAGGGGCTCCCCGTGGAAGTTGCCGCTGGTCAGGACCTCCCCGTCGACGACGATCACCGGGTTGTCCACCACGGCCCCGAGCTCGACGTCCAGGACACCCCGGGCGTGGCGGAGTACGTCCCGCACCGCCCCGTGCACCTGCGGGGCGCAGCGCAGGCTGTAGGCGTCCTGGACGGCGTGGTCGCTGTCCCGGTGCGAGGCGACCAGCGGTGACCCGGCGAGCAGGCGGCGCAGGTTGGCGGCGCTGGCCAGCTGACCGGGATGCGGGCGCAGCGCCTGCACCCGCGCGTCGTACGGCCGGTCGGTGCCGAGCAGGGCCTCGACGGACACCGCGCAGGCCACGTCGGCGGCGCGGACCAGCAGGGCGGCGTCGGCCACCGACAGCGCGAGCACGACCTGCATCGGCTCGGTGCCGTTGATCAGCGACAGGCCCTCCTTGGCCGCGAGGGTGAGCGGGGTGAGGCCTTCCTCGGCCAGCAGCGCCGCAGCGGGGACGCCGCGCGGGTCGGCGGCCGCCGCCCGCCGTAGCCGGCCCTCCCCCACCAGCGGCAGAGCCAGGTGGGCCAGCTGGGCGAGGTCTCCGGACGCCCCGACCGAGCCCTGCGAGGGGACCACCGGCAGCAGCCCCCGGTCGAGCAGCTCCAGCAGCCGGGCGGGCACCTCGACCCGTACGCCGGAGCGGCCCGCGGCCAGGGTGCGGGCGCGCAGCAGCAGCAGCGCCCGCACCGTGACGTCGTCGAGGGGCTCCCCGACGCCGGCGGCGTGCGAGCGCAGCAGGGCCAGCTGCAGCTGCGCCAGGTCGGCCGGCGGGATCCTCGTGTCGGCGAGGGCACCGAACCCGGTGGTCACCCCGTACACCACCCGGCCCTCGGTCACCGCCGCGGCGACGACGGCGGCGCTGGGGGCCATCCGGGCGGGCACCCCGGGGCCGAGCCCGGCCCGGGCCTGTCCCTGGGCGACGGCCAGCAGGTCCTCGAGGCGCAGGGGGCCCCCGTCGACGGTGACGGTCCGCATGGCCGGTGAACCTACCCGCCCGCCCCGTTGCCCGCGCGCGGACCGGCCGCCGGTGGCGGTCGCCGGGCGGCACCCCGGGCGCCCCCGCGCGGTTTCGGCCACCGGCGCCATCGGCTAGCATGCCTGTCGCAGCCCGGGAGCTGGCCGGCGGAACCCGGCGTCCCGGCTGGACATGCGGACGTGGCTCAGTTGGTAGAGCATCACCTTGCCAAGGTGAGGGTCGCGGGTTCGAATCCCGTCGTCCGCTCGGAGGCTCGGCGGTCGCGGTCCTCGGCGGGCCCGAGGTCTCCCGGGTCACCGGGTGGAGTGGCCGAGAGGCGAGGCAACGGCCTGCAAAGCCGTGTACACGGGTTCGAATCCCGTCTCCACCTCCGAGACGTACGTCTCGGGCGCTTAGCTCAGTGGGAGAGCGCTACCTTGACACGGTAGAGGTCACTGGTTCAATCCCAGTAGCGCCCACCAGACTCCTGGCTCCTGACCTGCGGAAACGTCCACCGGGACCGGCTGGCCGGCCTCGGGCGCCGCTGGGTCAGCCGCGCTGGCCGGCCAGCACGGTCCGGAGTCGCTCCGCGCGCAGGTCGTCCACCTCCGGCTCGGGTGCCGGGGCCAGCTCCCTGCCGGTGGCCAGGGCTAGGACGGCGTCGGCCAGCGCGGGGTTGCGGGCCAGCCCCGGACCGTGCAGGTACGTCGCCACCAACCGGCCCTGCCAGGCGCCCTCGGTCCCGTCGCCGTTGCCCACCCCCGCCCGGACCCGGCCCAGCGGCCGGGCCGCCGGGCCGAGGGTGGTGCCCCCGGCGTGGTTCTCGTACCCGGTGAGCGGCTCCGTGCCTAAGGGCACGCTTGGGTCGGGCGCGACCACCACCTCCCCCACCGCCCGGCGGGGCAACCGTTCGGTCCGTACGTCGAGCAGGCCCAGCCCGGCCGTGGCCACTCCGTCCCGGCCCGGGAAGACCTCGCCCAGCAGCTGGTAGCCGGCGCACACCGCGAACACCGTGGCGCCCCGGTCCACCGCGCGGGCCAGGCCACCGTCCGCGGCGAGCAGGGCCACCGCGGTGGTCTGCGCGTCATCCTCCCCCCCGCCCAGCACGTACAGGTCCGCCTCGGCCGGCACCGGCTGGCCTGGCTCCACCACCAGGGTCTCTACGTCGAGGCCGCGGCGGGCGGCCCGGTAGGCGAGCACGGTGACGTTCCCCCCGTCGCCGTAGGTGCCCAGCAGGGACGGGTACACGCTGACCAGGCGCAGCCGGTCGGCCGGGTCAGCCATGGGTCCTCCGCAGCAGGTCGTGGAAGGCCGTGTAGTTGGCCACGACATCGACCGGTGCCCCCCCGGTGAGCCCGTCCGACCCGCCGTCGGCCCACGGGTCGGCGCGCACGGTGTGCGCCACCCCGGCGTACAGCAGCCGCACGGCGAGGTCCCGTCGGCGGTCCCCGGTGGCCACGACCTGGCGCCCGGCCAGCCGTTCGAACGGGACGTCCCACAGCCAGGAGGGGTCGCGCCCGTCCGCGGCGCGGGCGTTGATGGCGACGACGACCGGGGCCGGCGCCGGGGACAGGACGTCGAACAGCTCGCCCCAGCCGGCGGGGTTCTTGGCGAGCAGCAGGCGCACCGGGTAGCGCCCGTCGATGCGTACCACGGCGTAGCGGCCGGCGACGCTGGCGACGTCCCGTAGCCGCCGCAGCGCCGCCTCGGGCGGTACGCCGAGCCGCTGGGCGCAGGCCAGTGCCATGACCGCGTTGGCCGCGTTGGCCCGGCCGGGCAGGGCGAGGCCCAGCGGCTCGGCCAGACCCCCGGGGCCGCAGACCCGCGGGGCGGCCCCGTCGCCGGTCTGCAGCGCCCAGGCGAGGTCGGGGCGGGCCCGCCCACAGGTGGTGCACCGCCACCGGCCCTCGGGTCGGGCCAGCGGGGCGTGGCACCAGGGGCACAGCGAGGAGTCCGCCGTCCAGGTCTGGCCGGCGCCCACCCAGATCACCTCCGGGGCCGGGTCGGCCGCCCAGGCGACCAGCGGGTCGTCGGCGTTGGCCACGACCACCGGCGGGGGCTGCCCGGTCAGGGCGGCCCGCCACCGGGCGGCCACCCGGGCCACCTCGCTGACCCGGTCAAGCTGGTCTCGGGACAGGTTGAGCAGCACCACGGCGGAGGGCCGGACCGCGGCGGCGACGGCCGGCAGGTGCGGCTCGTCCACCTCCAGGGCCGCCCGGCGGGCTCCGGGGGGCCGCCGGGCCAGCGCGCCGACGAGCCCGGCGGGCATGTTCGCCCCCTCCACGTTGCTGACCACCGGCCCCTCCTCGGCCAGGGCCGCGGCCAGCAGGCGGGTCGAGGTGGTCTTCCCGTTGGTGCCGGACACCAGCACGCAGGACAGGTCGGCGGCCAGCTCGGTGAGCGCCCCCGGCGCGAGGGCGAGCACCGCCCGCCCGCCGATCACGCTGCCCCCGCCCCGGCCCAGCGCCCGCGAGGCGCCCGCGGCGGCACGGCCGACCAGCAGGGCTCCCCGGGTCCGCCACGAGCTCACCGGGCCATCCTCCCCCACCGGCGGGTCAGCCCCGACCCAGCAGGGCCAGCACCTCCGCGTCGTCGAGCTGGCTGAAGTCGTCGTACCAGGGGCCGATGGCCCGCAGCCGGTCGGTGGCGTGCAGGCACACCACCTCGTCGGCCTCCCCGGCCAGGGCCGCCACGGTGCTGCTGGCCCCGACCGGGACGGCGAGCAGCAGCGCCCCCGGCCCGGCCGAGCGCAGGGCGCGCAGTGCGGCCCGTGCGGTGACGCCGGTGGCCAGGCCATCGTCGACGAGCACCACCGCCCGCCCTGACAGCGGCGGCAGCGGTCGGCCCCGCCGGTAGCGCGCCACCCGCCGGACCAGCTCCTCCCGCTCCCGGGCCACGACCTCGGCCAGGTCCTCCGGGCGGCGGCCCACCGCGGCCAGGGCCTCGGCGTCGAACACCGGAGGACCGCCACCTTCAGCGATTGCCCCCACCCCCAGCTCCGGGTTGCCTGGGTCGGCGATCTTCCGGGCGACGAACACCTCCAGCGGCGCCCGCAGCGCGTCGGCGACCGGGCGGGCCACGGCCACCCCGCCGCGAGGGAGCCCGAGAACCAGCGGGTCGACCAGGTCCCGGGGCAGCAGCATCCGGGCCAGCCGGCGCCCCGCGTCGCTGCGGTCGGCGAACACGCCCCCGTCCTACCCCATGCGGACCCCCCAGACCAGTCGGACACTGCCAGCCCCGGCACTGCCGGCCCGGGCTGGCCCGGCCCAGGGCCGTCGAGGTCTAACCTGGAACCGTGCCGGCCACCCACGAGGTCACCAACCAGCCACCCCCGCTACTCCCGTACGACGTGTTCACCGCCGACGCCGCGCTGGTCGCCGCCGTACGCCGCCACGGCGGTGCGCATGCGCAGGCCCGGCTGTCCGCCCTGGGCCGGCTCGCCGGGTCCCCTGAGGCCGCCCAGTGGGCGTGGGAGGCCGACCGCAACCCGCCGGTGCTGCGAACCCACGACCGCTACGGCCGTCGGGTCGACGAGGTGGACTTCCACCCGTCCTGGCACCGGCTGCTGCAGGTGGCCACCGAGCACGGCCTGGCCGGCGGGGCCTGGGCGGCCGAGGACCCCGCCCGCCACGTCGTCCGGGCGGCCGGCTTCCTGGTGTGGAGCCAGGTGGAGGCCGGGCACGGCTGTCCGGCGTCGATGACGCACGCCGCGGTCCCCGCGCTGCGCGCCGACCGCGACCTCGCCCCGGACCTCGCCGCAACGTGGCTGCCCCGGCTGACCGCCACGGCGTACGACCCCGGGCTGCGCCCGGCCGGGCAGAAGGCCGGCTGCCTGGCGGGGATGGGGATGACCGAGAAGCAGGGGGGCTCCGACGTCGCCGCCAACACCACCCGGGCGCGGCCGGCCGGCGGGGGCGGCTACCTGCTCACCGGCCACAAGTGGTTCTGCTCGGCCCCGATGAGCGACCTGTTCCTGGTCCTGGCCCAGGCGCCGGAAGGGCTCACCTGCTTCCTGCTCCCGCGCGTGCTGCCGGACGGGACCCGCAACACCTTCCGCATCCAGCGGCTGAAGGACAAGCTGGGCAACCGCGCGAACGCCTCCGCCGAGATCGAGCTGGAGGACAGCGTCGCCTGGCGGCTCGGGCCGGAGGGCCGGGGAGTGCGCACCATCATCACGATGGTCGCGATGACCCGCCTGGACTGCGTCCTTGGGTCGGCCGCCTTGCAGCGCCGGGCGCTCACCGAGGCCCTGCATCACGCCACCCACCGCCGGGCGTTCGGCCGGCTGCTGCGCGACCAGCCGCTGATGCGGGCCGTGCTCGCCGACCTGGCCCTGGAGTCGGAGGCGGCCACCGTCCTCGGGCTGCGACTGGCCGCCGCGGTGGACGCCGCCGGCGTCCTGCTGTCTGGCTCGGACGGGGCCGGGCCCGCCGACCGGCAGGAGGCGGCCCTGCTGCGGCTCGCCCTGCCCGCGGCCAAGTACTGGGTGTGCAAGCGGACCCCGCCCGCGGTGGCCGAGGCGCTGGAGTGCCTGGGTGGCAACGGGTACGTCGAGGAGAGCGGGCTGCCGCGGCTGTACCGGGAGGCGCCGGTCAACTCGATCTGGGAGGGCTCGGGCAACGTCAACGCCCTCGACGTGCTGCGGGCCCTGCGCCGGGAGCCGCAGGCGCGCGAGGCCCTGCACGCCGAGCTGGCCGCGGCGCGGGGTGGCGACCCCCGGCTCGACGCGGCGGTTCGTGACCTCGCCGGTCGCCTCGATGCCGTGGGCACGGCCGCCGACGAGGTCGCCCAGGCCGGCGCCCGAGAGCTGGCGGAACGGATCGCTGTCACCCTGCAGGCCGCGCTGCTGGTCCGGCACGCCCCCGCTGCGGTCGCCGACGCCTTCTGCGCCACCCGGCTGGGACCCGGCTCGGGCCGGGCCTTCGGCACGCTGCCCGGTGCGGTGGACACCGCGGCCCTGCTGGACCGGGCCGGACCACCCGGCTGAGCCGGACCCGCCCCGCGGCGGCCGGCCGCACGCCGTACGCTGCCTGCTCGGGCCGGCACCGACCGGCCGGCCGGCAGCGGCCAGCACGGCAGAGCACGGCAGAGAGGGGTCGACTGTGGACAGCGAGCGCGCACCGGGGGTGCCCACCATGGATGCCCCGCTCACCCTGGCCGGCCTGGCCACGGTTGACCCGGAGATCGCCCGGCTGGTGGAGGCGGAGGGGCGCCGCCAGTTCGAGAAGATCCGACTCATCCCGTCGGAGAACTACGTCTCCCGCGCGGTCCTCGAGGCGACCGGCACCGTGCTGACCAACAAGTACTCGGAGGGGTACCCGGGCCGGCGCTACTACGAGGGGCAGCAGAACATCGACCCGGTCGAGACGCTTGCCGTGGAGCGGGCCAAGGCGCTCTTCGGGGTGGACCACGCCAACGTGCAGCCCTACTCGGGCTCCCCGGCCAACCTGGCCGTCTACCTTGCCTTCCTCGACCCCGGCGACACCGTGATGGGCATGGCGCTGCCGATGGGCGGGCACCTCACCCACGGCTGGAACGTCTCGGCCACCGGGCGGTGGTTCCGGGCGGTGCAGTACGGGGTACGCCGGGACACCGGGCGGGTCGACCTGGACGAGGTCCGCGCCCTCGCCCGGGCGGAGCGCCCGAAGCTCATCTTCTGCGGCGGCACGGCGATCCCCCGCGTCATCGACTTCGCCGGGTTCGCCGACATCGCTCGCGAGGTCGGGGCGGTGCTGGTCGCCGACATCGCGCACATCGCCGGGCTGGTGGCCGGTGGGGCCCACCCGTCCCCGGCCCCGCACGCCGACGTGATCAGCACGACCACGCACAAGACGCTGCGCGGGCCCCGGGGGGCCATGCTGCTCAGCCGGGAGGCGCACGCCAAGGCGCTGGACCGGGCGGTGTTCCCCGGGCTGCAGGGCGGGCCACACAACCACACGACCGCGGCCATCGCCGTCGCCTTGCGTGAGGCGGGCACCGAGGAGTTCCGTCACTACGCCCACACCATCGTGGCCAACGCCCAGGCCCTCGCCGCCGGGCTCGCCGAGCGGGGCTTCGACCTGGTGTCCGGAGGCACCGACAACCACCTGCTGCTGGTCGACCTGACCAGCCGGCAGATCGGTGGCAAGCCGGCCGCGCAGGCCCTGGACCGGGCCGGCATCGAGGTCAACTACAACACCGTCCCGTTCGACCAGCGCAAGCCGTTCGACCCGTCGGGCATCCGGCTGGGCACCCCGGCCATCACCACCAGGGGGATGACCCCCGGGGACATGCCGCGGATCGCCGCGTGGATCGACGCCGCGGTACAGGCCGCCGGAGCCGGCCGGGAGGCCGAGCTGGACCGGATCGCGGCGGAGGTCCGGGAGTTCACCGCCGGCTTCCCCATGCCCGGCTGGCCGTCCTGACCGCATATCGGGCGGTCCGTCTCACATGGTGGACGCGGGTTGCCGCATCGGCGGATCTGATGGCACCCTCGTGGCCATGACCGCCTCCCTGCTGCTCGTCGTGCGCCGGCACGTCGACTACATGCGGGCGTCCAGCGCGGTCTGTATGCCGGTCGCCTGACCCGCCGCTCGAAAGCTCCTTCGGGCGCGCGGTCGCGCCCGGATCCCGGCCCCTTCTGTGGTGTCGTGCCTGCGCGCAACCGCGCCTCCCCGGCATCGCAGAGGAACCGCCATGGCGCCGACCCTCACCACCCGCCCGCCGCGGACCCGTCGCGGCGAGGGCCAATGGGCCCTCGGCCACCACGAGCCGCTCAACCCGAACGAGCAGGTCAAGAAGGACGACGACGGGCTGCACGTGCGGGCCCGCATCGAGCACGTCTACGCGCACCGCGGCTTCGCCTCCATCGACGGTGCCGACCTGCGCGGCCGGTTCCGCTGGTGGGGGCTGTACACCCAGCGCCGGCCCGGCATCGACGGGGGCCGCACCGCCGTGCTGGAACCCCACGAGCTCGACGACGAGTACTTCATGCTGCGGATCCGCATCGACGGGGGCCAGCTGGACCTCACCCAGCTGCGCACCATCGCCGACGTGTCCACCACCTACGCCCGCAACACCGCGGACATCACCGACCGGCAGAACATCCAGCTGCACTGGGTGCGCATCGAGGACGTGCCAGCCATCTGGCAGCGGCTGGAAGCCGTCGGCCTGTCCACCGCAGAGGCGTGCGGGGACACCCCGCGGGTCCTGCTGGGCAGCCCGGTGGCCGGCATCGCCGCGGACGAGATCGTGGACGGCACCCCCGCCATCGCCGAGATCACCCGCCGCTACCTCGGCAGCCCGGAGTTCTCCAATCTGCCCCGCAAGTTCAAAACCGCGATCAGCGGGTCTCCCCGGCAGGACGTCGCCCACGAGGTCAACGACGTCTCCTTCGTCGGTGTCGTCCACCCCGAGCACGGGCCCGGCTTCGACCTGTGGGTCGGCGGCGGGCTGTCCACCAACCCGATGCTGGCCCAGCGGCTCGGCGCCTGGGTGCCGCTGGCCGAGGTGCCGGAGGTGTGGGCCGGGGTCACCGCCGTGTTCCGGGACTACGGGTATCGGCGGCTGCGCAGCCGGGCCCGGCTGAAGTTCCTCCTCGCCGACTGGGGTCCGGCGCGGTTCCGGGAGGTGCTGGAGACGGAGTACCTGCACCGCCGGCTCGTCGACGGCCCGGCGCCGCCGGTGCCGGACGGTCCCCGCGACCACGTGGGGCCACACCGGCAGCGGGACGGGCGCTGGTACGTGGGGCTGGCGCCCCGCGCCGGGCGGGTGTCCGGCACCCTGCTGGCCAAGCTGGCCGACCTGGCCGAGGCGCACGGGTCGCGGCGGGTGCGCACCACGCCGCACCAGAAGCTGCTGCTGCTGGACGTCCCGGACGCCGCGCTGGCCGACCTGCTCACCGCGGTGGACGCCTTGGACCTGCCGGCCCGGCCGACGGCGTTCCGCCGCGGCACGATGGCCTGCACCGGCATCGAGTTCTGCAAGCTGGCGATCGTCGAGACCAAGCAGCGGGCCGACGATCTCGTCGCCGAGCTGGAACGCCGGCTGCCGGGCTTCCCGGTGCCGCTGTCGGTCCATCTCAACGGCTGCCCCAACTCCTGCGCGCGCATCCAGGTGGCCGACATCGGCCTGAAGGGCCAGCTGGTGCTCGACGCCGAGGGTCGGCAGGTGGAGGGCTTCCAGGTCCACCTCGGCGGGGGCCTGGGGCTCGACGCCGGCTTCGGCCGGAAGGTGCGCGGGCTGAAGGTGACCGCCGACCAGCTCGCCGACTACGTCGAGCGGGTGGCCCGGCGGTTCGCCGCGCAGCGCCGGCCCGACGAGCGGTTCGCCCAGTGGGTGGCCCGGGCCGCCGAGGAGGACCTGCAGTGAGCGAGCGGGCGGCCCCGGCGTACTGCCCGTACTGCGGCGAGGAGGACCTGCGGCCGCACGAGCACGGGCACGGCGCCTGGCACTGCCGTGGCTGCGCGCGGGTCTTCACCGTGCACTTCGTCGGGCTGGCGGGGGTGGCGTCATGAACCTGGGAACCGACCTCGAGCAGGTAGCCGCCGAGGCCGCCGTCCGGTTGGCCGGCGCTCCCGCCGAGGAGGTGCTCGGGTGGGCCCGGCGAACCTTCGGGCCCCGGCTCGCCGTGGCCACCTCGTTCAGTGACACGGTGCTCGCCCACCTGGCCGGCCGGGTCGCCCCGGGGGTGGATGTGCTCTTCCTCGACACCGGCTACCACTTCCCGGAGACCCTGGGCACGAGGGACGCCGTCGCCGCCACCTACCCGGTGCGGGTGCGGTCCCTCACCCCCGAGCGCAGCGTCGCCGAACAGGACCGCGACCTGGGCCCGCGGCTGTACGCCCGGGACCCGGACCGCTGCTGCGCCCTGCGCAAAGTGGCGCCCCTGGACCGGGCCCTGCAGGGATACGACGGCTGGGCCAGCGGGGTGCGCCGGGAGGAGTCCCCCGCCCGGGCGGCCGCCCGGGAGGTTGAGTGGGACGCGCGCCGGGGCATGGTGAAGGTCAACCCCCTGGTCGGGTGGACCCAGGACGACGTCGACGCCTACGTCGCCGCGCACGGCCTGCTGAGCAACCCGCTGGTCGCCGAGGGGTACGCCTCGGTGGGCTGCGCCCCCTGCACCCGGCGGGTGGCACCCGGAGCCTCGGTGCGGTCCGGCCGCTGGGCCGGCCTGGCCAAAACCGAGTGCGGGATCCACGCATGACCGGGCCCAGCGGCCCCGGGGCCACCCTGTGGCTGACCGGCCTGCCCAGCTCGGGCAAGACGACGCTCGCCGGCGCGCTCGGCGACCGGCTGCGGGCCGAGGGCCGGGCGGTGGAGCTGCTCGACGGGGACGAGCTGCGGACCTGGCTGTCCTCCGAGCTGGGGTTCGCCCGGGCCGACCGGGACACGCACGTCCGCCGGGTCGGGTGGGTGGCCCAGCGGCTGGCCGCGCACGGGGTGCTCGCCCTGGTCCCGGTCATCGCGCCGTACGCGCAGGCTCGCGCGCAGGTGCGCGCCCACCACCAGGCTTCGGGCACCCGGTACCTGGAGGTGCATGTGGCCACCCCGCTGGCCGAGTGCGCCCGACGCGACGTCAAGGGCCTGTACGCCCGGGCGCGGGCCGGCCAGGTCCGCGGCCTCACCGGCGTGGACGACCCCTACGAGCCCCCCGACGCTCCAGACCTGCGGCTGGACACCAGCCGCACCTCGCTCGCCCAGGCCGTCTCCGTCCTGCACGCCCTGCTGGTCCCCCAGGAGTCCCGATGACCGCGCTGCTCACCGCCACCGCCACCGCCGAGGACAACGCCGGCCAGCTGTCCCACCTTGACGCGCTGGAGGCGGAGTCGGTGTACGTGCTCCGCGAGGTGGCTGCCGAGTTCGAGCGACCGGTGCTGCTGTTCAGCGGCGGGAAGGACTCGGTGCTGATGCTGCACCTGGCCCGCAAGGCCTTCGCCCCCGCCCCGGTCCCGTTCCCGGTGCTGCACGTGGACACCGGGCACAACTTCCCCGAGGTGCTCGCGTTCCGCGACCAGGCCGTGGCGGCGTACGGCGTGCGCCTGCTGGTCGCCTCGGTTCAGGAGTCCATCGACGCCGGGCGGGTGCGGGAACGGCCCGACGGCACCCGCAACCCGCTGCAGACGGTCACCCTGCTCGACGCCATCGCCGCGCACCGCTTCGACGCCGTGCTCGGCGGGGGGCGCCGCGACGAGGAGAAAGCCCGGGCGAAGGAACGGGTGTTCAGCCTGCGCGACGAGTTCGGGCAGTGGGACCCGCGCCGGCAGCGCCCCGAGCTGTGGAACCTGTACAACGGCCGGCACCGGCCGGGCGAGCACGTCCGGGTTTTCCCCCTCTCCGACTGGACCGAGCTGGACGTGTGGCGCTACCTCGCCCGCGACCAGGTGACCCTGCCGTCGCTGTACTTCGCCCACCGCCGCCGGGTGTTCCCCCGCGACGGCCTGCTGCTGGCCGAGTCGGCCCACCTGTCCCCCCGACCCGACGAGGTCGTCGCGGAGCGCACCGTGCGCTACCGCACCGTCGGGGACATGACGTGCACGGGGGCTGTGCTGAGCACCGCCGGCAGCTACTCGGAGGTGGTGGCCGAGGTGGCCGCCAGCCCGGTCACCGAACGGGGCGCGTCCCGGGCCGACGACCGGCTGTCCGAGGCCGCGATGGAGGACCGCAAGCGGGAGGGGTACTTCTGATGCCGGCCGTGACCGAGCGGACACCGCTGGACGGGCCACTGGCTGCCCCGCTGCTGCGTCTGGCCACCGCGGGGTCCGTCGACGACGGGAAGAGCACCCTGGTGGGGCGGCTGCTGCACGACACCCGCTCGGTGCTGGCCGACCAGCTGGCCGCGGTGGCCCGGGTAAGCCGGGACCGGGGGCTGGCCGACTTGGACCTGTCCCTGCTCACCGACGGCCTGCGGGCCGAACGCGAGCAGGGCATCACCATCGACGTCGCCTACCGCTACTTCGCCACCCCGCGGCGCACCTTCGTCCTCGCCGACACCCCGGGGCACGTGCAGTACACGCGGAACATGGTTACCGGAGCCTCCACCGCCGAGCTGGCCGTGGTCCTGGTCGACGCCGTCCGCGGCGTTGTCGAGCAGACCCGCCGGCACCTCGCGGTCGCTGCGCTGCTGGCCGTCCCGCATGTCGCGCTCGCGGTGAACAAGATGGACCTGGTCGGCTACGCCGAGGACGTGTTCGCGCGGATCCGTGACGAGGTGTCGGCGTACGCCGCGGCCCACGGGGTCGACGACGTGGTCGCCGTCCCAGTGAGCGCGCTGCGCGGGGACAACGTCGTGGAACGGTCCACTGCGATGCCGTGGTACCTCGGGCCCACGCTTCTGGAGCACCTCGAGTCCGTACCCACCGGGCGGCATCCGGCCGGGGAGGCCCTGCGGCTGCCGGTGCAGTACGTGCTGCGCGCCGACGGGACCCGCCGCTACGCGGGCCAGGTGGCCAGCGGCGAACTGTGCACCGGCGACGAGGTCGTCGTGCTGCCGGAGGGCCGGCGTACCCGGGTCGCCGCGCTGGACCTGTTGGGGCAGCCGGTGGCCCGGGTGGCCGCGCCCCAGTCGGTCGCCGTCGTGCTCGCCCACGACCTGGACGTCGCCCGGGGCAGCCTGCTGGTCCACCCGGACACCGCACCGACCCTGGTGCGGCGGTTCGCCGCCACCGTCTGCTGCCTGGACGACCGGCCGCTGCGGGCCGGTGACCGGGTGCTGCTGCGGCACACCACCCGGACGGTCCGCGCGGTGGTCGACGAGGTGCGTGACCGGCTGGACGTGGACACCCTGGAGCGCGCGCGGCCGGCCGACGGCCTGCAGCGCAACGACATCGGGCACGTCCTCATCCGCACCGCCGACCCGCTGCCGCTGGACGCCTACGCGGCCAACCGGCGGACTGGCAGCTTCCTGCTCATCGACCCCTACGACGGCAGCACGCTGGCCGCGGGCCTGGCCGAGGCGGCCGGGGACGAGTTCGGGGACGGGTCTGGCGAGGGCTCCGGCGATGGGTGAGGTGCGCCCCCTGCACGGCGGGGAGCCCGCGCTGGAGCTGGCCGACGTCCGCTGCGACTACCCGGGGGGACCGGCCCTGGGCCCGTTGTCCCTCACCGTGGCCACCGGGGAGCTGCTGTGCGTGGTCGGCCCCTCCGGGTGCGGCAAGTCCACCCTGCTGGACCTGCTGGCCGGGCACCGGTCCCCCGACCGGGGACGGGTGGCCGCCGGCGGCACCGTGGTTCGCGGGCCGGAGCCCCGGCGGGCCGTGGTGTTCCAGGAGCCGGCGCTGTTCCCCTGGCTCAGCGTGCGGGAGAACGTGGAGTTCGGGCTGCGCCAGCGGGGCCTGCCGGGTGCGGCCCGGCGCGCCCACGCCGAGGACTGGCTGGCCCGGGTGCGTCTGGCGGGGGCCGGCGACGCCCGGGTGCACGAGCTGTCCGGGGGGATGCGCCAACGGGTCGCCCTGGCCCGGGCCCTCGCCCTGGCCCCGGAGGTGCTGCTCATGGACGAGCCGTTCGCCGCCCTGGACGCGCAGACCCGGGACCACCTGCACGCCGAGCTGCAGCAGCTGTGGGCCGACATCGGCACGACGGTGGTGTTCGTCACCCACAACGTGCGGGAGGCGGTGCTGCTGGGCGACCGGGTCGTCGTGCTGACCCCCGGCCCCGGGCGGGTCCGGGACGTGGTGCCGGTGCACCTGCCCCGCCCGCGCAGCCTGGAGGACCCGGCGGTGACCGAGCTGGCCGCCCGGGTGGGGCGGCTCCTGCGCGGGGAGCGGGAGGTCGGCCGTGCCGCGGCGGCGGGCTGAGGTGGTGCTGCCGCCG
>JBMOMH010000350.1:0-2157 GCA_049323135.1 Actinomycetota bacterium
TCAGCTGACCGGGGCGACGGGACGAGGACCGCTACCACCATGGGCATCCGCAAGTACAAGCCGACGACGCCGGGACGGCGCGGCGCCAGCGTCGCCGACTTCGTCGAGGTCACCCGCGACGAGCCGGAGAAGTCGCTGGTCCGGCCGCTGCACGGCCGGGGCGGGCGCAACGTCCACGGCCGGGTCACCGCCCGCCACCAGGGCGGCGGGCACAAGCGTGCCTTCCGGCTGGTGGACTTCCGGCGGACCGGCAAGGACGGGGTGCCGGCACGGGTCGCGCACATCGAGTACGACCCGAACCGAACCGCGCGCATCGCGCTGCTGCACTACGCCGACGGCGAGAAGCGCTACATCCTCGCCCCCAACCGGCTCCGGCAGGGCGACGTCGTGGAGAGCGGTCCCGGGGCGGACATCAAGCCGGGCAACAGCCTGCCGCTGCGCAACATCCCGGTGGGCACCGTGATCCACGCCATCGAGCTGCGGCCCGGCGGCGGGGCGAAGATCGCTCGGTCGGCGGGGACCAGCGTGCAGCTGGTCGCCAAGGAGGGCGCCTTCGCTCAGCTGCGCATGCCCTCCGGGGAGATCCGCAACGTGGACGTGCGCTGCCGGGCCACCGTCGGCGAGGTCGGCAACGCCGAGCAGTCCAACATCAACTGGGGCAAGGCGGGCCGGCTGCGCTGGAAGGGCCGCCGACCCACGGTGCGTGGGGTGGCGATGAACCCGGTGGACCACCCGCTCGGCGGTGGGGAGGGCAAGTCCTCCGGAGGCCGGCATCCGGTCAGCCCGTGGGGCAAGCCGGAGGGCCGTACCCGCGCCCGCAGCAAGCCCAGTGACCGCCTCATCGTCCGCCGCCGCAAGACCGGCAAGAAGCGCTGACAGGAGCCCGCCGCATGCCACGCAGCCTGAAGAAGGGCCCCTTCGTCGACGACCACCTGATCAAGAAGGTGGACGTGCAGAACGACCGGGGCACCAAGAACGTGATCAAGACCTGGTCGCGCCGGTCGATGATCGTGCCGGCCATGCTCGGGCACACCATCGCCGTGCACGACGGGCGCAAGCACGTCCCGGTGTTCGTCACCGAGGCGATGGTCGGGCACAAGCTCGGCGAGTTCGCGCCGACCCGGACCTTCCGGGGCCACGTGAAGGACGACCGCAAGGGCCGCCGCCGCTGACGCGGCGCGACCCGACACAGGCAAGGGGACAGGGATGGAAGCCAGGGCCCAGGCGCGGTACGTCCGCGTCACGCCCATGAAGGCCCGCCGGGTGGTGGACCTCATCCGGGGGCTGCCGGCCGAGCAGGCGCAGGCGGTGCTGCGCTTCGCCCCGCAGGCGGCGAGCGAGCCGGTGGGCAAGGTGCTCGACAGCGCGCTGGCCAACGCCCGGGTGAAGGCCGACCGCGACAACGAGCGCTTCGAGCTGGCCGACTACGTCGTGAGCACGGCGTACGTCGACGAGGGCCCGACGCTCAAGCGGTTCCAGCCCCGTGCCCAGGGCCGGGCCTACCGGATCAACAAGCGGACCAGCCACATCACCGTGGTGGTCGAGCCCCGGCCGCAGCGCCGCGGCGCGGCCGCCGGGAACACGAAGGGAAGGACCCGATAGTGGGCCAGAAGGTCAACCCGCACGGGTTCCGGCTCGGCATCACCAGCGACTTCCGCAGCCGCTGGTACGCCGACCGCCTCTACCGTGAGTACGTCAAGGAGGACGTGGCGGTCCGCCGCCTGCTGTCCAAGGGCATGGAGCGGGCCGGCATCAGCCGAGTGGACATCGAGCGGACCCGGGACCGGGTCCGGGTGGACATCCACACCGCCCGCCCGGGCATCGTCATCGGGCGACGCGGCGCGGAGGCCGACCGCATCCGTGGCGACCTCGAGCGGCTCACCGCCAAGCAGGTGCAGCTGAACATCCTCGAGGTCAAGTCGCCGGAGACCGACGCCCAGCTGGTCGCCCAGGGCGTCGCCGAGCAGCTGTCCAGCCGAGTGTCCTTCCGCCGGGCGATGCGCAAGGCGATGCAGAGCGCCATGAAGGGCGGGGCACGGGGCATTCGCGTGCAGTGCTCCGGCCGCCTGGGCGGGGCGGAGATGAGCCGCTCGGAGTTCTACCGGGACGGCCGGGTGCCGCTGCACACGCTGCGCGCCAACATCGACTACGGCTTCT
>JBMOMH010000351.1:0-2137 GCA_049323135.1 Actinomycetota bacterium
CCGCAGGTCCGCGGCGACCAACCCGGCGGTGGCCGCGACCCGGGCCGCCGCGGCGGTCGCCCGGACCTCGGCGGGCACGACCAGCAGGGCGACCACGGACCGGGCCAGCGCCTCGGTCGCCGCGTCGTCCGGGCGGCGCGGCAGGTCGGCGACGACCAGGTCGTGGAGGGGTGACGCCGCGCGCAGCACGGTCCGCAGCGCCGCCACGGGGAGCGTGACCACGTCCCCGCGGTCCCAGGACAGCACGGTGAGCCGATGGGAGCGGGGCAGGGCGCCGGCCAGCTCCTCCCCCGAGAGCCGGCCTCGGGCGTGGACCAGGTCGGGCCACCGCAGCCCGGCGACCTCCTCGGCCCCGAGCAGGAGGTCCAGCCCGCCGCCCAGCGGGTCCAGGTCGACCAGCAGGGTTCGCCGGCCCTGCCGCGCGGCGGTGACCGCGAGCGCCACGGCCAGGGTGCTCGCCCCGGCCCCGCCCCGGCCACCGAGGACGGCGACGATCGCCGCCGCCTCTTCGGCGGCCTCCCCGGCTCCGGCCAGCAAGCCCGCCAGCAGGGCCGACTCCCCGGGCAGCTCCAGCACCCGCTCCGCACCCAGCGCGACGGCCCCCCGCCACGTCTCCGGGTCGGCCCCGGCTTCGCTCAGCACGCACACCGCCGGCCGCCGGGGCAGCCGGTGCCCGGCGAGGGACGTGGCGAGGTCGGCGCCGACCAGCACCAGCGGCGCGTCCCGCCACCCCACCCGGACCGACGTGGGGTCTGCGCAGACCTCCACCTCCCGTCCCGCCACCGCCGCGGCCCGCAGCACCTCCTCGCGCAGGGAGGCCACGGCGGTGCACAGCAGCAGGCGAGGCGGCGCGACCACGGGCCCTCCCGGACGTCGGGTACCGGCGGCTGCCGGTACGTCGGCTGCGCACCAGGGTGGGGGCGGGGACCGACGCCGCAGGCGCCCGACGGGCGTCCTGGGGATATCGGCACCCACCATGCGGGGCCTGTGGAAGGGACGTGGGACGGGGCCCCGGAGCGCACCGGGCCAAGACGTGCGACGACCCCCGCCGGGGGGGAGAGCGGGGGTCGTCATCAGGGTCCGACCCGGGGGGGATGAGCCGGACCTGAGGCGGCCCGCGAGGGGCCGCGACTCCCATCGTGTACCCGACGCGGCCAGAGAGCAAACACGCTGGCCACAGAGGGGGCCGGGCGCGTCGGCGGGACCCTCGACGCGCCGCCAGGGCCCGCCCGGACGGCGGATCCGCACCCGCCGGCCCCCGGCGTACCTATGCTCGTGGCCCGTGGAGACCCCTCCGGGCACCCCCGCGGCCGACCCGGTGGCCCAGCCCCAGCCAGGCGGTACGCCCCGGCGCACGGCGCCGCACGGTGCGCCCCGGCGCACGGCGGCCTTCTTTGACCTGGACAAAACGGTCATCGCCAAGTCCAGCACGCTGGCCTTCAGCCGCTCCTTCTACCGGGGCGGGCTGATCAACCGGCGGGCGGTGCTGCGCAGCGCGTACGCCCAGTTCGTCTACCTGCTCGGCGGCGCCGACCACGACCAGATGGAGCGGATGCGCGACTACCTGTCCGCGCTGTGCGCCGGGTGGGACGTCCAGTCGGTGAAGGACATCGTCGCCGAGACGCTGCACGACCTCATCGACCCGCTGGTCTACGACGAGGCGGTCAACCTCATCGAGGAGCATCACGCCGCCGGCCGCGACGTGGTCATCGTCAGCACGTCCGGCGCGGAGGTGGTCGAGCCGATCGGCGCCATGCTCGGCGCCGATCACGTCATCGCCACCCGGATGGTGGTGGCCGAGGACCGGTTCACCGGCGAGGTGGAGTTCTACGCGTACGGCCCCCACAAGGCCAGCGCGGTGGCCGAGCTGGCCGCCGTGGCCGGCTACGACCTGGCCGGCAGCTACGCGTACAGCGACTCGGCCACCGACCTTCCCCTGCTCGAGGCGGTGGGGCACCCCCACGTGGTCAACCCGGACCGGGCGCTGCGCCGGGAGGCGGTGGCCCGCGGCTGGCCCGTGCTCACCTTCGAACGCCCGGTGTCCCTGCGGCACCGCTTCGGGATGGCCCTGCCCTCCGCCCCGGTGCTCGTGGCGACCGCGCTCGCCGGTGGCGCGGCCGCGGGGCTCGCCTGGTAC
>JBMOMH010000352.1:0-2127 GCA_049323135.1 Actinomycetota bacterium
GGGCGGCCCGGCCGGCCGTCCGGGCCGCCCGCGGAGTGGCCGGGCTCGAAGGGGACCATCGGCCTCACCCTACTTGCCTTCCCGGGACGCGCCGGGTCATCCGCACCTCCCGTGGCGGGCCAGCGGGGCTCAGTCCACCGGGTCGACCCGGTCCAGCTCGCCGGCGTCGACGATCCGGTAGGCGTACCCCTGCTCGGCGAGGAACCGCTGCCGGTGCGCGGCGTACTCCTGGTCGAGGGTGTCCCGGGCCACCACCGCGTAGAACCGGGCGGTGCGCCCGTCCGCCTTCGGTCGCAGCAGCCGGCCCAGCCGCTGCGCCTCCTCCTGCCGGGACCCGAAGGACCCGGACACCTGGATGGCCACCGAGGCCTCGGGCAGGTCCACCGAGAAGTTGGCCACCTTGCTGACGACCAGCACCGGCAGCTCGCCGGCCCGGAAGGCCGCGAAGAGCCGCTCCCGCTCCCGGACCGAGGTCTCCCCCTTGAGCACCGGGGCACCCAGCCGGGCACCCAGGTCGTCGAGCTGGTCGAGATACTGCCCGATGACCAGCAGCGATGCGTCCGGGTGTCGGGCCACCAGCGCCTCGACCACCGGCGTCTTCGCCGGGCTGGTGGCGGCGATCCGGTAGCGCTCGTCGGGCTCCGCGGTGGCGTAGGCCATCCGTTCGGCGTCGCTGAGGGTGACCCGCACCTCGACGCAGTCGGCGGGGGCGATGTAGCCCTGCGCCTCGATGTCCTTCCACGGCGCGTCGAAGCGCTTCGGGCCGATGAGGGAGAACACGTCCCCCTCCCGGCCGTCCTCCCGGACCAGGGTGGCGGTGAGGCCCAGGCGACGCCGGGCCTGGATGTCCGCGGTGAACCGGAAGATCGGGGCGGGCAGCAGGTGCACCTCGTCGTACACGACCAGGCCCCAGTCGCGGGCGTCGAACAGCTCCAGGTGCGGGTAGCTGCCCTTCCGGCGGGTGGTCAGCACCTGGTAGGTGGCGATGGTCACCGGGCGCACCTGCTTGCGCTGCCCTGAGTACTCGCCGATCTCGTCCGGGGTGAGCGTCGTACGCCGCAGCAGCTCGGCGCGCCACTGGTGCGCGGCGACCGCGTTGGTGACCAGGATCAGCGTCGTAGCCTGCGCGTGCGCCATCGCTGCCGCGCCGACCAGGGTCTTGCCGGCGCCGCACGGCAGAACCACCACCCCGGACCCGCCGGCCCAGAAGCCCGCGGCCGCCTCCCGCTGGTAGGGCCGCAGCGCCCAGCCGTCCTCGCGCAGGGCGATCGGGTGGGCCTCCCCGTCGACGTACCCGGCCAGGTCCTCCGCCGGCCAGCCCAGCTTCAGCAGCGCCTGCTTCAGCGGCCCGCGCTGGCTGGGGTAGACCAGCACCGTGTCCGCGTCCAGGCGGGCGCCGACCAGCGGGGCCACCCGGCGGCTGCGCAGCACCTCCTCGAGCACTGGGCGGTCCAGACCCCGCAGCACCAGCCCGTGGGCGGGGTCCTGCTGCAGGGCGAGCCGGCCGTAGCGGGACATCGTCTCGGCCACGTCGACGAGCAGCGCGTGCGGCACCGCGTAGCGGGAGTAGCTGAGCAGGGCGTCGACGACCTGCTCGGCGTCGTGCCCGGCGGCCCGGGCGTTCCACAGGCCCAGCGGGGTGAGCCGGTAGGTGTGGACGTGCTCGGGGGAGCGTTCCAGCTCCGCGAACGGGGCGATGGCCCGCCGGCAGTCCGCGGCCCGGGGGTGGTCGACCTCCAGCAGCAGCGTCTTGTCGGACTGGACGATGAGCGGTCCGTCGGTCATGCCGTGCCTCTCGCCGTTGCGGGCTGGTCGTGGCCGGGGGGCGGGTGGTCCGTGTCGGGGAACGCGACGTCGGTGACCCGGTGCAGGGCGAAGACCCGCACCTCCTCGTGCAGGTGGTCGTACGCCGTGAGCTGGCCGTTCGCCACCGCCAGCGGGTCGACCAGCCGGCGCGACGAGCGCCCGCCGGCGTCGACGTACCCCAGCCAGACCGACACCCCGTCCCGGCCCGCGGCGAGCAGCCGGCGCAGGGCGGTGGGCAGCCCGTCCGCACCCCCGACCCCCGGCCGCTCCTCGGCGGCGGCCCCACCGGGCGGGTGGTCCCCGGCCCGCACCGCCCGGACC
>JBMOMH010000353.1:0-2103 GCA_049323135.1 Actinomycetota bacterium
CACCCGGCGCCAGCCCGCCGGGCTGGGCGGGGCGAACGGGTCCTCGGGCCGCTCGGGCGGCGCCGGGGGCGGGACGGTCATGGGCCGAGGCTATGCCGACCGGGCCGGATGGGCCCGGGCGTGCCACGATGCGCGGGTGGGGTCCGAGGGCTCACTGACCGGGAGCCAGCTCACCGTCGCCGTGGGCGCCGGCGGGCTGGCCACGGCGGACATGATCCTCAACATCGGGCCGCAGCATCCGTCGACCCACGGCGTCCTCCGGCTGGCGCTGACCCTGGACGGGGAGCGCATCGTCCGCGCCGAGCCGATCGTCGGCTACATGCACCGGGGCGCGGAGAAGCTGTTCGAGGTCCGGGACTACCGGCAGATCATCGTCCTGGCCAACCGGCACGACTGGCTGTCCGCGTTCGCCAACGAGCTCGGGGTCGTGCTCGCCGTGGAGCGGATGCTGGGGCTGGAGGTGCCCGTCCGGGCGGTGTGGGCACGCACCCTGCTGGCCGAGCTCAACCGGGTCCTCAACCACCTGATGTTCCTCGGCTCGTACCCGCTGGAGATCGGCGCCATCACGCCGATCTTCTACGCGTTCCGGGAGCGGGAGACGCTGCAGCGGGTGATGGAGGAGGTCTCCGGGGGCCGGATGCACTACATGTTCAACCGGCCCGGCGGGCTGAAGGAGGACCTGCCGGCCGGGTGGCGGGACCGGGCGGCCGCCGCGGTGGCCGACGTCCGCGCGGGCCTGCGGCAGATCACGGCCCTCATCCACGGCAACGAGATCTTCCGGGCGCGGACCCGGGGGGTCGGCGTACTGGACCGGTCGCTGGTCTTCGCGTACGGCGTCTCTGGCCCGATCGCCCGGGCCTCGGGGGTCGACTTCGACCTGCGGCGGGACGAGCCGTACCTGGCCTACGGCGAGCTCGGGGACGTGCTGCGCGTGGTCACCCGGGCCGAAGGGGACTGCTTCGCCCGGTTCGAGTGCCTGCTCGAACAGGTGGAGGTCTCCCTGGACCTGGCCGAGGCCTGCCTGCAGCGGCTGGCCCGGCTGCCCCAGGGCCCGATCAACGTCCGGCTGCCCAAGGTGGTCAAGGCCCCGGAGGGGCATACGTACGCGTGGACGGAGAACCCGCTCGGCCTGAACGGCTACTACCTGGTGTCCCGGGGGGAGAAGACGCCGTGGCGGCTGAAGCTGCGCTCGGCGTCGTTCAACAACGTGCAGGTGCTCGCCGAGCTGCTGCCCGGGGCGCTGGTGGCGGACATGGTGGCGATCCTCGGGTCGATGTTCTTCGTGGTCGGGGACATCGACAAGTAGGGCCCGGGCCGGGACCGTCCAGTTCGGCCCGGGCCCTCCGCCGCTCGCCACGGTGCCGCCGTGCCCTCCCCGGAGACCCCGCGGAAGATGCCCCCTACGTACCGGTGGCCCCGCTGCTCCCTCTGCTAACAGGTGGCCGCCACGTTGTGGTAAGAGATGCAGGCTATAGGCTGCATTTCTTACCACATAGTCTCACCCCCTCGCCGAATTCTGGCACCGGTGAGGTTCCTGGGGTTGCTGGGACCATAGTGACAGGGTTCCGGGCGGCCGGGGTCAGTGTTGCCGGCGCGTGCGGGCCGCGGCGAGGTGGGACCACTCCCGCGCGAGCTCGCGGCGCAGCGCCGCGAGATCCAGGGTGCCCGTGGACGAGCCGGCCGGGGGGGCGGTGGACGAGCCGGCCGGGGGGGCGGTGGACGAGCCGGCCGGCGGCCGGACGGCCTCGCTCGATCCGTCGCCGGTCGGCTCCTGCGGCTGCGGGCCGCTGGCCGCGGGGAACGACGGCGGCCGGGCGGCCGGCTCGGGCAGCCGCAGCCAGGACCCGAGGACGGGCGGCGTGCCGAGCACACCGGTGAGGTGCTCCAGGTCGCCCTGCTGGGCCTGCACGAACCCGCCGAGGGTGGCCAGCTCGCCCCGCAGTTCGGCGAGCTGGACCCGAAGCTCCTGCCCGGTGGCCCGCTCCTCGGCCAGCAGGCGGGCGGTCCGGTCGTGGCGGACGAGAAGCACGGTGACGAGCGCGACGAGGGCCGCCAGGGCGGCGAGCGCGAGGGCGGCCACTGCCATGCCCCGCACGGGCAGGG
>JBMOMH010000354.1:0-2097 GCA_049323135.1 Actinomycetota bacterium
GCAGCCGGAGGTGGACACCGCGCTGGTCGGCTACCGCCAGGCGGCGGACGCCCTGGACGTGGCGGTGACCCAGGGCCTGCGCGCACAGGCGTCGGCCCGCGCCGCCGCCGCGGAAGCCGACGGCGCCCGGCGGGCCAGCGATCAGCGGCTGCGGGCGCTGTACATGAGCGGCGGGCCGGCCCTGCTCTACGCCAGCGTGCTCGGCGCGACCGGGCCAGCCGACGCGGCGCTGCGCCTGGTAACGGTGCAGCGCATCGTCGCTGTGGACGCCGCCCAGCTCGCCCAGCTGTCCGGGGAGGGTGCCCGCCGCCAGCAGCGGGCTGGGGCGCTGCTGGCCGACGCCGGTGCGCAGGCCACCGCGGTGCGCACCGCGGTGGACCGCTGGGCCGTGCTCGCCGACCTGCTCGCCCGGCAGCAGGCGGTGCTCGACGGGCTGTCCGCCCGGGCCCGGCTGCTGGCCGACGCGCAGCGGGCGGCCGCCCAGGTGGCGGCGGCCCGGGCCGCGGCCGCGCAGGTGACCGTGCCCACCCACCTGACGCCGATGCCCATCCCCCCGGCGTACCTGCGGCTCTACCAGGCGGCCGCACCGACCTGTCCCGGGCTGTCCTGGACCGTGCTGGCCGCCATCGGGCAGGTGGAGTCCGGGCACGGGCGCAACGCCGGGGTGTCCACGGCCGGCGCCCGCGGGCCCATGCAGTTCCTGCCGGCGACCTTCGCCGCGTACGCCGTGGACGGCAACGGGGACGGGGTGCGCAGCATCGACGACCCCGCCGACGCGATCTTCACCGCGGCGCGGTACCTGTGCGCCAACGGCGCGGGGGCCGGCCCGGACGGGCTGCGCCGGGCGCTGTTCGCCTACAACCGCGCCGACTGGTACGTCCGCCTGGTGCTCGACCTGGCCGGCCAGATTCGCTGACCGGCCGACGCGCCGGCCCGGCCTAGCGCCGGCCTGGCCCAGCCGCGCCCGGGCGGCGGCTACCGGGGGGCCTCGGCGGGCGTCCCGTCGGGCCCGGCCCCGAAGGCCTTCCCCAGGCCCTCCAGGGCCCGCCCGATCTCGCTGGGCACGATCCACAGGGTGTTGGCCTGGCCTTGGGCCAGCTGGGGCAGCATCTGCAGGTACTGGTAGGCCAGCAGCCCGGAGTCCGGCTGCCCGGCGTGGATGGCCGCGAACACGGTCTCGATGGCCTGGGCTTGGCCCTGCGCCCGCACCGCCTGGGCCTCCGCGTCGGCCTTCGCCCGCAGCACCGTCGCCTCGGCGTCGCCCTGGGCGCGCAGGATGGCGCTCTGCCGTTCCCCGTCGGCGGTGAGCACCTGTGAGGCCTTGATGCCCTCCGCGCCGAGGATCGCGGCCCGCTTGTCCCGCTCGGCCCGCATCTGCTTCTCCATCGAGTCCCGGATGGACGCCGGCGGCTCGATGGCCTTCAGCTCGACCCGGTTGACCCGGATCCCCCACTTGCCGGTGGCCTCGTCCAGCACCCCGCGCAGCGCGGAGTTGATCGCCTCCCGGGAGGTCAGGGTGCGCTCCAGGTCCATGCTGCCAATGACGTTGCGCAGGGTCGTGACGGTCAGCTGCTCGATGGCCTGGATGTAGTTGGCGATCTCGTAGGTGGCCGCCTTCGGCTCGGTGACCTGGAAGTAGATGACCGTGTCGATGCCCACCACCAGGTTGTCCGAGGTGATCACCGGCTGGGGCGGGAAGGAGACCACCTGCTCGCGCAGGTCGATCGTGGTGCGGACCCGGTCGAGGAACGGGACGACGATGTTGAGCCCGGGGGTGAGCGTGCGGCTGTACCGGCCCAGGCGCTCCACGACCCCTGCTCGGGCCTGGGGCACGATGCGGACCGTCCGCCCGACGACGATCACGACGAACAGCGCGACGACCGCGAGCGCGATCAGGCCTTCCACGGTGCCTCCGAGGGGTAGACGAGGGCGGTGGCGCCGCGGATCTCCACGACGTCGACGGGGGTGCCGGGTTCGATGACCTGGCTCTCGTCGTACGCGCGGGCCGACCACACCTCGCCGGCCAGCTTGACCCGCCCGGCCTGTGCGTCCACCCGCTCGAGGACCACGGCGCTGGCCCCGACCAGCGCGGCCACC
>JBMOMH010000355.1:0-9572 GCA_049323135.1 Actinomycetota bacterium
GCGCCACCGCGGCGAGCGGGTCCTCCCCCGCCTCCCCGGTGCTGGCGGCCGGGTCGGCGGACAGCGCGTCGAGCACCGCGGGCTCGCCGCCGGGCACCGTGGGGAGCAGCGTCCCGGACAGCTTGGTCAGCCCGCGGGAGGCGTGGTCGGCGACGGCGGCCACCGTGGTCCGCCGGCGCAGCACCGACTTGCGCAGCCGCAGGAAGACGATGGGCGACTCCTCCTCCGGCTCGACACCGACCAGCAGCACCACCGGGGCCCGCTCGAGGTCGTCGTAGGTGGGTCCGAGGCCGCGCCCGGCAACCTGGGCGGCGAGGAACGCGGCCTCCTCGGCGGAGTGCGGCCGGGCCCGGAAGTCGATGTCGTTGCTGCGCAGGGCCACCCGGGCGAACTTGGCGTACGCGTAGGCGTCCTCCAGGGTGAGCCGGCCACCGGTGAGCACCCCGGCCCGGCCGCGCGCGGCGGCCAGCCGGGACCCGGCGACGGCCAGCGCCTCCGGCCAGGAGGCCGGCACCAGCGAGCCGTCGGTATCGCGGACCAGGGGAGTGTGCAACCGGTCCTCGAGCGTGGCGTAGGTGAAGGCCCAGCGGCCCTTGTCGCAGTTCCACTCCTCGTTGACGGCCGGGTCGTCGCCGGCGAGCCGGCGGGTCACCCTGCCACGCCGGTGGTCGGTACGCAGGGCGCAGCCCGAGGCGCAGTGCTCGCAGGCGGTGGGGGTGGAGACCAGGTCGAAGGGCCGCGCCCGGAACCGGTACGCGGTACCGGTCAGCGCCCCCACCGGGCAGATCTGCACGGTGTTGCCCGAGAAGTAGGACTCGAACGGCTCGTGCTCGTAGATGCCGACCTGCTGCAACGCGCCGCGTTCCAGCATCTCGATGAACGGGTCACCCGCGATCTGCTTGGCGAAGCGGGTGCAGCGCGCGCAGAGCACGCACCGCTCCCGGTCCAGCAGCACCTGCGAGGAGATGGCGATCGGCTTGGGGTAGGTCCGCTTGCGGTCGTGGAAACGGGTCTCCGCCCGCCCGTTGCTCATCGCCTGGTTCTGCAGCGGGCACTCACCACCCTTGTCGCAGACCGGGCAGTCCAGGGGGTGGTTGATGAGCAGGAACTCCATCTGCCCCTGCTGGGCCTTGTCGGCCACCGGGGAGGTCAGCTGGGTGTGTACCACCATGCCGTCGGTAACGGTCGTGGTGCACGAGGCCAGCGGCTTGCGCTGCCCCTCCACCTCGACCAGGCACTGCCGGCACGCCCCGACCGGGTCGAGCAGGGGATGGTCACAGAAGCGGGGGATCTGGATGCCGAGCAGCTCCGCGGCGCGGATGACCAGCGTGCCCTTGGGGACCGCCAGCTCGAACCCGTCGATGGTGACCGTGACCAGGTCGCTGGGCTGCGCCAGCGCCGCACCCTGGGCCCCGCGTTCGGCGGGGGGGCCGCTGCTGGCGCTGTTGGTGGTGACGGTCATCAGGCTCGGGCTCCCGCTGGGGCGAAGACGGTGGAGGCCACCGGGTCGAACGGACACCCCTGGTGGTCGAGGTGGGCGACGTACTCGTCCCTGAAGTACCGCAGGGAGGAGGTGATGGGGCTGGTGGCGCCGTCGCCGAGGGCGCAGAAGGCGCGGCCCAGGATGTTGTCGCAGGTGTCCAGCAGCGTGTCCAGGTCCTCGGGCATGCCCCGGCCCTGCTCGATGCGCTGCATGATCTGCCGCAGCCAGTAGGTGCCCTCCCGGCACGGGGTGCACTTGCCGCAGGACTCGTGGGCGTAGAACTCGGTCCACCGCAGCACCGCGCGCACCACGCAGGTGGTCTCGTCGAAGACCATGAGCGCGGTGGTGCCCAGCATCGAGCCGGCCGCGGCGACGCCCTCGAAGTCCAGCGCCACGTCCAGGTGCTCGGCGGTGAACAGCGGGGTGGACGAGCCGCCGGGGGTCCAGAACTTCAGCTCGTGCCCCTCCCGGATGCCCCCGGCGAGCTCGAGGATGTCCCGGAACGTGATGCCCAGGGGCGCCTCGTACTGGCCGGGGCGCTGCACGTGGCCGGAGACGGAGAACAGCTTGAAGCCGGGGGAACGCTCGGTGCCCATCGAGCGGTACCAGGCCGGGCCGTGGCGGACGATGGCGGGCACACTGGCGATGGACTCCACGTTGTTCACCACCGTGGGGCTGGCGTACAGGCCGGCCACCGCGGGGAACGGCGGGCGCAGCCGTGGCTGGCCCCGCCGACCCTCCAGCGAGTCCAGCAGGGCGGTCTCCTCGCCGCAGATGTAGGCCCCGGCGCCGGCGTGCACCACCAGGTCGACGTCGACGCCGCGCCCCAGCACGTCCCGGCCCAGGTAGCCGGCGGCGTAGGCCTCGGCGACCGCGGCCTGCAGGCGGCGCAGCACGTGCACGACCTCGCCCCGCACGTAGATGAACGCGTGCCGGGCGCGGATGGCGTACGCCGCGATGACGGCGCCCTCGATGAGCAGGTGCGGGGTGGCCATCATCAGCGGCACGTCCTTGCACGTGCCCGGCTCGCTCTCGTCGGCGTTGACGACCAGGTAGTGCGGCTTGCCGTCACCCTGCGGGATGAACCCCCACTTCATGCCGGTGGGGAAGCCGGCGCCGCCGCGGCCGCGCAGCCCGGCGTCCTTGACCAGCGCCACGACCTCGTCGGGCCGCAGGTCCAGGGCCGAGCGCAGCGCCTGGTAGCCACCGTGCTCCTCGTAGGCGCGCAGCGTCCACGGTTCGGCGGCGTCCCAGTGCTCGCTGAGGACGGGGGTGAGCATGTCAGCGCCCCTCCGGGTCCGGGCCGGGCGGCTCGGGCGCCCGGTCGCCCCGCTCCCGGGCCAGCCGCAGCCCGGCCAGCGTGGCCTCCCCGGCCGCGCCGCCGGCGGCGACGGCCTCCGGGCGGGGGTCGGGAAACCCGGCCAGGATCCGCTCGGTGTCCCGCCAGTGGCACAGCGGGGCTCCCCGGGTCGGGTACGGCGGGTCCCCAGCCCGCAGCCGGTCCACCAGCTCCCGGGCGCTCTCCACGGTCTGGTTGTCGAAGAACTCCCAGTTGACCATCACCACGGGGGCGTAGTCGCAGGCGGCGTTGCACTCGATGCGTTCCAGGGTGACCCGGCCGTCGGGGGTCGTCTCGTCGTTGCCGACCCCGAGGTGCTGGCACAGCGCGTCGAAGATGGCGTCGCCGCCGAGGATCGCGCACAGGGTGTTCGTGCACACGCCGACGTGGTAGTCGCCGACGGGGTGGCGCTTGTACATGGTGTAGAAGGTGGCGACCGCGGCCACCTCGGCGGCGGTGAGGCCGAGCTCCTCGGCGCACAGCTGGATGCCGGCGTCGGTGACGTGGCCCTCCTCGGCCTGGACCAGGTGCAGCATCGGCAGCAGCGCCGACCGGGGCTGCGGGTAGCGCGCCATGAGCTGGCGCATCTGCTCGCGGGTCTGGTCGGTGAGGGCCATCAGCGGTCCACCCCTCCCATCACCGGGTCGAGGGAGGCCACCGCGGCGATGACGTCGGCGATCATGCCGCCCTCGCACAGGGCGGGGACGGCCTGCAGGTTGGTGAAGGACGGGTCCCGGAAGTGCACCCGGTAGGGCCGGGTCCCCCCGTCGCTGACCAGGTGGGCACCGAGCTCCCCCCGCGGGGACTCCACGGCGGCGTACGCCTGGCCGGGCGGCACCCGGAACCCCTCGGTGACCAGCTTGAAGTGGTGGATCAGGGCCTCCATCGACTCGCCCATGATGTGCCGGATGTGGTCCAGGGAGTTGCCCAGCCCATCGCCGCCCAGGGCCAGCTGCGCCGGCCAGGCGATCTTGCGGTCGGCGACCATGACCGGCCCGGGACGCAGCCGGTCCAGGCACTGTTCCACGATCTTCAGGGACTCCTTCATCTCCCGGACCCGGATCCGGTAGCGGGCGTAGGCGTCCGCGCCGGTCTCGGTGACGACGTCGAACTCGTAGCCCTGGTAGCCGCAGTAGGGCTGGCTGCGGCGCAGGTCGTGCGGCAGGCCGGTGGCCCGCAGCACCGGCCCGGTGATGCCCAGCGCCATGCAGCCGGTCAGGTCCAGGTGGCCGACGCCGACCGTGCGGGCCTGCCAGATGGCGTTCTCGTCCAGCAGGTTCTCGTAGTCCCGGATCCGCTGCGGCAGCACCCGCAGCAGCTCGCGGGCCTTGTCCACGGCCCCGGGGGGCAGGTCCTGGGCGAGGCCCCCGGGACGGATGAACGCGTGGTTCATCCGCAGCCCGGTGACCATCTCGAAGAAGTCGAGGACCAGCTCCCGCTCCCGGAACCCGAAGGTCATCACGGTGAGGGCGCCGAGCTCCATCCCGCCGGTGGCCAGCGCCACCAGGTGGGAGGCGATCCGGTTGAGCTCCATGAGCAGCACCCGGATCACGGTGGCCCGCTCCGGGACCTCCTCGGTGATGCCGAGCAGCCGCTCCACGGCCAGGCAGTAGGCGGTCTCGTTGAAGAACGGGGAGAGGTAGTCCATGCGGGTCACGAAGGTGACCCCCTGGGTCCAGGTGCGGTACTCGCAGTTCTTCTCGATCCCGGTGTGCAGGTAGCCGATGCCGCACCGGGCGTCCACGACCGTCTCGCCCTCGAGCTCGAGCACCAGCCGCAGCACCCCGTGCGTCGACGGGTGCTGCGGGCCCATGTTGACGACGACCCGGTCCTCGCCCCGGTCGGCCAGGTCACCGACCATGGCGTCCCAGTCGCCGCCCCCCACCGTGTACACGGGTCCCTCGGTGGTGTCCCGTACGCCGGCGTAGGGGTCCGCCGAGTCGTGGCCGGCGGTGGGTCCGGCGGTGGGTGTCGTGGCCATCAGTGGTAGGCCCTCCGCTCGTCCGGCGGCGGCACCTGCGCGCCCTTGTACTCCACGGGGATGCCGCCGAGCGGGTAGTCCTTGCGCTGCGGGTGGCCCGGCCAGTCGTCGGGCATCTCGATCCGGGTGAGCGCCGGGTGGCCGTCGAAGACGATGCCGAAGAAGTCGTAGGTCTCCCGCTCGTGCCAGTTGTTGGTGGGGTAGACGGCCACCGTCGACGGGATGTGCGGGTCGGCGTCGGGGCAGGTCACCTCGAGCCGGATCCGGCGGTTGTGCGTGACCGACAGCAGGTGGTAGACGGCGTGCAACTCCCGGCCCACGTCGGTGGGGTAGTGCACGCCGTTGACGCCAAGGCTCAGCTCGAACCGCAGGGCCGGGTCGTCGCGCAGCCGGGCGGCGACGGCGGGCAGGTGCTCCCGGCGTACCTGCAGGGTCAGCTCGCCACGGTCGACGACCACCGCCTCCACCGCCCCGTCGAAGCCGGGGACGGCCCGTTCCAGGTCGTCGACGAGCTCGTCGAAGCCGGGGCCGAACGGCCGCTCCCGCCGGCCCACCAGCGGCCGGCGGGGCACCAGCCGCCCGTACCCGGAGGTGTCGCCGGTGCCGGAGACTCCGAACATGCCGCGGCGTTCGGGGACCTCCCCGCGCCGGGTCTCCACGTTGGCCTCCGGGTGGCGGGCCGCCGGGGTGTCGGTGGCCGGCGTGTCCGTGGCCGGCCGCGGTCCGGGCTCCGGTGGGGTGCCGCTCACCACAGCAGCCCCCCCTGCTGGGAGGTGGAGACCGCCGCGAGGGCCTCGCGCTCGCGGCGCTCCTCCTCCGCCTGGCGGTGCACCCCCAGCTTCTCGTGCTGGATCTTGTCGTGCAGCTCGAGGATGGCGTGCATGAGCATCTCCGGCCGGGGCGGGCAGCCGGGCAGGTAAATGTCCACCGGCACCACGTGGTCAACGCCCTGGACGATGGCGTAGTTGTTGAACATGCCGCCGCTGGACGCGCAGACCCCCATCGACAGCACCCACTTGGGCCCGGGCATCTGGTCGTAGATCTGGCGGAGCACCGGGGCCATCTTCTGGCTCACCCGGCCCGCCACGATCATCAGGTCGGCCTGCCGCGGCGAGGCCCGGAAGACCTCCATGCCGAACCGGGCCAGGTCGAAGCGGCCGGCGCCGGTGGCCATCATCTCGATGGCGCAGCAGGCCAGGCCGAAGGTGGCCGGCCACAGCGAGTTCTTCCGCACCCAGCCGGCGAGCCCCTCGACGGTGGACAGCAGGAAGCCGCTCGGCAGCTTCTCCTCAAGACCCATCTGCGCCGTGCCTTCTCACGTCGGGTGCGACGGTCCGCAGCGTTCGTCCCAGCCCTAGTCCCACTCGAGGCCTCCTCGCCGCCACACATAGGCGTAGGCGACCAGCACGGCCAGGACGAACAGCACCATCTCGACCAGCGCAAACATGCCGCGGAACCGGTCGAACGCCACCGCCCACGGGTAGAGAAAGACGATCTCGATGTCGAAGACGATGAACAGCATGGCGGTGAGGTAGTACTTCACCGGGAACCGGCCGCCACCCATCGGCTGCGGGGTGGGCTCGATGCCGCATTCGTAGGAGTCGAGCTTGGCCCGGTTGTACCGACGCGGCCCGGTCAGGTACCCGGCGAGCACGGAGAACACGGCGAACCCGGCCGCCAGCGCGCCGAGCGCGACGATGGGCACGGTGGTGTTCACGCCGACTGGACTCCCCTCTCGTCGATCCTGCGGGTGGCGGTCGAACGGGCTGCCGCGCCCGGGCTTCCCGATCCTACGGGGGTCGCCGGCGGCGACCGGCGCGCCCCCCGGTGCCTGGTCAGCCGGCCGGAGCCAGCCTGGTCATCGCGGTCACGACCCGATCCATGACGTCTCCGTCCTTGCGGTCGGTCAGGTTGGCCAGCAGCTTCAGGGTGAAGCGCATGAGGGTGGGGTGGGACAGCCCGTGCTGGGTGGCCAGCCGCATCACCGCGGGGTGCCCGATGAGCCGGACGAACAGCCGCCCCAGGCTGTAGTAGCCGCCGTAGGTGTCCCGCAGGACCTGCGGGTACCGCTGCAGGGCGCGCTCCCGCGCGGCGGCGGTCTCGCGGCCGCGGGCCTGCACCACCACGTCGGCGGCCAGCGCCGCGGACTCCATGGCGTACGCGATGCCCTCGCCGTTGAACGGGTTGACCATGCCGGCGGCGTCCCCCAGGAGGAGCAGGCCCCGGGTGTAGGCGGGGGTGCGGTTGAAGCCCATGGGCAGGGCGGCGCCGCGCACCGGGCTGGTGCGCTGCTCCTCGCGGAACCCCCAGTCCTCCGGCGTCCCGTCCAGCCAGCGCCGCAACAGCGCCCGGTAGTCCACGGCCCCGAAGGCGCTGGTGGTGTTGAGGAGCCCCAACCCGACGTTGCAGGTGCCGTCGCCCATCCCGAACACCCAGCCGTATCCGGGGAGCAGGGTCCCGGGGGCGCCCTGCTCGTCGCGCAGCTCCAGCCACGACTCCAGCCACTCGTCGTCGTGCCGGGGGCTGCGGTAGTAGGTGCGCACCGCCACCCCCAGGGGGCGATCCGGTCGCCGGGCCAGCCCCAGGGCCAGGGCGAGCCGGGAGGACACCCCGTCGGCGGCGAGCACCAGCGGGGCCCGGACGACCAGCTCGGACCCGTCCTCCTCCCGGCGGGCCCGCACCCCCGTCACCCGACCGGTCCGCTCGTCGAGCACCGGCCCGAGGACCGGGGTGCGCTCGTACAGCCGGGCGCCGGCGGCCACGGCCTGCCGGGCGAGCAGCGCGTCGAAGTCGGTGCGCGCCCGGACCAGCCCGTACGACGGGAAGCTGGCCAGCTCCGGCCAGGGCAGCTCCAGCCGCCGGCCGCCGCCGATGATGCGCAGCCCCCGGTGCCGGACCCAGCCGGCGGCCGACACGTCCACGCCCATGGCCAGCAGGGCCGCCACGGCCCGCGGGGTCAGCCCGTCCCCGCAGACCTTCTCCCGCGGGAACGCCGTCTTCTCCAGCAGCGCGACGTCCAGGCCGGCCCGGGCCAGGTAGTAGGCCGCGGTGGCTCCGGCCGGTCCGGCGCCGACGACGACGACGTCGGCGCCCTCGGTGGCGGCGCGTCCAGAGGTCGGGGCCGGGGCCCCGAGGGCCAGGCTCACGGCGTGGGGACCTCCGGGTGGGCAGGATCAGCACGGACTTGTGAATGCCTTCACGAGCCCGCCCGTCAGTGTAGGACCCCCAGGCCGGCCCCCGGGAAGCCCCCCGGTCCGCGCCCCCCGACGATGACCAGGCTTCTGGATCGTGGTATCCCTTCCTGGGCCGTCGAGCACCCAGGAAGCGATACCACGGCCCAGGAAGTACGCCGACGACCCAGTAAGGTCAGTCGCGCCGGAAGGCGTCCTTGACCTTCTCCCCCGCCTGCTTGAGGTCGGCCTTGGCCTGGTCGGCCCGACCCTCGGCCTCCGTCGACTCGTCGCCGGTGGCCCGCCCGGCCGCCTCCTTGGCCTTGCCCTGCCAGTCCTGTGCGGTGTTGCGCAGCTTGTCCTCGGTACCCATGCCGTAGACCCCCAATCGCAGGTTGACCTCCAGCGGCACTCGCCGCCGGGCCGTCCCCCTACCCGGTCGGGGTCGACCGAACCCGCGCCGACCGCCCGGCTCAGAGCCGCCGGCCCCGGTGCAGGGCCACCGCGCCGAGGCTGAGGTCCCGCCAGGCGACGCCGGCCCAGCCGGCGGCCTGCAACCGGGCGGCCAGGGCGGCCTGGTCGGGCCAGGCCCGGATGGACTGGGCGAGGTACCCGTAGGCCTCCGGGTCGCTGGACACCCGGCGGGCCACCGCCGGCAGGACGCGACCGAGCGCACCATGGTAGGCCCGGCGCAACGGCGCCCAGTGCGGATGGCTGAACTCGCACACGACGAGGCGTCCCCCCGGCCGGGTCACCCGCCACAGTTCCCGGGCGGCGGCGTCGGGGTCGGCGACGTTGCGCAGGCCGAAGGAGATCGTCACGGCGTCGAAGGTGCCGGCGGCGAACGGCAGCGCCAGCGCGTCCCCGGCGACGAAGGCCAGGTGCGGGTGGCGGCGCCGCCCCTCGGCGAGCATCCCCCGGGAGAAGTCGCAGGCCACCACGGTGGCCCCGGTGGCGGCCAGGGCCGCGCTGGAGGTGCCGGTGCCGGCCGCCAGGTCGAGGACCCGCTCGCCGGGACGGGGCGCGACGGCCCGGACGACGGCCCGCCGCCACAGGCGGTCCTGGCCCAGGGACAGCAGGTCGTTGGTGCGGTCGTAGCGCGGCGCCACCGCGTCGAACATCGCGGCCACCTCGGCCGGTCGCTTGTCCAGTCCCGCGCGGGTCACGGCACCACCCTGCCAGGCGGCGGCTCCGCCCCGGCGGCGAGCCGGGTCGAGGGGGTACGCCGGTGCACCAGCCGGCCTCGGAGCACGGTGGCCAGGCACCGCCCCGTCCCGTGGTCCAACAGCGCCGCCCAGGGGTCGCCGGTGACCGGTACGTCGAAGACGGCCAGGTCGGCACGGGCCCCCGCGGCCAGCACCCCGGCGTCGGTCAGGCCCAGGGCCGCGGCGCCCCCCGCGGTCAGCGCGGTCACCACGGCCCGGTCCAGGCCTGCCGCCGGCGCCCCCTGCCGCCGGGCCAGCGCACGCAGCGCCACCCCCTCGGCGACGAGGTCCAGCGACGGGCTGGAGGCCAGGGAGTCGGTGCCCACGGCCAGGGGTACGCCCTCGGCGAGGTACGCCGCCACCGGGGGCTCGCCCGCGCCGAGCACGGCGTTGG
>JBMOMH010000355.1:9582-28082 GCA_049323135.1 Actinomycetota bacterium
CACGCACAGGGCGACCGCCGTCCCGGCGCCGGCGAGCAGCCTCCGGTCGGCGGCGGTCACGTGCACCCCGTGGGCGACGTGCCCGTCCGGGCCGAGCACGCCCAGGTGGGCCAGCTGGCCCACCGGGGTCCGCCCGCAGCCGCCGTCGAGCAGGTCCATGGCCAGCCCCCAGCGGGCCACCGTCGCGGCCAGCGGACCCGTCCCCCCGGCCACGTAGGCCACCTCGTCGGCCGTCTCGGCCACGTGCGTGTGCCAGCGCAGGCCGCGGGAGCGGGCCACCGCCACGCAGTCGGCGAACGCCGCCTGGCCCAGGGTGTAGAGGGTGTGCGGGGACACGCCGAGGGCCCGGCCGGCAGCCGCGGAGGCCAGCCGGTCCAGCAGGGTGGCCCGGGCGGTGGTCCGCCACCGGCGGTCGTCCACGCCGACCACCTCGAGGTAGGACACCCCGCCGATCCCCGAGCGGGCGGTGGGCGGCAGGGGGCCGGCGTCGGTCACGATGTCCGCGCACGCGGTCGTACCGGTGCTGAGCAGGGCGTGCAGGCCGCGCCGGGTGGACTCGGCCCACCGCGCCGCGGTGTACCCGTGCCGCCGCTGCGTCAGCGTGACGATCCACTCCGGGAACGGCAGGCCGGCGTCGGCGAGGTCGGCGAAATCGCTGTACTGCAGGTGGGTGTGCGCGTTGACCAGCCCGGGCAGCAGCAGCCCCGGCCAGCGGCGCAGCCGGGCCCCGGCGTACGTCGCCTCCAGCTCCGCCTCGGGACCCACCGCGAGGATGCGGTCGCCGGACACCGCGACGGCCCCGTCGGGGACCGGGTCGGCGCAGACCGGGAGCACGACGGGGGCGGCATGCAGCGTGACCAGCCCCACCCGTGCCTCCCGTCGTCCGCCGCCCCAGTCAGCCGGCCCAGTCAGCCAGCCCAGTCAGCCCGCCCAGTCAGCCCGCGTCGGCCAGCGGCAAGGGGCTCCCGGGGCGCGGCCGTCGAGGAGAGGTGGGAGGCGACCCGGTCGTCCCGCGGGTCCTCGGCGGGGTCGGCGTGGACGACGAGGTGGCGGTAGCGGGTGTCCCGCTGGGCGGGCACCCGGCCCGCGGTGCGGATCAGCCGGATGAGCTCCAGCCGGTTGGCGCGGTGCCGCGCGCCCGCGCTGGACACCACGTTCTCCTCCAGCATCACCGAGCCCAGGTCGTCGGCGCCGAAGTGCAGGGTGAGCTGGCCGATGTCCTTGCCGACGGTCAGCCAGGAGCCCTGCAGGTGGGTGACGTTGTCGAAGAACAACCGGGCCACGGCCACCAGCCGCAGGTACTCCAGCAGCGTCGCCTGGGTGCGCCCGCGCAGGTGGTTGTTCTCCGGCTGGTAGGTCCAGGGGATGAAGGACCGGAAGCCGCCGGTCCGGTCCTGCACGTCCCGGACCATGCGCAGGTGCTCGATGCGCTCGGCGTCGGACTCGCCGGTGCCCATCATGAACGTGGCGGTGGACTCCACGCCCAGCCGGTGGGCGGTCTCCATGACCTGCAGCCACACCTCGCCGGTCTCCTTCAGCGGCGCGATGGCCCGCCGCGCCCGCCCGACGAGGATCTCCGCGCCGGCCCCGGCGAACGAGTCCAGCCCGGCCGCCGCCAGGCGGGAGATCACCTCGGCGAAGGTGAGGCCGGAGACCCGGGCGATGTGCACCACCTCGGACCCGCCGAGGGAGTGCAGGGCCAGCTGCGGGTACGCCGCCTTGATCGCGGCGAAGGTGCGCTCGTACCACTCGATGCCGAAGTCCGGGTGGTGCCCGCCCTGCAGCATGATCTGCGTGGCGCCCAGCTCGGCGGCCTCACCGCAGCGGCGGAGGATGTCGTCCAGGTCGCGGACCCAGCCCTCCTCGTGCCGCGGCGGCCGGTAGAACGCGCAGAACCGGCACGCGGTCACGCACACGTTGGTGTAGTTGATGTTGCGGTCGATGAGGTACGTCGCGAGGTGCGCGGTCGGGCCGAAGCGGCGCCGGCGGGCGGCGTCGGCCGCGGCGCCCAGCGCGTGCAGCGGGGCGTCCCGGTACAGCGCCAGCGCCTCGTCGGGGGTGATCCGCCCGCCGTCGGCGGCCCGGTCGAGCACCTGCTGCAGGGGACCCGTCACCGGGCCAGCGTAGCCGCGCCCCCCTCGCCCAGGAACGCGGGCCGGACGTCCACCGGCGTCCCAGCGTACGGCGCCACCCGGCGGGCGAACTCGCGCAGCCCGGCCAGCTGGGCCGGTCCGAGGGAGAAGTCCAGGCCACCGAAGTACCGGGCGAGCTCGGTGGCCGGGAACGGCTCCCAGCGGGCGGCGTACGCCGCCACCCGGTCGGCCTGCGCCCGGGCCAGGTCCCGGGAGGCGAGGAAGGCCTGGTGCACCGCCCGGGCGGCCAGCGGCCGGGCGGTGGCGAAGTCCCGGCGCGCCGCCCACACGGCGAAGACCATGGGCAGCCCGGTCCAGTCCTTCCATGCCGCGCCAAGGTCGTGCACCCGCAGCCCCAGCCGGGGCCCGTCGTACAGGCTGGCCCGCAGCGCCACGTCCCCGATGAGCACGGCCGCGTCGGCCTCCTGCAGCATCAGGGACAGGTCCGGCGGGCAGGTGTAGTACGCCGGGCGCACCCGGTGCCGCTGCTCGAGCAGCAGCCGGGCCAGCAGCACGCTGGTCCGTGACGTCGACCCCAGGGCCACCCGGCGGCCGTCGAGGTCGGCCGGCTCGTACGGGCTGACCAGGTTCACCGACATGACCGGGCCGTCGCTGCCCACCGCCAGGTCGGGCAGCAGCACCAGGTCCCGGGCGTGCCGCAGGTACTCCACGAGGCTGATCGGTCCCACGTCCAGGTCGCCCCGGACCAGCGCCTCGCCGAGCCGGTCGGGGGTGTCCTTGGTCAACTCCACGTCGAGCAGGGCCCCGGAGGTGACCAGGCCCCAGTACAGCGGCAGGCAGTTGAGGAACTGGATGTGGCCCACGCGGGGACGGCCCACCGGCTCCTGCGCCATCGCCACGGCCGCCACGGCACCGACCCTACGCGGGCCGGGCTCGCCCGCCCCGGCCGGGCTCGCCCCCCGGGGCCGGTGGTCCCTCAGCGGCGGCGGCGCCGGGCGATGGCGATGACCGCGGCGAAGGCGGCCAGGGCGAGCAGCGCCGGGGCCAGCCGGCGCAGCAGCGGGACACCCACGGTGCCCAGCAGGTCGATGGCCTCCGGGGTGGGCCGGGACGCGGTTCCCCCGGGGCCGGCGGCGCGGACGGGCCCGGGGGGCTCGCCGGCCGACCCGTCCACCCCGCCCGGGGTGGGGGAGGCCGCCGGCGCCCCGCCGGGTACCTCGCCCGGCGCCGCGGGGGGGGCACCCCCCGCGAGCTGGTCGGCCAGGCACGCGGCGAACTGCCCGAGCAGCTTGCCGCTGACCTCGTTCATCACGCCCCGCCCGAACTGCGCCGGTCGCCCGGTGACGGACAGGTCGGTGTGCACCAGGACCCGGGTCCCCTCCCCGGCCGGGTGCAGGGTCGCCGTGACCGTGGCCGCGGCCGTGCCGGCCCCCCGGGTCTCCTTGCCCTGCGCCTCGAGGACGACCCGGCGCTCCGCCTCGTCCCGGACCAGGAACCTCGCCCGCCCCGCGTAGGACACGGTGATGGGGCCCACCTTGACCTTCACCGTTCCGGTGTACTCCTCGCCCTCGGTCCCGGTCAGGGTCGCGCCCGGCAGGCACGGGGCGATCCGGGGCACGTCGAGCAGCACCTCCCACGCCTGCGCCACGCCCACGGGGACGGTGAAGTCGTGCTCGAGCTCCATCAGCCTCTCCTCGTCGTTCCCACGCGCCCGGACCACTCCCCGGCCACCACCTGCCGCGCCCGGGCCAGGTCGGCCGGGCCGTCCACGTCGTCGGGTTCGGCGACGTCCCCGCACTCGACCGCGCTGACCAGGTCGGGGTGCGCGGCGAGCCAGCGCCGGGCCCCCTCGTCCCCCTCCAGGCCGGCGGCGACCTCCGGCCACAGCGCGCGGTCGAACAGCACCGGGTTGCGCCGCTGCCCAGCGTAGGCGGCCACCACCACCGGCCGGCCGGCCCGCCACGCGGCCACCAGCCGGCGGACGGTCTCGGCGCCGACGAAGGGCTGGTCGACGAGGGCCAGCACGGCGGCGCCCACCGCGCCGGCGTCAGCGGAGGTCAGGGCGGCCAGCCCGGCCCGTACCGAGGAGCCCATCCCGGTGGGCCAGTCGGGGTTGTCCACCAGCCGGGCGTACGCCGGGCAGGTGGCCCGGTCTCTGACCTGGGGAGCACCGGCCCCGAGCACCACGACGACGGGGGCGCAGCCCCCGGCGGCGAGGGTCGCCGCCCCCCGGTCGACGAGCAGCTGTCCCCCCAGCCGCTCCAGCGCCTTGGGCCGGCCGAGCCGGCGCCCGGCGCCGGCAGCGAGCAGCACCCCGGCCACCCCCGGGCCGGTCACTGGGCCGACCCCCGGGCTGGCCACTGGGCCGGTCCCTGGGCTGGCCACTGGGCTGGTCACTGGGCTACCAGGGCGTCGTCCGCCGGGCGCTCCCGGTGAATCAGGCCACCGGTGGCGCGCAGCGGCAGGCCAGTCCCGCCCCAGCGCAGCTGCACGATCTCGGCGGCGATGGACACCGCGGTCTCCTCGGGGGTCCGGGCCCCCAGGTCGAGGCCGATCGGGGAGTGCAGCCGGGCCAGCTCGGCGTCGGTGACGCCCCGCTCCCGCAGCCGGGCCAGCCGGTCCTCGTGGGTGCGCCGGCTGCCCATCGCGCCGACGTACGCCGCCGGCCGGCGCAGCGCCACCTCCAGCAGCGGCACGTCGAACTTCGGGTCGTGGGTGAGCACGCATACCACGGTGCGGTCGTCGGTGCCGGCGCCGGCGAGGAAGCGGTGCGGCCAGTCGACGACCACGGCGTCGGCGTCGGGAAACCGCTGCGGGGTGGCGAAGACCGGGCGGGCGTCGCACACAGTGACGTGGTAGCCGAGGAACTTGCCCATCCGCACCATCGACGCGGCGAAGTCGATGGCGCCGAACACGAACATCCGCGGCGGAGGCGCGGCGGACTCGACGAAGACGGTGACGTCGTCCCGCCGCCGCTCCCCCGCCGGCCCGTAGTGACGCTGCCCGGTCTGCCCCTGGCTGAGCATGCCCCGGGCGTCCGCGGTGACGGCGACGTCGAGGCCCTCCTGGCCCAGCGTGCCGGCCACCCGGTCCGGCCACACGGCGAGGGTGGCGCCCAGGGGGGCAGGGCCGCGTACGACGGTGGCGACGGCGACCGGCGCGCCGGCGACGACGGCGTCCAGCACGTCACCGAGGAACGGGAAGGTGCGCGGGTCGACGGCGGTGACCAGCACCGAGATGCTGCCCCCGCAGGTGAGGCCGACGGCGAAGGCGTCCTCGTCGCTGTACCCGTAGGTCTGCAGCCGGGGCACGCCGCTGGCCAGCACCTCCTGGGCGGTCTCCACCACCGCCCCTTCGACACAGCCCCCGGAGACGCTGCCGACCACCTCGTCGGTCGCGCTCACCGCCATGCTGGCGCCCGGTCCGCGCGGTGCGCTCTGGCTCACCCCGACCACGGTGCCCAGGGCGAAGCGGGTCCCTGCCGCCCACCAGGCGCGCAGGTCCGCGGCGATGTCACGCACCCGGACCGGCCACCTCAGGCGACTCCCGCGGCCCGGGCCAGCGCCCGGCGGGTGAGCACGGTGACCAGGTGCCGCCGGTACTCCGCCGAACCGTGCAGGTCGGTGGCCGGGCTGGTCCCCTCCGCGGCCCGGTCGGCGGCGGCGGCCAGCGCCGGCGCGGTCGCCGGTCCGCCGGCCAGCGCCTCCTCGACGGCTCGGGCGCGCAGCGGGGTGCTGCCCATGTTGGTCAGCCCCACCCGGGCCTCGGCGACGGTGCCGTCGGCCCGGCGTACGGCGGCCGCCACCCCGACGACCGCCCACGCCTGCGCGGACCGGTGGAACTTCTCGTAGTGGAAGCCCCAGCCGTCGCGCTTGGGCACGTGCACCTCGACGAGCAGCTCGTCGGGACTCAGCGCCGTCTGCAGGTAGTCCCGGAAGAACTCGCCGGCGGGGACGCTCCGCCGACCGGCGGGGCCGGCACACACGAAGGTGGCGTCCAGCGCCAGCGCCACCGCCGGCAGGTCGCCGGCGGGGTCGGCGTGCGCCAGGGACCCGCCGATGGTCCCCCGGTGCCGCACCGCCGGGTCGGCGACGGTCGCGGTGGCCGCGGCCAGCAGGCCGGCGTGGGCTTGGACGAGCCGGTCGTGCAGCACCTCGTGGTGGGTCGTCGCCGCCCCGATGACAAGGCTGTCCCCGCCGTCGCGGACGCCGCGCAGCTCGGCGACCCGGCCGACGTCGACGAGCACCGACGGGTAGGCCAGGCGCAGCCGGAGGATGGGCAGCAGGCTCTGCCCGCCGGCCAGCACCTTGGCGTCCTCCCCGGCCTCCCCCAGGGCCCGCACCGCGCCGTCGACGGAGTCGACGCGCACGTAGTCGAACGCGGCTGGGATCACCGCCGCTCACCTCCCTCCCGGACCGCCCGCCACACCCGCTCGGGGGTGCACGGCATACGGATGTCGGTGACCCCGTAGGGCCGCAGCGCGTCGACCACCGCGTTGACCACGGCCGGGGTGGACGCGATGGTGCCCGCCTCGCCGACCCCCTTGACGCCCAGCGGGTTGGTCGTCGAGGGGGTCTCGGTGCGGTCGGTGACGAAGGTGGGCAGGTCCGCCGCCGACGGCAGCAGGTAGTCGACGAGGGTGCCGGTCTGCAGGTTGCCGTCGGCGTCGTACACGGCCTCCTCGAACAGCGCCTGGCCGATGCCCTGCGCGATGCCGCCGTGCACCTGGCCTTCCACGATGACCGGGTTGATGACCCTTCCCACGTCGTCGACGGCGACGTAGCTGCGGATGCGCGTCGCGCCGGTCTCGGTGTCCACCTCGACCGCGCACAGGTGGGTGCCGTGCGGGTAGGAGAACGTCTGCGGGTCGAGGGTGCAGTCCGCGGCGAGCGTCGGCTCCAGCCCGTCCGGCAGGTTGTGCGAGGTGAACGCCTCGAAGGCGACCTCCTGCAGCGTCTTGCGGCCGTCGGGGACGCCCCGCACGGCGAAGGTGCCGGCGTGGAACTCCAGGTCGGCCGGGTCGGCCTCGAGCAGGTGCGCGGCGATCCGCCGGGCCTTGTCCACGACCCGCTCGGAGGCTTGCAGGACGGCCATGCCGCCGACCACCAGGGACCGGGAGCCGTAGGTGTCCATGCCGTACGGCGCCCGGCCGGTGTCGCCGTGCACGACCTCGACGTCCTCGAAGGGCACGCCCAGGGCGTCCGCGGCGATCTGGCTCCACGCGGTGACGTGGCCCTGCCCGTGCGGCGAGGTGCCGGTCACCACCTCCACCTTGCCGGTCGGCAGCACCCGCACCTGGGCGGCCTCCCAGCCGCCGGCGACGTACTTCAGCGAGGCGAGCACCCGGGACGGGGCCAGGCCGCACATCTCCGTGTACGTGGACACCCCGATGCCCAGCTGCACCGGGTCCCGCCGCTCTCGCCGCTGCTGCTGCTCGGCGCGCAGCGCCGCGTAGTCGAACAGGGCCATGGCCCGGTCAGTGGCCGCCTCGTAGTTGCCGCTGTCGTAGCGCAGGCCGCCGATGGTGTCGTACGGGAACTCCTCGTGCCGGATCCAGTTGCGCCGGCGTACCTCGACCGGGTCCATGCCCAGCTCCGCGGCCAGGTCGTCCATCAGGCGCTCGATGGCGTACGTCGCCTCCGGCCGGCCCGCGCCCCGGTAGGCGTCGGTGGGGGTGGTGTTGGTGAACACCCCGGTGCAGCGGAAGTCGTACGCGTCCATCTTGTAGATGCCGTTGTAGATGAACGCACCGAGCAACGGGATGCCCGGCGTGATGAGCATCAGGTAGGCGCCCATGTCGGCGGTGAGGTCGACCTTCAGCCCGAGGACCTTGCCGTCCCGGGTGGCCGCGACCTCGACGTCCTGCAGCTGGGCCCGGCCGTGGTGGGTGGCCTGGAAGTTCTCGCTGCGGGACTCGGTCCACTTCACCGGCCGGCCGAGCCGCCGGGCGACCACGGTGGCGATGGTCTCCTCCGGGTAGAACTGCAGCTTCGAGCCGAACCCGCCGCCCACGTCCGGGGCGATCACCCGGATCTTGTGCTCGGGGATGCCCGTGGTCAGGGCGAGGAGCACGCGGAGGACGTGCGGGATCTGGGTGGCCGACCACAGCGTGACCTCGTCGCCCTGGACGTCGGCGACGACCGCGCGCGGCTCCATGGCGTTGGGCACCAGCCGCTGCTGGACGTAGCGACGGGTGACGACGACATCGGCGGCGGCCCGGGCGGCGGCGTAGTCACCGCTGGCCAGCTCCCAGGTGTAGCAGCGGTTGGTGCCCTTGTCCGCGTGGACCAGGGGCGCGCCCGGGGCCAGGGCCGCCTCGAGGTCAACCACGGCCGGCAGCGGCTCGTAGTCCACCTCGACCGCCTCCAGGGCGTCGGCAGCGGCGTAGCGGTCGCGGGCGACGACGACGGCGACCGCGTCGCCGACGTAGCGCACCTCGTCGCGGGCCAGCGCCGGGTGCGGCGGCATCACGATGTCGTCGGTGACCGGCCAGACGCAGGGCTGGCTGCCGATCTCGTCGGCCAGGTCCGCGCCACTGAAGGCGGCCACGACACCGGGCCGCTGCAGGGCGGGGGTGACGTCGACCCGGGTGATCCGGGCGTGGGCCATCGGGCTGCGCAGGACCGCCAGGTGCAGCATGCCGGGCAGCCGGAGGTTGTCGGTCCACCGGGTCGCCCCGGTGAGCAGGCGGGCGTCCTCCTTGCGGGCCCGGCCCCGGCCGACCTCGCCGGCGGGTCCGGCGCCGGTGTGACGCCCCGGGGGACGCCCCGTGGGACGCTCAGTGGTGGCCGTCATGCCGGGACCTCCTCGCTGGGGGTGCGCAGCCGTGCGGCGGCGGCCTGCACGGCGCGGACGATGTTGACGTAGCCGGTGCAGCGGCACAGGTTGCCTTCCAGCCCGTGCCGGATCTCCTCCTCGGACGGGTCCGGGTTCTCCCGCAGCAGGTCCACCGCGGCCATGACCATGCCCGGGGTGCAGTAGCCGCACTGCAGGGCGTGCTGCTCGTGGAAGGCCTGCTGCACCGGGTGCCAGGCGCCGTCGGCCAGGCCCTGGATGGTGGTCACCGCGGCCCCGTCGGCCTGCACGGCGAGCACCGTGCAGCTTTTCACGCTGACCCCGTCGAGCAGCACCGTGCAGGCGCCGCAGTTGGAGGTGTCGCAGCCGACGGGGGTGCCGCCCAGCCCCAGCCGGTCCCTGAGGTAGTGGACGAGGAGGAGCCGTGGCTCGACCTCGTCCTCGTAGCTGGTCCCGTCGACCGTCATCCGGACCCGTGGCATGGGCCACTCCCTTCGACCGACTCCGCCCTGAGGCTGCCCCTGAGCGCGAATCTAGGCCAGCGGGGCCGGAAAGGTAAGCCCCCCGGAGCTGGGGTTGTCCGGCCGGCCGGGGGCGGGGACGCTACGGGGGTGGCGCACGACGCCGACCTGGTGGACCGGACCCTGGCGGAGGCCAGGGACCTGGTCCGGGACGAGCTGGGCCGGCTCGTGGCGCGCCGGCGGGCCACCGGGTATGGGCCGCTCTACGACCTGCTCGCCGACTACCCGCTGCGGGAGGGCAAGGGGCTGCGGCCGGCGATCTGCCTGTCGGCGGCCCGGGCGGCCGGCGGGGCGACCGACCAGGCGCTGCTGTCCGCGACCGCACTGGAGCTGCTGCACAACGGCTTCCTGGTCCACGACGACATCGAGGACGCCTCCTCGTTCCGGCGCGGCGCGGCCACGCTGGTCGCCGCGCACGGGGTGCCGGTGGCGGTGAACGTGGGCGACGCGACGAACGTCACGGCGGTGTCCCTGCTGCTGGAGAACGTCGCCAGCCTCGGGGTGCGCAAGGCCCTGCTGGTGCTGCGCGAGTTCGAGCGGATGGCCCGGGAGTCCGTCGAGGGACAGGCGATCGAGCTGGACTGGATCCGCGCCGGTCGGTTCGACCTGGACGACCGCGACTACGTGCGGATGGCGCACAAGAAGACCTGCTGGTACACGGTCATCGCCCCACTGCGGATCGGGGTGATCTGCGGCAGCCCCCCGGGGCGGGAGGCACCCCTGGACGCGGAGCTGGAGCCGCTGGTCGCCCTGGGCTTCCACGCCGGCCTCGCCTTCCAGGTGCAGGACGACCTGCTCAACCTCACCGCGGAGGGGCCGGCGTACGGCAAGGAGCGGGCCGGCGACCTGTGGGAGGGCAAGCGCACGGTGATGCTGCTGCACTTCGTGCGGACCGCTCGGGACGGGGACCGGGAGCGGGCGCTGCGGCTGCTGCGGCGCTCCCGTGGCGCGAAGGACGCCGCCGAGGTGGACTGGCTGCTGGCCGCGCTGCACGCGGCCGGGTCGGTGGAGCACGGCCGGGAGGTGGCCCGGCACCACTCCCGCCGGGCCCTGGAGCTGGAGGCGGACGGCTTCCCCGGGGCGGGCGACGCCACGGCGCGCGCGTTCCTGCGGGAGATGCTCAACTACGTCATCGACCGGGTCAGGTGACCGGGGGCAGGAGACAGGGGGGTGCCATGCAGGTGGGCAACGAGGGCTCCGGGGCGGGCGGCGTGTTCGGCGACCTGCTGCGGCTGCAGACGGAGTTCCAGGCCCGGCTGGCCGACGAGACGCTGCGCTACCTGCGCCGGCTGCAGGGGGTGCTCGAGCCGCACGCCCCGGGCACCGTGGTGCAGGGCTCGGCGGAGGCGACGCTGGCCGGTGCGGCACCGCCGGGGGGTTCACTGACCCTGACGGTCGAGGTGGTGAACCGGCAGCGGGTGCACGCCAGCCTGGCGCCGTCCCTGACGCCGCTGGTGTCCGGGGCCGGGACGACCTGGTTTCCCGCGGCGACGCCGCACCCGGCGTACGGGCTGGTCGCCCCCGGGGAGGCGCAGGAGGTCACCGTCGACCTGCAGGTGCCCGAGGAGCTGCCGCCGGGGCGCTACCAGGGGCTGCTGGTGCTGCGCGGGTTCGGAGCCGGCGGGCTGCCGCTGCGGGTCGACGTGACCGCACCGGCGGTTGGCGGCAACGGCCCCCTGTCCGGCGGCGACGGTGAGGCGACGTGACGACCCCGCCGGAGGTCCGGCTGGTCGACGAGCCGGACCGGGCCGGCCGGACGACGGTGACGCTGCTGGGTTCCCTGGCGGCGCGGCTGGCCGTGCTGCACGCCGCGAGCGGGGCCGACGTGGTGGGCGCCCTGGTGGCCGGGATCGCGGCGGTGGGGCGGGCGGAGGCACAGACCGTGGACGGGGCCCGCCTGCACGCGGCGCTGCGGGCGGGCCGGGCGGGCAGCAACGGGGAGCGGCTGTGGTCGGCGCTGCTCGTCGGCCCGTGGACCTCGGCCTTCCCCCCGAGCCAGGTGCGGGAGCAGCTGCGCAACGACGTGGCGCTGCTGCTCGTCGACGACCTCGACGCCACCCTGGACCTGCCGCCGATCCCCGCCGAGCCGGTCGGACCGGCGGTGCCCCGCCCTGCGGAGCCGACGACGGCGGTGGACTTCATGGTCGGCCTGAGGGCCTGGGCGGCCGAGCTGGTCGCCGCGGTGGACGCGCTGGCCGCGCCGACCCTCGACGGGTCCGTCACCGGCACGCAGCGGGCGGTCCCGCCGACCGATGGCCCGCTGCTGCGATGAGCCGGCGGTGAGCCTGGCCCTGGACCACCTGCGCCCGCCGGCACCGACCGCGGCCGACGCGGCGGCGTACAAGGAGTGGCTGCACCTGGTGGTGGCGCACCACGACAGCGGGACGGTGGGCCTGGTCAACGTGTCGCTGCACGGGGTGCCGGCCGCGCGCTCGTCCCGGGCGGTGGGTACGGCGCTGGTGGCGGTGCCCGGCGCCGGCTGGGTGGGCGGGGTCACGGCGCACGACCAGGGGGCCGCGGTGGCCGGTGCGCTGTCGCTGGCCGTGCCCGGGGTGGCCCTCGGGGTCGACGTACGTTCCGGGGCGCTCGTGGCCGCCGTCGACCCGCCCGGCGACGGGGTGCACGGGTGGCTGCGGGGGGAGGCCGTGGGACCGGCCCTGTGTGTCGACCGGGTCGAGGCCGGGGGCCGGTGGGTCGGCTGGTGGGCACTGCCCCGGGTGAGGCTGACCGGAACGCTGCAGGCCGGGGGGGCAAGCCTGCCGCTGGCCGGGGCCAGCGGGTACGCCGACCACAACTGGGGACGCTGGCCCTGGGGGGACGGCTTCGGCTGGGCGTGGGGGGTGTTCCTGGCCCCGCCGGACCGACCCGACCCGGTGACCGTGGTGCTGTCCCGGGCCACGGACCGGGCCGGGCGACCGGCCGGGCGGGCGCTGCTGGAGGTCCGGGCGGGAGGCGCGGCCCGGCGGTTCACCGGCGACGCCGTGCGGCTGACGTGGGGCCCGGCGACGCTGCGGCCGGTCCGCCGCCTGCCCGGCGCGGCCGCGGTCCTGCACGGGGACCGGGCCGGCAGCCGCCAGCCGGCGGCGCTGCGGGTGCAGGCCGGTGACGGCCACGACGAGGTGGTCCTGGACTTCACCGCCCGTTCGGTGGCGCAGGTGATCCTGGCCGACCCGGGGGTGCGCGGCTACGGCTTCCTGCACGAGATCGTCGGGGACTTCCGGGCCGCACTGCGGCTGCGCGGGCGGAGCACGACCGCCACCGGGCTGGCCGTGCTGGAACGGGCCGGGTGAGCCGGTGGCCCGGTCCCTGGCGGCCTACGTCGCGGCACTGGTGGCCGCGGTCGACCGGCACGACGCGTACGCCGCGCTACGGCTGCGCGCCGTCGCGGGGTCCCGGCGGGCCCGGATCGGGCTGGACGGGGAGCGCGTGCTGGTGCGTTTCGACGGTGACCGGCTGGCCGTCGAGCCGGACCAGCCGGGGGCGCCGGTCGACGGGGAGGGCTACACCGACAGCGGCACGGTGCGGGAGCTGCTGGCCGGGCGGCTGGAGGGCAGCACGGCGGTGCTCTCCGGCGCCGTACACGTCGTCGGCGCCCCCGAGGCGGTGGCGGCGATGCTGCACCTCGTCGAGATCCTGCTCGACGTGTCCTTGCGGGAACCGGAGCTGCAGGACCTCGCCCGGGACCTGCTGGGCACCCGGGCCCAGGCGGGCCTCCCGGACTCCCGGGACTACGGCGTGGCCTGGTACCCGGAGGAGGTGACGCCGGCAGCGATGGACCTGCTGGCCCGGCTGGACCTGCTGCCCGAGTAAGGGACGACGGGGGGCGGGTAGGGGCAGGGTCAGCCCGTCGGCGAGGAGCTGGCGACGCAGGTCGTCGCGGTGCCCGGCGACCGGGGCGTCCTCCAGCAGCGCGGCCACGGGCTGGACGGGGCAATCGGAGGGATCCAACGGGCACGGTCAGCGCGGTGATCGCACCCGCAGCCCAGACACGCGACGGAAGTCTTTGACGTTGCGGGTGTACACGATGAGCCCGTGAACGAGCGCGGTGGCGGCGATGAGCGCGTCCGGCAGGCGCACGCCAGCGTCGAGCCGGACACGGCCAGCCGTGTCGGCGATCCGCCGATCCACCGGGTACTCCGTCATCGCCCCCAACAGTCGCCGCAGCGCCGCGAGGTCTCGCTCGTTGCCCACGCCAGCCCGCAGCTCGGCCCGGGTGATCACCGAGTACCCCAGACGGGACCGACGCCCCGACAATCTGCCACGCCCCGTGAGATGGTCGATGCACACGTCCGTGTCGACCAGCACGTCAGCCACCGGCTGACCCTCGCGACCACACCTCGGGCGACGACTCCCCGCGGGGCCACTCGTCGCGGGACGGCACCTGCGATCCGAACTCAGGACAGCTGCCGAACGTTTCCGCCAGCGCCCGTTCCCGAGCCTCCTTGTCCACCTCTCCAGCCAGGTAGGCGTTCACGGCGTCGCGGATCACATGGGCCATCGACTTCTGCTCGACCCGGGCCCGTTCATCCAACCCGGCACGCTGCTCCGCGGTGAGATAGATCTGGGTACGCGTCGCCGACATACAGCACAGCATACAGCACGCTGTGCCGCCCGTGCCGTCCAAGGAGGTCCCAGCTCGACCTCGACAGGCACAGCTTGCCACCGGCTGACCAGCGGCCAGCGAGGGCGCGCGCCGCGCTGGTACTTCGTCACCGACGAGCCCGCTGACCGGCAGCACCCCGCTAGCGCCACCGGCGCCTGTTGACCGCTGCCGGATGCGCTGCGACGATGAGGCGGGCTCCCGTCCAGGGGGAGGTGGCCGGCCATGGGCTCGGACGTCAACGTCAGCGGTGGCATGGACGTCGACCTCGGCGGGTCCCTGGGCATCTCCGGCCTGCCGAGCAGCTACTCGTTCGCGGTCACCCAGCTGCCGAAGCTCAGCCTCGGCGTCGACCCGCTGACGACCACGCTGCGCCTGGAACCCCTCCAGGTCGAACCGGTCACCGTACGGCTGGCCCTCACCGAGGTCCCCCAGACCCGCACCCACCTGCCCGCCGACTTCACCGTCGGCCTCACCGTGCTCGGCCTACCGCTGCTGTCCCTGCGCCTCTGCGGCGAGGCCCAGGTCGTGACCGAGCCCTACCGGCCGAATCCCTGCGAACGGTGCGGGGCCCCCAACCGCACCGGCGACGGAGGCTGACCATGTCGGCGAACGCCACCGCGCCCGCACCCGCGCAGGAGGCCCCGCCCCTGCTGCGCTTCGCCGGCGCACCCCTGCGGGTGCAGGCCCTCGTCCCCCGGCCCGCAGACGACCTCACCGGCGCCACCCTGCACCTGCAGACCCCGGACGGCGACCTGCCCCTGCCGGTCCTCGCGCTGCCCGAAGGGCCGCAGCTCAGCACGGTTCGCCTGCTGCCCACCGAGCCCCTGCCAGCCGGGTCCTTCGCCGGCCGGCTCGTCGTCGGGGAGGAGGCCTGGCCGGCCGAGGTCGTCGTACAGGCCAAGCCGAAGGCCCGGGCCTACCCCAGCCGGCTGGAGCTGACCCCCGCGACCTCGGGGAAGGCCCGCGAGTCGGCGGACGGCGACCTCGAGCTCGTGGTGGACCTGCTCAACGTCGGCAACGTCGACCTCACCGTCGGGACGGCCTACGCCGTGCCGCTGGAGGCCGCCGGGGCACTCGGCCGGGCCATCGCGGCCGGGGTGACCGCCGAGGACGGCGGGGTCGCCCGCTGGGGCGCGGCGGCGGACGCGGTCGCCGCCAGCCAGGCCGGCGTGGCCCGCATCGCCGTACGCCAGGGGACCGGCCCGCTGCCACCCCGAGCCGCCCACCGGGTCAGCGGCGTCCTGCGCCTGCCCGAGGGCCTGCGCCCCGGGGTCCCGTACGCCGGGACGTGGCAGCTGCCCGGGGTCAGCGTGCCGCTGGTGGTGACGCTGCCGGAGTCCCGATGAACCCGCTGACGCCGAGCCTCGACCGGGCCGCCGACCTGCTCACTGCGGGCCTTCGCACCGGCCGCGACCTGGTCGGCGGCCTGCTGGGGACGCTGGGGAACGCCCCCCGGCCCGGCGGCGGCTGCGCGGTCCCCGACCCCTGCTGGCTGCCCGAGCGGCTGCCGGAGGTGCGCAGCCAGGCCTGCCCGGGAGCGACCGCCCGGCTGCGCCTGCGGGTGGAGAACGGTGGGCCGCGGCCGCGCCGGGTCAGCGTCGCCGCCCGGGGCCCGGGGGCCGCCGCGGTGACCGTCCAACCGCCCACGCTGGACCTGGACCCGTTCGAAGAGGGGCAGGTGGAGGCCACCGTGCCGGTCCCCGCCGAAGGGGCCGGGCCGGTCGACACCTGGCTGTGGGTCAGCGGCTGCCGCGACCACGTGCTGCGCTGGCGGGTGTCGGTGTCCGACCGGGGGGCGAGCAGCCTGCACGAGGTGCGCGTGGTCGACGCGCCGGACCTGGTGCACCACTGGTACGACCACTTCGCCTGCGACCGGCCCTGCCCCTCGGGCGGGCCGCCCACCCGTGGCTGACCGGTCGGGGCTCGGCCCGGCCTGGTCGCGGGCCCTGCGGGCCCACGCCCGCTACTACGAGGAGTGGGGACGGCTGACCTCGTCCTGGCTGCGGGAGCTGGCCGGCCAGGACGCTTCGGACGACCGCTCCCCAGGGCCAACGGCCCAGGACCCGGGAGCGGCCCTGGTGCTCGAAGGCCCCGGCGACGCCCCCGTCTCCGGCGCGTTCCTCGTGGCGAACACCCTCGACCGCCGGGTCACCCAGGCCATAGAGGTCGGCGGCTTCACCGGCCCCACCGGGGCGGTGCGGCAGCTGCCGGTACAGGTGGACCCGCCCGAGGTGGACCTCGAGCCGGGCGCGGAGATCGTCGTCCGGGTCACCGCCACCGTCCCGGCGGACCTGGCCGGCGAGCATCGGGGGCTGCTGCGGGTCGACGGCATGCCCGGCGCCGAGGTGTCCCTGCTGGTCCGCCGGACGTCGGGATGAGCCAGCCGGCCGGTGCGCCCGGGGCGGAGGGCGCGCTGGTCACGGCGATGTGGTCGTGGGCGGCGTACGTGCTCGAACCGGCCCGGGCCCTGCGCCGGCTGCGCCCCCCGGCCCCCGTGCCCCCGGGCCCGCGTCCCGGGCTCGGCCCCCGGTTCAGCCGGTCCGACCCGCAGCCGCGACTGCTGGCCGGACCGACCGGCCACCACCACCTGGTGGCCGAGTTCGACCGGCTCTCCGAGGTGTACGACGCCTACGTGCGGCCCTTCTCCACCCCGATCTTCGCCGAGGCCCGCACCGTCCTCGCGCCGCTGCTGCCCGGCGACGCGCGGGTGCTGGACGCCGGGTGCGGCCCCGGCCGGGAGCTGGTCGGCGTGGCCCGCCGGGTGCCGCAAGGGGAGGTGGTGGGGGTCGACCTGGCCGCGGGCATGGTGCAGACGGCGTACCGGGCCGCCCGGGCCGCCGGCTGCGACAACACCGCGTTCGTCCAGGCCGACGTGGCGGACCTGCCGGCGGACTTCGCCGGCGCCTTCGACCTGGTCTACAGCTGCCTGGCCCACCACCACTACCCCGAGCCGGCGCGCGCCGCGGCGGCGGTCCGCCGCTGCCTGCGACCCGGCGGCGCGTACGCCGTCGTGGACGCCGGGCCCGCTTGGTACGCCCGCCTGGCCGCCCCGCTGGCCCGGGCCGGGGACCCGGGCTGGATGGGCTTCCACACCCCCGCCGGGTTCGCCGCGCTGCTGGACGGGGCCGGGTTTGTCGAGGTGGCCTGGTACGACCTGCTCCCCGGGTTCGGGATCGCCCTGGGCCGGGCGCCCGGCTGAGCCGACGCCGGGTCCCCGGCGGGTGTGCACAGGGGCGGGCTGGTTCGGCGGGAACTGTCGGTGGGGCCGCCTAGCGTGGGGTCTGTGAGCGAGGCCTTCCCCCTTCCCGCGCCGGCCGGACCGCCAGCCCCGCCGCTGCTGGCCGGCCTGGTGGAGGCCGAGCAGGGCCTGGCCGCGGCGGCGACGGCCCCGGTGTGGCCGCTGGGCGACGCCGAGGTGGTCGCCGCGCTCGGTGCGGCGCAGCGGCTGGCCGCCAGGCTGCTGGCGGTGCAGGCCCGGCTGGTCCGGGAGGCCGACGCCCGCGGCTGCGCCACCGCCGCGGCGGCCCCCTCCACCGCGGTCTGGCTCCGGCAGCGGTTCGCCCTGTCCACCCCGGCGGCGGTGCGGGCGGTGGCGCAGGCTGCCGCGCTGGCCCGGCATCCCGCGGTGGCCGCAGCGCTGGCCGCTGGCCGGATCGGTCCCGAACAGGCCACCGTCGCCTGCGCGGTGCTGGACCGGCTGCCCCCCACCGACCCGGACCGGGCCGCGGCCGCCACCGAGCTACTCGTCGACCAGGCCGGCCAGCTCGACCCGGCCGGGCTGGCCCGCGCCGGGCAGGCCCTGGTGGAAACCCTGACCACCACCCCCAGCAGCGACGACCCGGCCGAGGCCGCCGCGCTGGCCCGGGCCGCCGACGCCCGGGACGCGCAGGCCGCCGCCGCCGCCGGGCTGCACCTGCGCACCCGGCCCGGCGGGTCGCTGGTCGCGACCCTGCGGCTGGACCCGGTCGGCGCGGCCACCCTGCTGGCCGCCCTGGAGCCGCTGACCCAGCCCCGACCCGACCCCGACGGCAGCCCCGACCGGCGCCCGCTGGCCGCCCGCCGCGCCGACGCGCTGGTCGAGCTGGCCGGGGCGGCCCTGGCCAGCGGCACGCTGCCCGACCGGGGCGGGACCGAAGCCACCCTCACCGTCACCACCCCCTGGGCCGCCCTGGCCCAGGCCACCAGCGGGGCGGTCCTGGACACCGGCGGGGCGCTGGGCCCCACCCGGCTGCGCCAGCTCGCCTGCGACGCCCGGGTGCTGCCCGCCGTGCTCGCCGGCCCCGGCCAACCGGTGGACCTCGGCCGGGCCACCCGCACCTGGAGCCCCACCCTGCGCCGCGCCCTCGCCCTGCGCGACCGCGGCTGCACCGCCCCCGGCTGCGACCGGCCCCCCGCCGCCTGCCACGCCCACCACCTGCGCCACTGGGCCGACGGCGGCCCCACCACCCTGGCCAACGGCACCCTGCTCTGCCGCCACCACCACCAGCA
>JBMOMH010000356.1:0-2083 GCA_049323135.1 Actinomycetota bacterium
CGCCGAGCTCGCGGCCGGCGTCGCCGCGGAGCGGCGGCTCACCACCCCGCCGCTGGTCGCCGTCGGCGGCGGCGCCGGCGGCCTGGGCCGGCACGTGGCCGCCCTGCTCGGCCTGACCTGCGTGGTACCGCCGCACGCCGCGGTGGTCAGCTCCGTGGGCGACGCCCTGTCCCTGCTGCGGGTCGAGCGCACCCAGGCCACGGTGACCCCCACGCCGGACCTGGTGCGGGCGGTGGCCGCCGCCGCGGAGGCCGAGGCGCTGGGCGCCGGGGCGAGCCCCGGGTCGGTGGACGTCCGGGTGGAGCACGACCCGACCACCGCGCTGCTGCGCGCGGTGGCCGTCGGCTGGGCGGCGGAGCGCCCGCCCACCTCCACCACCGGGCCGGCGGAGGCCGCCCGCATCGCCGCCGCCGCCGGGTGCGACCGGCCGGTCCCGGTCGGCGCCTTCTTCGTCGCCACCGCACCGGGGCCGCCCGGCGACGCCGCGCCCCGGCGGGTGGTGGTCGTGGACGGGCTGGGCGAGGTGGCGCTGCAGGCCACCGGGGTCGCCGTACTCCTCGAACCGCCGGGGCGCACCCACCCGGACCCCCCCGCCGACACGCTCCGGGACCGGCTGGGCCCCCTGGTGGACCGGCTGACCCTGCGCCGGGCCGGCAGCAGCGTGCCGCCGCGGCTGTGGACGGTGGCCGGCAACCGGCTCGCCGAGGTGGCGCCCGGCGACGTGGCGGCGGCCGTCGAGCTGGCCACCGACGCACCGGCGGGGTCGGGCGGCCCGGGGTCCGGCACGATCGCCGTCGTCGTGGCGACCTGACGTCGACCGAGACGGCGAGCTGGCAAGCATCGAGCACGGGAGAGGACCTGCGTGGCCATCTACATCCCCGAGTCCCGCCGCCGGCAGCGGCTGCTCCTCGCGGCGGGGGCCGCCCTGCTGGTCGGCCTGGTGCTGGGCTGGCTGGGCGGCCGGGCCACCGCCCCCGGCCTCGGGGACTACGTGCGGGCCGCCGCCGCCCAGGGGCGCCAGCTGGAGGCGAGCATGCGCTTCCTGCCCATCGAGTACGCCCGCCAGTACGCCGCCGGCGCGGTGGGGCCGGGCACCAGCGCGCAGGACACCGTCGACCGGGCGGCCCGGGGCCTGGACCGGCTGCTGGCCACCGCCCCGTGGCTGGGCCCGGCCGACCGGGCCCGGCTCACCCGGGCCGTCGGCGCCGTACCGGACGCGGCCCGGCGCAAGGTAACACCGGAGGAGTTCCGCCAGGTCGCCGAGCAGGCGGCCGCCGCGGTCGCCGAGGTGCTGCCGACCGGCGGCTGACGGTCAGGGCTGCAGGTCCTCCAGCATCTCGGTGACCAGCGCGGCGATCGGGGACCGCTCCGAGCGGGTCAAGGTGACGTGGGCGAACAACGGGTGCCCCTTGAGGGCCTCGATGACCGCCGCGACGCCGTCGTGCCGGCCCACCCGCAGGTTGTCCCGCTGGGCGACGTCGTGGGTGAGGACGACCCGGGAGTTCGAGCCGATCCGGGACAGCACGGTGAGCAGCACGTTGCGTTCCAGCGACTGGGCCTCGTCGACGACGACGAACGCGTCGTGCAGGGAGCGGCCCCGGATGTGGGTGAGCGGCAGCACCTCGAGCATGCCCCGGGCGACGACCTCCTCGACGACGTCCGGGGTGGTCAGGGCGCCCAGCGTGTCGAAGACCGCCTGACCCCAGGGGGCCATCTTCTCGCTCTCCGTACCCGGCAGGTAGCCCAGGTCCTGGCCGCCGACGGCGAACAGCGGCCGGAACACCACCACCCGCCGGTGCGCCCGGCGCTCCAGCACCGACTCCAGCCCGGCGCACAGCGCCAGGGCGGACTTGCCGGTGCCGGCCCGGCCACCCAGGGACACGATGCCGACCTCCGGGTCGAGCAGCAGCTCCAGGGCCACCCGCTGCTCGGCGCTGCGCCCGTGCAGCCCGAAGGCCTCCCGGTCACCGCGGACCAGCCGCACCGACTTGTCCGGAGCGACCCGGCCGAGGCCGCCGCCGCGGTCGGAGACCAGGACCAGCCCGGTGTGGCAGGGCAGGTCCCGCGCGGCCGGCACCTCCAG
>JBMOMH010000357.1:0-27699 GCA_049323135.1 Actinomycetota bacterium
CGGTCGCCCTCGCCGGCGGGGCGACCACCGACGGCGGGGTCGCCGCGGCCGGTTGGCTGGCCGGCTACGGCCTGCTCGCGGTGGCGCCGCTGCTCGGCCCGGTGCAGCCGGCCGCGGCCGCCGGGCCGGACCACGGCGACGTCCCCGGCGTGGAGAGCCTGCTGCCGTACCTGGTGTTTGTCGGGACCGCCGCGCTGCTCGGCCTGGACGTCCTCCGCGGGGTGCCCCTGGACCCGGTGGAGACCGCCGTGGCCGCCGCGGTCGTGGTGGCGCTGCTCAGCCTGCAGGCCCTCACGCTGCGGGAGAACACCCGGCTGGCCCGCGAGCTCGGGCGGCGCGAGGAGTGGTACCGCCGGATCGCGCAGGGCGCCAGCGACGTCATCCTCGTCTGCGACGAGCGGGGCCGGGTCCGCTACCACACCCCCGCCCTGGAGCGGCTCTACGGCCACCCACCGGAGGGGATCGTCGGCCGGACGCTGGAACGGCTGGTGCATCCGGAGGACCTGCCCCGGGCGATGGCCGAGGTGCGCGGGGTCTTCGCGGAGGGCCGGCCCTGGTGCCGGGTGCGGGTCCGGCTTCGCGACGCCGCGGGGGCCTACCGGCACACCGAGTCGACGGTGAGCAACCACCTGGCCGACCCGGTCGTCCGCGGCGTCATCATCACCACCCGCGACGTCAGCGACCGGGTGGAGCTGGAACGGGAGCTGCACTACCAGGCCCAGCACGACCCGCTGACCGGGCTGCCCAACCGGGCCCTGTTCGAGCAGCGGCTGCGCAAGGCGCTGCGCGCGGTGCAGCAGGGCGGCGCCGGGCTGTGCGTGCTGTTCCTGGACCTGGACGGGTTCAAGGAGGTCAACGACGTGGCCGGGCACGCGGTGGGGGACTGGCTGCTCCGCGAGGTCGCCGCCCGGCTGGCCGCCACCGTGGCGGACCGGGCCGTCCTCGCCCGCTTTGGCGGGGACGAGTTCGCCCTGCTCGCCACCGGCTCGGACGTGTCCGCCGCGGTCCGCCTCGGCGAGCAGGTGGTGGTCGCCGTCAGCGAGCCGCGCGAGCTGGCCGGGCGCCGGGTCACCGTGGGCGCCAGCGTGGGGGTGGCCCCGGTCCCCCCCGGCGGCCCCGGCTCGGCCCCGGTGTCGGTGGAGTCGGTGCTGCGCGACGCCGACCTGGCCATGTACCGGGCCAAGCAGCTCGGCCGCGGCCGGGTGGCGGTGTACGAGCCCGAGCTGCACGCCGCGGTGCTGCGTCGGGTCCGGTTGGAGGACGCGCTGCGGGAGGCCCTGCAGGAGGACCGCTTCACCCTGTGCTACCAGCCGATCGTCGACCTGGTCGACCGGTCGGTGGTGGAGGTGGAGGCGCTGCTGCGCTGGCGGCGTACCGACGGCACCCTGGTCGCGCCGGGGGAGTTCATCGAGGTCGCCGAGCAGTCCGGGCTGGTCGTCCCCCTGGGCCGGCAGGTGCTGGCCGCGGCCTGCCGGCAGCTGGCCGCCTGGGACCGGCAGGGGCTGACCACCCGGGTGTCGGTGAACCTCTCCGCCCGCCAGCTGGCCGGGCCCGGGCTGGCCGACGACGTCCTGGGCGCCCTGGCGGCGGCCGGGGTCCCCGCCTCCCGGCTCACCCTGGAGATCACCGAGAGCGCCATGCTGCAGGCCGAGGACGCCGCGGTGCCGACGCTGCGGGAGCTGCGCGCCAAGGGGGTTGCCGTGGTGCTCGACGACTTCGGGGTGGGCTACTCCTCCATCGGCTACCTGCGGGCGCTCCCGCTCGACGGGCTGAAGGTGGACCGGTCCTTCGTCCGCGGAGTGGTCGACGACCGGGAGCTGCGGGCGCTGACCGCGGCCATCGTCCGGCTGGCCACCGACCTGGGGCTGGGCCTGGTCGCCGAGGGGGTGGAGGACCCGGGGCAGGTCGACGCCCTGCTCGGCCTGGGCTGCGGGCTGGGGCAGGGCTACCTGTTCGCCCGGCCGGCCCCGGCCGAGGAGGTGGCGGCCGTGCTGCGCGCCGGCTGTCCAGCATCCGAGACGGCCGTCTCGGCCCCTTGACAGCAAGGGCCCGGGCAGGGGACGGTGTGCCGGTGACCTTCCTTCTCGTACGCCCCGAGCGCGCCGGCCGCTGACCCCGCTGCCGCCGCGCTCTCCCCTCGCCCGCCCCGGGCCGAGGGGTTTTTTCTTGCCCGACCTGTCCAGCCACCGTCAGCCAGGAAGACACCATGACCCAACAGTGCACCGGCGCTCAGTCCCTGATCCGCGCGCTCGAGGCCGCCGGCGTGGACACCGTCTTCGGCATCCCCGGGGGGGCGATCCTGCCGGCGTACGACCCGCTGCTGGACTCCACCCGGGTGCGCCACGTCCTGGTCCGCCACGAGCAGGGCGCCGGCCACGCCGCCCAGGGCTACGCCTACGCCACCGGCCGGGTCGGCGTGTGCATGGCCACCAGCGGACCGGGGGCGACCAACCTGGTCACCCCGATCGCCGACGCCTACATGGACTCGGTGCCCATCGTCGCGATCACCGGCCAGGTCCCCTCCGCGGCCATCGGCACGGACGCCTTCCAGGAGGCGGACATCCGGGGCATCACGCTGCCGATCACCAAGCACAACTACCTGGTCACCGACGCGGCCGACATCCCCCGCACCGTCGCCGAGGCGTTCCACATCGCCGGCACCGGCCGGCCCGGCCCGGTCCTGGTCGACATCGCCAAGGACGCCCTGCAGGCCACGACGACGTTCTCCTGGCCGCAGACGCTGGACCTGCCCGGCTACCGGCCGGTGAGCCGGCCGCACGCCAAGCAGGTGCGCGAGGCCGCCCGGCTGATGACCGAGGCGCACCGGCCGGTCCTGTACGTCGGCGGCGGGGTGCTGCGGGCCCGGGCCTGGGCGGAGCTGCGCACCCTGGCCGAGCTGACCGGCATCCCCGTCGTCACCACCCTGATGGCCCGCGGGGTCTTCCCGGACAGCCACCCGCAGCACCTGGGCATGCCGGGCATGCACGGCACGGTCGCCGCGGTCACCGCGCTACAGAAGGCCGACCTCATCGTGTCCCTCGGCGCCCGCTTCGACGACCGGGTCACCGGCAAGCTGTCCACCTTCGCCCCGCTGGCCACCGTGGTGCACGCCGACATCGACCCCGCGGAGATCTCCAAGAACCGCGTCGCGGACGTGCCGATCGTCGGCGACTGCAAGGAGGTCATCGCCGACCTGGTGGTGGCTGTGCAGGCCGAGCACGATGCGGGCCGGCGGGCGGACCTGACCGCCTGGTGGCGCCAGCTGGACGGGTGGCGGCGTACCTATCCGCTGGGCTATGAGACGCCGGCGGACGGCTCGCTGTCCCCGCAGTACGCCATCGAGCGGCTGGGCCGGCTGGTCGGCCCGGACGCCATCTACGTCGCCGGGGTGGGCCAGCACCAGATGTGGGCCGCCCAGTTCATCTCCTACGAGCGGCCGGGCAGCTGGGTGAACTCCGGGGGGCTGGGCACCATGGGCTTCGCGGTTCCCGCCGCCATGGGGGCCAAGGTGGGCCGGCCGGACACCACGGTGTGGGCGGTGGACGGCGACGGGTGCTTCCAGATGACCAACCAGGAGCTGGCCACCTGCGCACTCAACGGCATCCCCATCAAGGTCGCGGTCATCAACAACGGGAGCCTGGGCATGGTCCGGCAGTGGCAGACCCTCTTCTACGGGGAGCGCTACTCCAACACCGACCTGCACTCCACCCGGATTCCGGACTTCGTGAAGCTGGCCGAGGCCTACGGCTGCCTGGGCCTGCGCTGCGAGTCCGCCGACGACGTGGACGCCACCATCGAGAAGGCGATGTCCACCGAGGACGTGCCGGTGGTCGTCGACTTCGTGGTGCACCAGGACGCCATGGTCTGGCCCATGGTCCCGGCCGGCACGAGCAACGACGACATCCAGGTCGCCCGCGGCATGGCGCCGCAGTGGGACCGCGAGGAGGCGTGAGGACACCATGAGCCGGCACACCCTGTCCGTCCTGGTCGAGAACAAGCCAGGCGTGCTCGCCCGCATCGCCGGGCTGTTCTCCCGGCGCGGCTTCAACATCGAGTCGCTCGCGGTGGGGCCGACCGAGCACCCGGAGATCTCCCGGATGACCATCGTGGTCAACGTCGCGGAGTCGCCACTGGAGCAGGTGACCAAGCAGCTGAACAAGCTGGTCAACGTCCTCAAAATCGTCGAGCTGGACCCGGCGCTGTCCGTCCAGCGCGAGCTGCTGCTGGTCAAGGTGCGGGCCGACCCGCAGACCCGCTCGCACGTGCTGGAGACGGCCGAGCTGTTCCGGGCCCGGGTGGTCGACGTGGCCGTGGACGCGGTGACCATCGAGGCGACCGGCAGCGCCGACAAGATCGACGCGCTGCTGCGGGTGCTGGAGCCGTTCGGGGTCAAGGAGCTGGTGCAATCCGGGATGGTCGCGGTGGCCCGGGGCTCCCGCTCGATGACCGACCGGGCGCTGCGTTCGGTGGCCGGCTAGCCTGCCCCCGTCCCCCGCGCGGGGGAGCCAAGAAGGGATGCCAAGAAGGATGAAGGCGTCCTTCACACCCCTCTTGGGGTCAGAAGGACGCCTTCCTGCGGATCAGGGATCAGGTAGAAGGGACAACCGGTGGCACAGATGCACTTCGACGACGACGCGGACCTCTCCCTCGTGCAGGGGCGCAGCGTGGCCGTGCTCGGCTATGGCAGTCAGGGGCACGCGCACGCGCTGTCGCTGCGTGACTCGGGCGTGGACGTCCGGGTGGGCCTGCCCGAAGGGTCGCGCAGCCGCCCGCGGGCGGAGAACGAGGGCCTGCGGGTGGTCACGCCGTACGAGGCCTGCGAGGAGGCGGACCTGGTGATGGTCCTCGTCCCCGACCCGGTGCAGCGGCACGTGTACGCCGAGGCCGTGGAGCCCAACCTGGTCGACGGGGACGCCCTGTTCTTCGGTCACGGCTTCAACATCCGGTTCGGCCTGGTCAAGCCCCCAGCGGGCGTCGACGTGTGCATGGTCGCGCCGAAGGGTCCCGGACACCTGGTCCGCCGGCAGTTCGTGGAAGGCAAGGGCGTCCCCGTGCTGGTCGCCGTCGAGCAGGACGCCTCCGGGGCGGCCTGGGACCTGGCGCTGTCCTACGCCAAGGGCATCGGCGGCACCCGGGCGGGGGCGATCCGCACCACCTTCACCGAGGAGACCGAGACCGACCTGTTCGGGGAGCAGGCGGTGCTGTGCGGGGGCGCCGCGGCGCTGGTGCAGGCCGGGTTCGAGACCTTGGTCGACGCCGGCTACCAGCCGGAGGTGGCGTACTTCGAGTGCCTGCACGAGCTCAAGCTGATCGTCGACCTGATGTACGAGGGCGGGCTGTCGAAGATGCGCTGGTCGGTGTCGGAGACCGCCGAGTACGGCGACTACACCCGGGGCCCGCGGATCGTCACCGACCAGACCCGCGCCGAGATGCGGCGCATCCTCGCCGAGATCCGCGACGGGTCCTTCGCCCAGGAGTGGATCGCCGAGTACGACGGCGGGCTGCCCAACTACCGCCGGTACGCCGAGGAGGGCCGCAACCACCCGGTCGAGGTCACCGGGGCCCGGCTGCGCTCGCTGATGAGCTGGATCCGCGACGAGGACGAGCGCTGACCCACCTCGGGGGGGCGGCGGACCCCCTCGCCGCCCGGGCCGGCCGGCTCGCGCGGCGGTTCGCCGAGCTGACCGGCGCGCCCCCCGAAGGGGTGTGGGCGGCCCCCGGCCGGGTGAACCTGATCGGGGAGCACACCGACTACAACGACGGGTTCGTGCTGCCCGTCGCCCTCGACCGGACCACCCTGGCCGCCGTCCGCCGGCGCCCCGACGGCACGGTGCGGGCCTGGACCACCCGGCCCGGCGCCGCCCGGCAGCCGGTCACCGTCCCGCTCCGGGACGCCCGGCCCGGGGGCGTACCGGGCTGGGCGGCGTACCCGGTCGGCGTGCTCTGGGCGCTGCGGGAGCACGGCGCCGACGTCCCGGGGGTGGACCTGTGCGTGGACAGCGACGTCCCGGTGGGGGCCGGGCTGTCCTCCTCGGCGGCCCTGGAGTGCGCGGTCGCGCTGGGTGTCGCCGAGCTGCTCGGGCTGGGCTGGGACCGGCCCACCCTGGCCCGGCTGGCCCGGCGGGCGGAGAACGACTTCGTCGGCGCCCCCACCGGGATCATGGACCAGATGGCGGCGCTGTGCGCGGTGGCCGGGTCGGCGGTCTTCCTCGACTGCCGCACCCTGGCCACCGAGCCGGTGCCGCTCGGCCTGGCCGCGCAGGGGCTGGCGCTGGTCGTCGTCGACACCCGCGCCCCGCACGCCCTGGTGTCCGGCGCGTACGCCGACCGGCGGGCGGCCTGCCAGCGGGCCGCCGCCGTGCTCGGCGTACCCGCGCTGCGCGACGCCACCCCCGCCGAGGTGGCCGCGGCGCGGGACCGGCTCGGTGCGGTCGACCACCGCCGGGCCCGGCACGTCACCACCGAGAACGAGCGGGTCCAAGCGGCCGTCGCGCTGCTCCGAGCCGGGCAGGCGGCCGGCCTGGGCCCCCTGCTGGACGCCTCGCACGCCTCGCTGCGGGACGACTTCGAGGTGTCCTGCCCGGAGCTGGACCTGGCCGTGGCGGCGGCCCGCGACGCCGGCGCGCTCGGGGCCCGGATGACCGGCGGGGGGTTCGGCGGGTCGGCGGTGGCCCTGGTCCCGGCCGGTGCGGTGGAGGGGACCGCGGTCGCGGTGGCCACGGCCTTCGCCGGGGCCGGGTTCGCCGCCCCGGAGGTGTTCGCGGTGGTCCCGGGCGCCGGGGCGCGGCGGGTGTGCTGACCCCCGGCTAGACTGGCCCGGCCGCGTGGACACAGCGCCGTGCCCGCCCCGCTGCCCGTCCCGCCCGCTTCGAAGGGTTCCGCGTTGAGCCAGCCGGTCGTCCTGATCGCCGAAGAGCTGTCCCCCGCCACCGTGGCGGCCCTCGGGCCCGACTTCGAGGTGCGCTACTGCGACGGCACCGACCGGGCCGGGCTGGTCGCAGCGGTCGCCGACGCCGACGCGCTGCTGGTGCGCAGCGCCACCCGGGTCGACGCGGAGGTCCTCGACGCGGCCCCCCGGCTGCGCGTGGTGGCCCGGGCCGGCGTCGGCCTGGACAACGTCGACGTGCGGTCGGCCACCCAGCACGGGGTGATGGTGGTCAACGCGCCCACCTCCAACATCGTCAGCGCGGCCGAGCTGGCCGTCGGTCTGCTGATCGCCTGCGCCCGGAACATCCCGGCGGCCAACGCCGCGCTGAAGCGGGGGGAGTGGAAGCGCAGCAGGTTCACCGGGGTGGAGTTGTACGAGAAGGTCGTCGGCATCGTCGGGTTGGGTCGGATCGGCGTGCTCGTCGCCCAGCGGCTGTCCGCCTTCGGCATGCGCGTCCTCGCCTACGACCCGTACGTGCCCGCGGCCCGCGCCGCCCAGATGGGGGTGCGGCTGGTCCCGCTGGACGACCTGCTGCGGGAGAGCGACTTCATCTCCGTGCACCTGCCCAAGACCCCGGAGACCCTCGGGCTCATCGGCGAGGAGCAGCTGCGCCTGGTCAAGCCCACCGTCCGGCTGGTCAACGCCGCCCGGGGCGGCATCGTCGACGAGCACGCGCTCTACGTCGCGCTCAAGGAGGGGCGGGTCGCCGGGGCCGGCATCGACGTGTTCGCCACCGAGCCGTGCACGGACAGCCCGCTGGCCGAGTTCGACGGCGTGGTGCTCACCCCGCACCTGGGCGCGAGCACCCACGAGGCCCAGGAGAAGGCCGGGGTGGCGGTGGCCCGCTCGGTGCGCCTGGCCCTGGCCGGGGAGCTGGTGCCCGACGCGGTGAACGTGCAGGGCGGGGTGATCGCCGAGGACGTGCGCCCCGGGCTGCCGCTGGCCGAGAAGCTGGGCCGCATCTTCACCGCGCTGGCCGGGGGCGTTGCTGCCCAGCTCGACGTCGAGGTCCGCGGTGAGATCACCCAGTACGACGTCAAGGTGCTGGAGCTGGCCGCGCTCAAGGGCGTGTTCGCCGACGTGGTCGAGGAGTCGGTGACCTACGTCAACGCTCCGCTGCTGGCCGCCGAGCGGGGGGTGGAGGTCCGGCTCACCACCGACGCGGAGAGCGAGGACTACCGCAACCTGGTCACCGTCCGGGGGACCCTGCCCACTGGGGAGCAGGTGTCGGTGTCGGGCACCCTGTCCGGGCCGCGGCACGTGGAGAAGCTGGTCGAGGTGGACGGTTTCGACATGGAGATCGTGCCGACCGAGCACATGGCCTTCCTGCGCTACGACGACCGGCCTGGGGTGGTCGGCGTGGTCGGCCGGATCCTCGGCGATGAGGACATCAACATCGCCGGCATGCAGGTCAGCCGGGACGCGCGGGGCGGGCACGCCCTGGTGGTGCTCACCGTGGACAGCGCGATCCCCGCGGCGACCCTGGACCGGATCGTCACCGAGATCGGCGCCTACTCGGCCCGCGCCGTGGACCTGGTGGAGGTGTGACGGTCGTGACAGGAACCCTCCGGCTGGCGGTCATCCCCGGCGACGGCATCGGCCCCGAGGTGGTCGCCGAGGCCCGCAAGGTCCTCGACGCGCTGCTCCCCGCGTTCGACGTCAAGGTCGAGGCCACCGACTACGACCTCGGCGCGCGCCGGTGGCACGCCACCGGCGAGACCCTGCCGGACTCGGTGCTCGACGAGCTGCGTGGCCACGACGCGATCCTGCTCGGGGCGGTGGGCGACCCCAGCGTGCCCCCCGGGGTGCTCGAACGGGGCCTGCTGCTGCGGCTGCGCTTCGCCTTCGACCACTTCGTCAACCTGCGCCCGGTGCGGCTCTACCCGGGGGTGGCCGGCCCGCTGGCCGGGGTGTCCCCGGCCGACGTGGACATGGTGGTCGTCCGGGAGGGCACCGAGGGCCCGTACGCCGGCGCCGGCGGGTCGCTGCGCCACGGGACGGCGTACGAGGTGGCCACCGAGGAGAGCCTGAACACCGCCTACGGCGTGGAGCGGGTGGTCCGTGACGCCTTCGCCCGGGCCGCGGCCCGGCCCCGGCGCCGGCTGAGCCTGGTGCACAAGACCAACGTGCTGGTCCACGCCGGCAACCTGTGGCAGCGCACGGTGGCCCGGGTGGCCGCCGAGTACCCGCAGGTCGAGGTCGACTACTACCACGTCGACGCGGCGAGCATGTTCTTCGTCACCGACCCGGGCCGGTTCGACGTGGTGGTCACCGACAACCTGTTCGGGGACATCCTCACCGACCTGGGCGCGGCGATCGCCGGGGGCATGGGGCTGGCGGCCAGCGGCAACATCGACCCCACCCGCCGCCACCCCAGCATGTTCGAGCCGGTGCACGGCTCCGCCCCGGACATCGCCGGCCAGGGGCTCGCCGACCCGACCGCGACGATCCTGTCGGTGGCCCTGCTGCTGGACCACCTGGGCCTGGCCGAGCCGGCGGCCCGGGTGGAGGCCGCGGTGGCCGCCGACCTGGCCGCCCGGGGGGCCGCCGGCCGGCGGCGCACCACCGAGGTGGGCGACGCCATCGTGGCCCGCCTCGGCGTGTGACACCGGTGCCCCGGCGCGGTGCCACCCGGTAACGTCTGCGGCATGACCGCCGCCGCGCCGCCCCTCGCCTTCACCGTCGAGCGCAACCCGGCCCCCGTCCCCGCCGAGGAGCGGGCCCGGGTCCTCGCCGACCCCGGGTTCGGCAAGGTCTTCACCGACCACATGGTCACCGTGCGCTGGACGCCCGGGCAGGGCTGGTACGACGCCCGGGTGGTGCCGTTCGGTCCGCTGTCGCTGTCCCCGGCCACCGCGGTGCTGCACTACGCGCAGGCCATCTTCGAGGGCTTCAAGGCCTACCGGCAGCCGGACGGGTCGGTGGCCACCTTCCGGCCGGACGCCAACGCTCGGCGGTTCCAGGCCTCGGCCCGGCGGATGGCGCTGCCCGAGCTGCCGGTGGCGACCTTCGTGGCCGCCGCGGACCTGCTCGTCGGGGTGGACCGGGAGTGGGTGCCGGCGGGGGAGGAGAAGACCCTCTACCTGCGGCCGTTCATGTTCGCCAGCGAGGCGTTCCTGGGTGTGCGCCCGGCCGCCGAGGTCCTCTTCTGCGTCATCGCCTCCCCGGCCGGTGCGTACTTCAGCGGTGGGGTGCGGCCGGTGTCGATCTGGCTGTCCGAGGAGTACACCCGGGCGGCCCCCGGCGGCACCGGTGCGGCCAAGTGCGCGGGCAACTACGCGGCCAGCCTCATCGCCCAGCAGGAGGCGCTGGCGCACGGTTGCGACCAGGTGGCCTTCCTCGACGCCGTGGAGCGGCGCTGGGTCGAGGAGCTCGGCGGGATGAACCTGTACTTCGTGTACGACGACGGGTCGGTGGTCACCCCGGAGCTGACCGGCAGCATCCTGGAGGGGGTGACTCGCCAGTCCATCCTCACCCTCGCCGGCGAGCTGGGGCACAAGGTGGAGGAGCGCCGGGTCGACGTCGCCGAGTGGCGGGACGGGGTGGCCTCCGGGCGGATCACCGAGGTGTTCGCCTGTGGTACCGCGGCGGTGGTGACCCCGGTGGGACGGCTGGCTTGGCGGGGCGGGGAAGTCCGGCCCGCGGGCGCGGAGATGGGGCCCGTGGCCGGGGGGCTGCGCCGGGCGCTGACCGACATCCAGTTCGGCCGGGCCGAGGACACCCACGGCTGGCTGCACCCCGTCCCCTGACGCGCGGCCTGAGCAGCTGGCCTCGGTCCCCCAGGCGGCCTTGGAGCCACGCCCGTCCGGCGCCCAGCTGCGGAGCGAGCGGCCTCGGCAAACCGCTCGGCTCTGGTGCCTCCGCTGCCACAGCTGCCTCAGTAGTTGGGGTCGGCGACAGGAGGATCGATGGTTGTGGTGCTCTTTGTGGCCTATAGGTAACATCTCCTACCACAAATTCAGATCCCTGTCGCCTGCCCCAGCAACGGCTGGGTCCGGCGTGAGCGATGTGGCCTATGGTGCCGGCCGCGGGCCCTCCCGGGCTCAAGGGGCCCACTGCCCCCGGGGACGGTCTGCGGGCTCCCGGGGCTTCCCTGCCGGGGTCCCGTCTGACAGGATGAGCCCCGCCATGTACCTCGGTTCGACCATTAGCGGCTAGCGCGCCGGCAGCACCTCCGCCGACGCGCAGACCTCCTGCACCCGCAGGGGGTCTTTTCGTTTCTCAGGGCAGGACCTCGATGGACGACGACTTCCACGTCTACGACACCACGCTGCGCGACGGCGCGCAGGGCGAAGGCATGGCCCTCACGGTGGCCGACAAGCTGGCCATCGCCAGCCACCTCGACGACCTCGGCGTCGGGTTCGTGGAGGGCGGCTGGCCCGGGGCGTTGCCCAAGGACACGGAGTTCTTCCGCCGGGCCCGCACCGAGCTGCAGCTGCGGCACGCCCGGCTGGCCGCGTTCGGCGCCACCCGCCGGCCCGGGGTGGCCGCTGCCGACGACCCGCAGGTGGCCGCGCTGCGCGACTCCGGCGCCGACGTCGTCTGCCTGGTGGCCAAGAGCGACGCCCGGCACGTGCAGCGGGCGCTGCGGACCACCCTGGCGGAGAACCTGGCCATGGTCGCCGACACGGTGCGCCACCTGCGGGCCGAGGGCCGGCGGGTGTTCCTCGACGCCGAGCACTTCTTCGACGGCCACCAGGCCGACCCGGCGTACGCCCTGGAGGTGGTCCGGGTCGCCGCTGAGGCCGGTGCCGACGTGGTGGTGCTCTGCGACACCAACGGGGGGATGCTCCCGAGGCAGGTCGCCGACGTCGTCCACGAGGTGCTCGCCACTTCCGGCGCCCGGCTGGGCATCCACTGCCACGACGACAGCGGCTGCGCGGTGGCCAACACCCTCGCCGCGGTGGACGCCGGAGTCACCCACGTCCAAGGCGTGGTCAACGGCTACGGGGAGCGGTGCGGCAACGCCAACCTGGCCACCCTGGTGGCCAACCTGGAGCTCAAGCTGGGCCGGCGGGTGCTGCCGGCGGGCCGGCTCGGGGAGCTGCAGCGGGTGAGCCACGCGGTCGCCGAGCTGGCCAACCAGCCGCCGCGGCACCAGCAGCCGTACGTCGGCAGCAGCGCCTTCGCGCACAAGGCGGGGCTGCACGCCAGCGCGGTGAAGGTGGACCCGGACCTCTACCAGCACGTCGACCCCACCGCTGTCGGCAACGACATGCGCATGCTGGTCTCGGAGATGGCCGGCCGGGCCAGCGTCGAGCTGAAGAGCCGGGCCCTGGGCTACGACCTGGGTGCCCACCCGGAGGTGCTCGGCCGGGTCGTGCGGCGGGTGAAGGACCTGGAAGCGCGCGGCTACAGCTTCGAGGCCGCCGACGCGTCCTTCGAGCTGCTGCTGCGCGAGGAGGTGGATCCCGACCGGGCCCGCCCGTTCACCCTGGAGTCCTGGCGGGTCATCGTCGACCGGGACGCCCACGGGGAGGTGCGCACCGAGGCCACGGTGAAGGTGCACGCCGGGGGTCGCCGGGCGGTGGCCACCGGGGAGGGCAACGGGCCGGTCAACGCCCTGGACCGGGCGCTGCGGCTGGCCCTCGAGCAGGGCTACCCGCAGCTGGCCGCGATGGAGCTGGTGGACTACAAGGTGCGCATCCTCGAGGGGTCCCACGGCACGGACGCCGTGGTCCGGGTCCTGGTGGAGACCGCCGACGGCGAGGGGGAGTGGACCACCGTCGGGGTCCACGAGAACATCATCGAGGCCTCCTGGCAGGCCCTCGCCGCTGCGGTCGACTTCGGCCTGCTGGCCCGGGACGCCACCGGTGAGGGCTCGCCCGGTGGGCCGGTAGCCTCCTGGGGTGCGGATCGCGAGGTTCACGCTGGGTGAGGAGCCGGCGTACGGCGTGGTCGAGGGCGACCCGGGGGCGGAGGTCCTCGCCGTCGTCGATGGCGACGCGCTCTACCGCGGCGTCAGCTTCACCGGGGAGCGCCACCCGCTGGCCGCGGCGCGCCTGCTCGCCCCGGTGATCCCGCGGAGCAAGGTGGTCTGCGTCGGCCGCAACTACGCCGAGCACGCCGCCGAGCTCGGCAACGAGGTGCCCGCCGAGCCGCTGCTGTTCCTCAAGCCCAACACGGCCGTCGTCGGCCCCGGCGACGCCATCGTGTACCCCCCCCAGTCCCGGGAGGTGCACTTCGAGGGCGAGCTGGCGGTGGTCATCGGCCGGCTGTGCCGGGACGTTCCCCCCGAGCGGGTCGGCGACGTGGTCTTCGGCTACACCTGCGCCAACGACGTCACCGCCCGCGACCTGCAGCGGCGGGACGGGCAGTGGGCCCGGGCCAAGGGGTTCGACACGTTCTGCCCGCTCGGCCCGTGGGTCGAGACGAACCTGGACGTCTCCGACCTGGCGGTGACCACCACGCTGAACGGGGAGCTGCGCCAGGCCGGGCGGACCTCCGCGCTGGTCCACGACGTGGCGTCCCTGGTCGCCTACGTGTCGGCGGCGATGACGCTGCTGCCCGGGGACGTCCTGCTCACCGGAACCCCGGCCGGGGTCGGCGCGATGGAGGTGGGTGACGAGGTGTCCGTCACCGTGGAAGGGATCGGCACGCTGACCAACCGGGTGGTGTCCCGTGGCTGAGCGGCCGGTGCGGGTGCGCTTCGCCCCCTCCCCCAGCGGCGACCTGCACGTGGGCAACGTGCGGACCGCGCTGTACGACTGGGCCTTCGCCCGGCACACCAAGGGCACCTTCGTGTTCCGTATCGAGGACACCGACCGGACCCGGGTGACCGACGAGTACATCCACGCCGCCCTCGAGTCCCTGCGCTGGCTGGGCCTGGACTGGGACGAGGGACCGGAGGTCGGCGGACCCTACGGGCCCTACCTGCAGAGCCAGCGGATGGACATCTACGCGACCTGGTCGCGCCGTTTCCTCGACCAGGGCGACGCCTACCACTGCTACTGCACCCCCGAGGAGCTGGAGGAGCGCCGGGAGGCGCAGCGGCGCGCCGGCCTGCCCCCCGGCTACGACGGCCGCTGCCGGGACCTGAGCGCCGAGCAGCGGGCGGCGTACGAGGCGGAGGGGCGCGCCCCCGCGGTGCGCTTCCGGATGCCGCCGGGCACCACCACGTTCACCGACCTGGTCCGCGGGGAGGTGACCTTCCGGCATGTCGACGTCCCCGACTTCGTCCTGGTACGGGCCGACGGCTACCCGCTCTACACCCTCGCGGTGGCCGTCGACGACGTCCTCATGCGGATCACGCACATCCTGCGGGGGGAGGACCTGCTGTCCTCGACCCCCCGGCAGCTGGCCGTCTACCGGGCGATGGGGGTGGCCGAGGCGGACCTGCCGCAGTTCGCGCACCTGCCGTTCGTGATGGGTGCGGACAACCTGAAGCTGTCCAAGCGCAACGGCGAGGTGTCCATCGCCTGGTACCGGCGCCACGGCTTCCTGCCCGAGGCGCTGTGCAACTACCTGGCGCTGCTGGGCTGGTCGCCCGGGGAGGACCGGGAGCTGTTCACGCTGCAGGAGATGGTCGAGCTGTTCGACATCGCGCGGGTCAACGCCAACCCGGCCCGGTTCGACCTGAAGAAGCTGGAGGCCATCAACGGCGACAAGATCCGGGGGCTGGACCCGGTGGACTTCCGGGCGCGGATCGTGCCGTTCCTGCAGGAGGCCGGCCTGCTCGCACACCGGCCGACCGACGCCGAGCTCGACGTGGTCGACCGGGCGGCTCCCCTGGTGCAGGAGCGCATCGCCCGGCTCACCGAGGCCGTGGAGCTGCTGGGTTTCCTGCTCGTCGACGAGGCGCACTTCAGCGTCGACCCCGAGGCCGCGGCGCGGTCGCTCACCGAGGACAGCCGCCCGGCGCTGGAGGCGGCGTACGCCGCCCTGGAACGGCTCGAGGACTGGACGGCCGAGGCCGTCGAGTCGGCGCTGCGGGGCGCGCTCGTCGACGGGCTGGGGCTCAAGCCCAAGCACGCCTTCGGCCCGGTGCGGGTGGCGGTCACCGGCCGGCGGGTCTCCCCGCCGCTGTTCGAGTCGATGGCGATCCTGGGCAGGGAACGCAGCCTCGGCCGGATGGCCCGGGCGCTGCGCGAGCACGTCGGGGCCTGATCGTCCCTACAGGCGTTGCGGGTCGGTGCCGGGCTCTACAGTATCGTCCGTCTCCGCCAGTTCCACCGCGATCCGCGGCCGCGCCTTCGCCACATACACCTTCACCCGCTGGTAGTGCCCGGCGAAGCCGTGCTCGGCGACCAGCCGCTCGTGGATCACCGACGCCTTCATATCGATGTCCGCACGAAGCCACGCGTCCACCACCGCGATGAACGGCGCGATCGCCAGCGGCTGCGTCCCCGCCCGTGACGGCGCCACCGGCGGACTGACCGACGCGTCCGCCGCCAGGTACTTCTTCACCGTCTTCCAGTCATGCCCGGTCGCCCGAGCGATCTCCGCGATGCTCACCCCCGCGGCGTGCAGGCCGCGGAAACGTCGAATGTCCATCCAGCTCTCCTGATCGAGAATCATGGTGGTGGTCGCCCTTCGGTCTCGTCTGCTTGCCGGCTGACGAGCCGAAGGGTGATCACCAGCTACGACTAACGGAACTCGACATGCCGAGAGCTCAGGACGTGAGGTCGTACCCCGCTAGGGACATGAGGTCGTACGCGGACACCCGGTCCGGGATCACGCGGGCCAGCGCCGCGGCCCGCACCGGCAGGTAGCCGAAGGAGATCCCCGCAGCCGGCCACCCCGGGCGCAGCCGCCGGGTCGAGGTCCCCGACCCCCAGCCCGACCGCGGCCAACAGCACCGCGGCGTCCAGCGACGGTCCCACCTCCGGCTGCCCGCCGGTCAGCGTCGCGCCCGCCGGGTCGACGTCCACGGGCAGCAGTCCCGCGCCGCAGTCCTGCACCACCGCACCGCTGCGGATCCGGCCCAGCCGGGCCAGGGTGTGCGCGGCACCGACGCTCGGATGCCCGGCGAACGGCAGCTCGATGTGCGGGGTGAAGATCCGCAGCCGGTAGTCGGCCCGCCCGCTCGACAGCGGGAAGGCGGTCTCCGACAGGTTGAACTCGCCGGCGATCGCCTGCAGCTGCCCGGTGGACAGCCCGTCGGCGTCGAGCACCACCGCCAGCGGGTTGCCGGCGTAGGCGGTTTCGGTGAACACGTCGACGACCTCATACGGCAGCTCGTACGGCGGCCCGCTGGCAACGCGCGCATCCTCGCCCGGCACGGGGACACCCTATGGCTGCACCCTGCCGCCCGCGGGCTACGTGGTGCCGAGCTGGATGGCCTTGAGGACGAGCAACAGCACGCTGACCACGAGGTAGCCGCGCAGGGCCAGCATCCCGAGCTTCAGTCCGGGTGACCACTGCACGGGACGCAGCCGGGCCAGCGGCGGCATGCGCCAGCTCATGCGCTCTTTGCCCGACATGGTGCTCGCCGGTTGCGGCCGTACGCCTGGGCTGCCGGAGGCGAAGCGCATCGCGAACGCGGCGGCGACGAGCACCACGACGAGACCAGCACCCATCCAGGCGGTGAGGGCGGCGACGTTCAGCGTCGGAAAGAGGGTGGTGGCCATCAAGGTCCCGGACAGCCCGAGCAGCACGGCGATGATGACGCTGGCCACCAGGTTGAGCCACCTCGGGTTGGCCCACGGCCCGAGAACCTCACGGTCGTTACACAGCAGCAGGAGGAACACGCTGGCGGAGGGGAGCAGCAGGCCGGCGAGCGCCTGCACGGCCTCGGTGATCAGCCCGAGCGGCGCTCCGGGGATCAGCACGATCATCGCGGCCAGACCGACGAGAAGGCTGTAGGAGGCGTAGAACTGCTTGGCCTCCCGGAATCCGCGGTGCAGCGAGTGCCGCAGCCGGAAGACGTCGCCGAAGGCGTAGCTGGTCGCCAGTGTCACCGCCGCGGCCCCGATGATGCTGGCGTCCAGCAGAAGGATGGAGAACAGCGCGCCCAGCACGGTCGAGTGCTCACCGAGGAGCCGGGCGACCCCGGCGGCGTCGGTGAAGTGTCCGAGCGCCGGCGTCCCGCGAGCTGCGTACTCTGCCGCGAGGACGATGGCCGCGGCTCCGACGACAACCACGAACGACCCGAAAACGGTGTCGGCGCGTGCGTAAGAGACGAGGCGGGGCGAGATCCGCTTGTCGATGAGGTTGGACTGCTGGAAGAACAGCTGCCACGGCGCAACCGTGGTTCCGACCATGGCGATGATCAGCAGCACTGCATCGCCGCTCACGCCGCCCTGGATTCCCGGGACGACGAAGTGCCGGCCGATCTGGCCCCACTGCGGATGGGAGAGCAGCGCGAGTGGGATCTGCACAAGGCTCACCGCGATGAACGCGAACATGGCCCGCTCCCAGCGGCGGAACGAGCCGGTGGCGACGATGACCACGAGCAGCACTGCGGCCACCGGGACCACCAGGTACTTGGACGCGCCCAGATAGCTGGCCGCCATCGAGACCCCGATGAACTCCGTGACGATGGTGAGGAAGTTCAGCACGAACAGATCGCCGACACTGAACCAGCCCCAGAACCGGCCGAACCGTTCGTTGATGAGCCGAGCATGCCCGATCCCGGTCACCGCACCGAGGCGGACCACCATCTCCTGGTTGACGATCAACACCGGGATCAACAGCAGCAGGACCCACAGCAGGGAGTACCCGTAGTTCTGGCCGGCCTGGGCGTACGTGGAGACGCCGCCGGCGTCGTTGTCGCCGACCATGACGATGATCCCGGGCCCGGTGACGGCGAGCATGGTGCGCAGCCGCACCTTCCAGCCCCGGCCGGCGGCGTGGTCGGTGGCGATGCGGCCGAGGGCTCCTTCGATGTGCTCGACCGGCTCAGTGGCTGTTGCTCGGGACGGGTCCGCCGCCGGCACGGCTGCGCCCGGCCGTCCCAGCCGGGCGTTCGGACCGCGGCTGGGGGCCGGGCGGTCGTTCACGTCGCCTGGTCCCCCATCCTGGTCGGCCGCCCGGGACTGCTCTCGGCGGTGACCGCGTCAGGGCCCTGCTCGGGGTGTCGTGGGGGCTCGCGCCGCCGCCAGTCTTCGGGCAGCACTGCCTCGAGGACGTCGTCGACGGTGATCAGCCCGAGGATGCGGTCCTGGGCGTCGACCACCGGGACCGTGATCAGGTTGTAGTCGGCCATCATGACCGCGACGTCGACCAGGTCCGCCTCCGCGCCCACCCGGGCCGGATCGCGTTCGGCAACCTCGGACAGGCGCGCCTTCGACTCGGACTGCAGCAGCCGGATCAGACTGGCCGCAGCGCACAGTCGCCCGTCGGCGTCCACGACGTACACGCTGGTCAGCACCTCGGCTTGGAGCAGGCGCGCGGCCCGGACGGCGTCCAGCGCGTCCGCCACCGTCTGGTCGCCGGCGAAGCTCAGGTAGTCCAGCCCCATGAGTCCGCCGGCGGTGGTCGGGTTGAAGCCCAGCAGGATCAGCACCTTCGTCCGCTGCCCTGCCGGCAACAGGTCGAGGACGGCTTCGCGACGGGCCTGCGGCAACTCGTCGATGGTGTCCGCCGCGTCGTCAGCGCGCATCCGGGCAAGCACCGCGGCGATCTCGGCGTCAGACTTGTCGCTGAGCAACCTCGCCTGCGAGTCCGGTTCGAGTTCTTCGAAGACGTCCGCCTCGAGTTCCGGGTCGGTGTGCACCGCGTCGAGTATCTCCGCCGACTCGATGCGGCGGGCCTCCTCGAGGAGGTCGGCGATCTGAGCGGGCTTCAGCCGGGTCAGCCAACCCAGCGGGCCACGCTGACGGGCCGACGGCTGGTGCCCGATCAATGCGGCGAAGGCCGTCCAATCCCGCCAGGCCGGCGCGCCCCGCCGACCGAGCCAGCCGAACCACCGGGAAGGCGCCCGCACGTCCAGGGCGGTCGGCACCCAGTCGCCGTCCACCCGACGCAACTCGACGTCGGACGCCCGCACCAGCTCCGCGTTGGCCACGTCGATGAGCCGATGCCCCAGCACGTCGGCCCGCAGGAGCACCTCGCCGTCGCGCCGTTCGAAGCCGCGCAGGTCGACCACCTCGCTGGTCAACTGCACCCGTTCGCCGTCGAACGCCGACACCCGCTCGATGGGGAGGAAGACCCGTCGGCCGCCTAGCTGGGCGACCAGTCCGGTGACGATGGGCGACTCACCACTTCTGAGCCGCACGATGACGTCTGCCAGCCGGCCGACGGCTTCACCGTTGCGCGCCACAAGGGGCCGGCTCAGCACATGGGAAAGTCGCACAGCGGTGTCTTTCACGGGCCACCATCGTAGCCCCGGCCGGGGCGTCGGCGGGCCAGGGCTCCGTCACATCGGGGGTTTGTCCCCTGTAACTGGTCAGGTCGCCCGGCTTTGATGGGCGCCGGTGTGACTGGTGTGGCTTGTGTGACCTGATCGGCGTGGCGTGTTGACGCGCGGTCGGCGTCGTTGATCCTGGGGTCGTGCCGGCCGATCCACGTCCGTCCTGTGAGGAGCTTGCGGCCCTCGTTGCGCGGCAGGCTGAGCGGATCGAGCGGCTGGAAGCCGAGGTTGCTGACGTGAGGCGTCGGCTGGGGCAGGACAGCCGGAACTCCTCGAAGCCGCCGTCGTCGGACTCGCCGTTCGTCACGCCGGCGCCGAGGTCGCTGCGCCGTAAGAGCGGTCGACGGCGGGGCGGCCAGCCGGGGCATCCGGGGTCGACGTTGGCGCTGGTCGATGACCCGGGCGAGCGGAAGCGGCACGAGCCGGGCCGGTGTACCGGCTGTGGGGCGGACCTGCGGGACGCGCCCGAGGTGGGCATGCAGCGGCGGCAGGTGTTCGACCTGCCGCCGCTGACGGTGCAGGTGACCGAACACCAGCTGATCGCGCGCCGCTGCGGCTGCGGGGCCACGACCTGCGGCACGGCACCAGAGGGCGTGACGGCCCCGGTACCGTACGGGCCAAGGATCACCGCGATCATCCGCTACCTCTACGTTGGGCAGTTCCTGTCCCAGAAGCGCACCGCCCAGGCGCTGGCCGAACTGTTCGGCACCCCGGTCTCCGACGGCACCGTCGCGGCGACGACCCGGCGCGCCGCCGACGGGCTGGACGACTTCCTCGACCACGTCACAGACCGCATCGCCGCCTCGGAGGTGGCCGGGTTCGACGAGACCGGGCTGCGCGTGGCGGGCAAACCGCACGGGGTGCACTGCGCGCGCACCGGCACGGACCCATTGATCACCTGCCACCCCAAACGCGGCAGTGCCGGCATCGAGGACGCCGGCGTCCTCGCCCGGTTTCGTGGGGTGGCGGTGCACGACGCGTGGGCACCCTACGACGGCTACGCCGACGCCGAACATCAACTCTGTTGCGCGCACGCCCTGCGCGAGCTGGCCGCCGTCGCCGACGCCGCTGGACCAGACGTCGACTGGTGCTGGGCCACCCCGGCCGCCGACGCCCTCGTGGCCAGGCAGAAACTCGTCAGCGACGCCATCGCCGACGCCGAGACCGTCGACCCCGCGCGGCTGGCCCAGCAGGTCCAGCTCTACCGCTCCGCCGCCCAGATCGGCCTCACCTCCACCGCCGCCCGCAGCAACCAGGTGATGAAGAAGCACAACGCGCTCGCCAAGAGGTTGCTCGACCGGCAAGACGACCACCTCCGCTTCACCATCGACTGGCGAATACCGGCGGACAACAACGGCTCCGAGCGCGACATCCGCATGATCAAGCTCCGGCAGAAGGTGTCCGGCTGCCTGCGCACCCTCACCGGAGCCCGACAGTTCCGCGCCATCTGCAGCTACCTCTCCACCGCCGCCACACACGGCAAGCGCCTCCTCGACGTCCTCGTCATGCTCACCGAGGGCCGTCCCTGGCTGCCCGCACATTCCTAATCACCTCGCGGCGACCTGACCAGTTACGCCGTGGCTACGTCTGGTAGGGGCCTCGCTGCGGCACTGGTGGTCGTGGGGCTCGCACTGTCGGGGTGTACCGGTTCCGTGCCGGTGGCTGCCGGCGCGTCGGGCAGCCCGGTACCCACCGTGTCCTCGGCTAGGCCGGAGCCGTCCGCAGTGGTCACTGGCACCCCGGGTCCCACCCAAGGGTTTTGCCGGGTCGCGCTGCCCGGCACCTGGCGGGCGGTCCTCGATGCCGGGCGGGTGCCCTACGCCGCCGGGGAGTTCCTGAGCCTGGTCGCCGCCGATCCCTCCGGCACCCGGGCCTTCGGTGCCTCCTACCAGAGGACCTGGAGCGGGGTGGTGGCCGCTCGTCCAGGGTCGCTGGAGCGGCGCCGGATCCACCCCTTCACCAACCCCGTCACCGACCAGATCCTGGGCATGGCCTTCGATGGTCGCTGGCTGGTCTGGAGCGAGACGCACACCCTGACCAGCGAGGCTGACTGGGTCATGTGGTCGTGGGACTCGAACAGCGGCACCGTCCGCCGCCTCGGTGAGTACCGGCGTGGCGCGGACGGTCGCCCCGTCCCCGGACCTCTCGCGATGCCGGTCGTCCGGCACGGTTTCGCCGCCTGGGCCAACGGCATCGGGCAGGGGCGCAGTGAGCTGCACCAATACGACCTGTCCGCTCGCACCGATCACGTCATCACCGATGCCCACCCGCTGGGTCAGGTCTTCGTCGGGGACCTGCTGCTGTGGCGGGAGTCGATGAGCCCCAATGCCCTTGCCGAGGTGCGGGCCTGGAACGTCCGCACCCGGCAACCGGCCACCGTGCCTCGTGCGCTGGCCGACCAGCGTGGCGTTACCTTTCTCGACGCGAACTCCCACACCGCGGTCTGGGCCGACTGGACGATGTCGAAGATCTGGGCCGCCCGGTTGCCCGACGGCCCCCGCGTGCTCCTGCGTCGTCAAGCCGGGTGACGACAACTTCCAATGGCCCAACACGGCAGGGCACCTGGTCACCTGGATCGCGAACGACGCGACGTACGTCGCCGACCTCCGCGCCGGGTCCTCCACGCAGGTCACGGCTCGCTGGGGGGCCGCCCATGCGAGCGGGCGCACGGTGGTCGTCTCCGAGCTGGAGCACCCCGAGCGGAAGCAGAGCAAGCCGCCGACCAAGGTCCGGGTCGTCTCGGTGGACGCGCTGCCGCCGCTGCCGTCCTGCTGACCGGGCTCAGCCCTTGACCGCGCCCATGGTGAAGCCGGTGATGAACCGGTCCAGGAACAGGTTGAACACGAAGGCGATCGGCACCGCGACGAGGATCGTGGCAGCCTGCAGGGACTGCCAGAAGAACACGTCGCCACGGACCAGGGCGGTGGGTACGCCGGTGCTGATCGGCTTCTCCGCGGTGGGGGAGACGAACGCCAGGGCGTAGATGAACTCGCTGGTGGTGAGGGTGAAGGCGAAGACGATGACGGCGACGATGCCGGGGAAAACCAGCGGGACGACAGTTCGTAGGAACGCCCCGAGCCGGCTGTAGCCGTCGACCATCGCCTGCTCCTCGATGTCCCGGGGCAGGGCCTTGAGGAAGCCGATGAGCAGCCACACCGACACCGGGATGGTGATGGTCGGGTAGACCAGCACCAGCGACCAGGTGGAGTCCTGCAGGCCCAGGGCTACCACCACCCGGGACAGGGAGAGGAACAGCAGGGTCGGCGGGACGAGGTAGACGAAGAAGATGGCGATCCCCATCGGGCCGGCCCAGGGCCGGTCCAGCCGGGCCAGGCTGTAGGCCGCGGGCAGGCCCAGGGCCAGCGTGATGGCCACCACGAGCAGGCCGACCCACAGGCTGTTCCAGACGAAGGTGAGGAACTCCGTGCTCTCCCACAGGTAGCGCACGTGCTCGCCGGTCGGGGGCAGGTTGAACACGAACGGGTTGTTGGCCCGCCGGTACAGGTCCTGGTTCTGCTTGAACGCGGTGACCCCGGCCCACAGGAACGGCCCGGCCGCGACGAGCGCGGAGAGCACCGCGGCGGCGTACAGGCCGGTTCGGGCCGCGGTGTGGCGGCGACGCGCCTGCTGCCGCAGTCGCTGCACGGCCTCGGCGTCCGCTGACTGCAGGTTCGTGGCCGCCACCTACAGCACCTCCATCCGGCGGACCGAGCGCAGGATCGCGATCGCCGCGGCGAGCAGCAGCGGGAACAGGAACAGCGCGATGGCCGCCCCCTGCCCGATGTCCCCGCCCTCGATGCCCCGGAAGAACGCCCAGCTGGCGAGCACCTGCGTCGAGTTCGTGGGGCCGCCCCGAGTCAGCACGTAGACGACGGCCATGTCGGTGAAGGTGAGGATCGCACCGAACAGGGCGGCCACCGCGATGATGGGCAGGGTCAGGGGGATGGTGATCTCGAGCATGCGGCGCCAGAAGCCGGCCCCGTCGACGGCCGCGGCCTCCTGCACGTCCTTGGGGATGGCCACCAGCCCGGCCATCATGATGACCGCGGCCAGCGGGACCAGGCGCCACACGTGGACGGCGATGACCGAGGCCATCGCCAGGTGCGGCTTGCCCAGCCAGTAGAGGTTGCCGTCGATGACCCCGAGGGTGCGCAGCACCCAGTCGATGGGGGAGAAGATCGAGTCGAGCAGCCACAGCCAGGCGATGGCGGACAGCGCGACGGGGGTGGTCCAGGGCAGCAGGACGAGGAACCGGACCAGCCACTTCCCGCGGAAGTCGGCGACGAGGATGTTGGCCAGGATCTTGCCGAACAGCACGATCAGGGCCATCGAGATCACGGTGAACACCACCGTGTTCTGCAGGGAGCGCCAGAAGACGGGGTCGGCGAAGACCCGCTGGTAGTTGCGCAGGCCGGCCCAGTTGAACGTCGGGTCCCCGGCGGTCACGTCGCTGAAGCTGAACGCGATGGCCAGCAGGAACGGCAGCGCCACCAGTGCGAGGATGTAGGCGACCGAGGGCAGCAGGAACGCCCAGGCCAGCACGTCATCCCGGTCGCTGAGCCGGCGCCGGCGGGTCGGCTCCGGCGGCCGGCCGGGTGCCACCCCGCGCAGCCTCGGCGTGCCGGCGGCGACGACGTCGCGGCCCGGGGAGCTCATCCGCCGGTCCGCACCGACACCGGCGCGGTCCGCTCTCCGGTGCCGGCGTCGAAGAAGCGCAGCCGCTCGGCGTGCACCGCGAAGGCATGCTCCTGGCCGGGCTCGACGGGGGTCGCGACGGTCGCCGGCAGCCGGGCGATGACCCGGGTCTCCGACCCCAGCCCACGGACGGTGCCATAGAGGTGCCGGTCCCCGGACAGGTGCTCCACCCGGTCCACCTGGAACGGCACGACCAGGCGGTCCGCGCCGTGGACGAGGCCCTCGGGCAGCAGGTGCTCGGGCCGGAACGCGACGAGCACGCCGTCGCGGGGCACCAGGTTCATCGGCGGGGAGCCGAGGAACGTGGCCACGAACGTGTCCGCCGGGTCGTCGTACACCTGCACCGGCGGGCCGAGCTGGCGAACCCTGCCCTGGTACATCACGGCGATCCGGTCCCCGAGCCCCATGGCCTCGACCTGGTCGTGCGTGACGTAGATGGTCGTCGTGCCCAGCTGTTGCTGGAACCGCTTGAGCTCGTCGCGGGCGCTGGCCCGCAGCTTGGCGTCCAGGTTGGACAGCGGCTCGTCGAGGAGGAACACGCTGGGCTCGCGGACCAGCGCGCGGGCCAGCGCCACCCGCTGCCGCTCCCCCCCGGAGAGCTGGCGCGGCTTGCGGTCCAGCAGGTGGTCGATGCCCAGCAGCTCGGCGGCCCAGCGGGACTTCTGCTCCCGGGCCGGCTTGTCCATCCGCTCGGCCTTGAGGGGGAACACGATGTTGCCCAGCACGCTCTTGTGCGGGTAGAGCGCGTAGCTCTGGAACACCATGGCGATCTGCCGGGCCCGGGGCGGCAGTTCGTTCACCACCTGGCCACCGATGAGCACCTCGCCCGCGGTCGGCTGCTCAAGCCCGGCGATGGTGCGCAAGAGGGTCGTCTTGCCGCAGCCGGACGGCCCGAGCAGCACGAGGTACTCGCCCTCGCGGGTGGCGATGTCGACGCCGTCGACGGCGGCCACCCGGGCGTGCCCCCGCCCCCGACCCCCGTCGAACTGCTTGCGCAGACCCCGGACCTCGACGACCGCCACCCGGCCTCCCTACCGCCTAGCCACCGATCATGCCCCGCTGCCGCCACTTGTCGAAGATGGCCTTGACCTGGCGCTCGGCGTCGGCCACCGACTGCGCCGGGGTCAGCTCGCCGCGGGCCGCCTTGGCGAACATGTTGGGGATCACGAAGGTGGCGAAGACCTCGCCCTCGGCGGTGTTCGCCGGGCCCGGGTAGCCGATGTTGGCGCTCCACTCCACCGCGTTGGTCAGCACCTTCAGCTTGTCGGCCGGCTTCGCGCCGAACGGGTCGTTGCGCAGCCAGTCGTTGAGCTTCGGTACCAGGCTGGGGAAGGCGGGGAAGTCGTACAGCTTGGAGTTGTAGGTGACGGCCGCGAAGTTGCCGGTGTAGTGCAGCAGGAACTCCTTGGCCGCGTCGGGGTTGCGCGCGAAGCTGGGGACGATCCAGTTGTACATAACGTGCTGGGCCACCAGCGCGGCCTTGGGGCCCTTCAGTGCGGGGACGAAGTAGATGTCGTCGCCCACGTCCGGGTTGGCCTCCTGCGCGGTGCGCCAGGCGGAGATCGAGTTGAGGATGTAGGACATCTGCCCCGCGATGAGCCCCTGGTTGTTCGAGGCGGCGTTCCAGGAGAAGACCTCGCTGGTCATGGTGTCCTTGTACAGCCGGGTCATGAACTCCACGGCGGCCACGGTCTCCGGCGAGTTGATGACGACCCGCTCGTTGGCGTCCTGGATGGACCCGCCGAAGGACCACATCAGCCCCCGGCCGGCCATGTTGGAGTCGATCTCCTGGGACATGCCGATGCCCATCTGCACGCCCTTGCTCTTCTTGATCTCCGCACCGCCCTGCAGCAGCTCGTCCCAGGTGCTCGGCCCGTTGGGGAAGCCGACCGGCTCCCACAGGCTCTTGCGGTAGTCGCCCGGGTCGGGCACCCAGCCCGGGGCGTACGCGTAGAACTTGCCGGTCTTGGGGTTGAGGCTGGACTTGCGGGTCAGTTCGAGCTGGGTGCCGTAGCGCCGGGTCGCCTCGTCCAGCACGTCCTTCATGTCCAGCACGCTCGGCTCGAACTGCGACAGCGGGGCGATGTGCTGGATCAGGTCGTGGCCCTGGCCGGCCTGGATCTCCGCGGCGATGCGGGCGGGGACGTCGGCGGTGTTGATGTGGTCGACGGTCACGTTCACCCCGACCTGCTTGCCCCAGTCCTTCGCGAACGGGTCGAACCACTTGTCGTGGGCCGGGACGAAGTGGCTCCACAGCAGGATCTTCAGGTCTCCGGAGAGCTTGCTGGCCGGGGCGGTGAAGGACAGGGACGGGGCGGGGCTCGCCGCCGTGGGCGCCCCGGCGGGCTGGCCGCCCCCGCCGCAGGCGCTGGCCGCGGCGGCCACGCCGGTCATCCCGGTCAGGCGCAGGAAGGTACGTCGGTTCAGACGGTCCGAAGGGCTCATGGCTCACCTCGCGTCGCGGTGGGGCACACCATGGCACATCCTGCCGGAAAGTCACAGATCGTTGACCGATTCGTGACCTGGCCCGGGCTGGGTACGCCGCCGCCCTCGCCGGCCGGCGAGGGCGGTTTGGGGCGGGCGCCGCCCCTCGACTACTCTTTCCTCCGTGCCCGAACGTCTGCCCCCGGCAGGCGGGACGGCGATGGGGTATGGGGTAATTGGCAGCCCGGCGGATTCTGGCTCCGCTAGTCTAGGTTCGAGTCCTGGTACCCCAGCGTCATCACCTGGCCCCGTTGTGTAGCGGCCTAGCACGCCGCCCTCTCAAGGCGGTAGCGCCGGTTCGAATCCGGTCGGGGCTACCAGGTCACTGCTGCCACCGGGCATTGTCCGCGCCTTCGGGCCCTCGCTAGCCTGCGAGCGCAGACGCCGGCCACGACCACGGGAGCTCCGATGGCCTCTCGCCTGAACCCGTACCTCGGCTTCGCCGGCGACGCCCGCCAGGCCATGGAGTTCTACCAGAGCGTCTTCGGCGGTGCCCTGACGTTGAGCACCTTCGGTCAGTTCGGCGGGGGGCCCGCCGGGGACGACGCCGACAAGATCATGCACGGCATGCTGGAGACCGACCGCGGGTTCACGCTCATGGTGGCGGACACCCCCCCGGGGATGGAGCACAATTCCGGAACCAACATTGCGGTGAGCCTGAGCGGGGACGACGCCGCCGAGCTGCGCGGCTACTGGGAGCGACTGTCCGAGGCCGGTACGGTCTCCGTCCCCCTGGAGAAGCAGATGTGGGGCGACGAGTTCGGCATGTGCACGGACCGGTTCGGCATCGCCTGGATGGTCAACATCAGCCAGCCGCCGGCCTGAACCTCCTGCCCGCCAGACCTCGACGGGGGGCGCCGGCCGGAGCAGGATGGGTTGGTGTACTCCCCGCTCGATGCCTTGAAGGTGGCCCGCCAGCACCCGGACCGGCAGGTCGTGTTCATGGCCATCGGCTTCGAGACCACCGCACCGTCCACGGCGATGACGCTGCTGCGCGCCGCCGCGGAGGGCATCGACAACTTCTCGGTGTTCTGCAACCACGTCACGATCATCCCGGCCATCAAGGCGATCCTCGACTCGCCGGACCTGCGCCTGGACGGCTTCATCGGCCCGGGGCACGTGTCGGCCGTCATCGGCTGCCGCCCCTACGAGTTCATCGCCTGCGACTACGGCAAGCCGTTGGTGGTGGCCGGCTTCGAGCCGCTGGACATTCTCCAGTCCATCTACCTGATCCTCCGCCAGGTCGCCGAGGGCCGCGCCACGGTGGAGAACCAGTACGCCCGGGTGGTGCCCTGGGATG